>JACQST010000015.1 GCA_016211185.1 Candidatus Woesearchaeota archaeon | reverse complement strand
TTACGAAAATTAAAGTCTTATGCTATAATCACCCCGATCTGTTTTTTTTGCTGAAAGATAGAACTTTTATGAGTATAACTGCTTGTGGTTGGGAAATCCAACTTTTTGCTTCGGAAAGGTTAGTTTTTATTGAGGAAGAATTCACTAATCTGTTTGTGCTTCTCATCGATAATCTCATAAAGCAGCCCGACAGGATTTTGGGTTATTATTTTATCAACCGAAAAGGTATAGACCTCATTTAATTCTACTTCTCTTCCAAAAAGGGTCTGGATTCTGGTCAGGTAATTATCCTTCTGTGAGATGTCTCTGAAGCCCATGAGGAGTATGTGTGATGCCTTCGAGTCAGGTACCCTGTATGCCGCGGTTATGTGAGGTATTCTCTTTATTTTCTGCGAAATTTGCTCATCAGTGAATTTGTTCCAAACTTCGGTTGTTATTTTGATAATGAGCAAAACCATGACTCTTATGCCTATTTTCCTGTAGTCGATAATGGGTATGTAGCCCTTGATTATTCCTAACCTTTCCAGTTTGTTTCGTATCTTAAAAACCGCCTGGGCAGATATCTTCATTCTTCGTGCGATTTCTGTATCAGAGACCTTCGCATAATCAATAATGTTCTTCAGCACGGTTTTGTCGTTTTTTGTCAACCGCGGGGTTACTGGTCTGGCAGGTTTCATTGACGGTTCTCAATGGTGTGGACAGTATATAATGCTTTTGAATGTGGTTTCTGATTACCTGTTGTATGTTGTGGGTGATTTGAGTGTTTCAGTTGCGGCGCATGTTCCTGTGCTGTGCTCGATCTTGAGTTCTGTGCTTTTTGTGAGCTGGACAACTGCCGTGTATTTTCCGTCTGTGTAGCAGTATGTCTTTTCACTTGGTGTTATGCTGCTGAACTCTCTGTTTGTTGTCCCTGTGATTTCGGCTTCAAACACGATTTTCTTGGGCTCGGATATGGTCCCGCCTATTGAGACTATTAGCGTTTCAGGGTCTTCGTTGTCATGTAGGAAGGCGAGGTGTCGTGGCCAGTCTGTTCCTATGTCTGCTCTTGCGTTGTCGTGGAACCAGTTTCCCTGAAGGGTTTCTGGTATGTCCTGCATTATTTCGCCGCAGGGCTTGCTGTCTTTTCTTTCTATGTAGGAAAGGAACTTTGCTTTTTTGTCTTGCTCATAGTAGTCGTATGGGCACTGTATGTGTAGGCTTCTGGTGCCGTATCTTGTTTGGTTTGCGAACATGTTTTTGGTGCGGAAGTCTATTAGTCCGAAGTCAAAGTTTCCCTGGTGTCCCCCTGCTTTCCCGATGGCTGCTCCTGCTTCTATCTTGGCAAAGGTGTTTTTTGCGCATGTCCTTTCGCCGTGGTTGGGCAGGCATTCGGAGCTGCTTATGGCTTCTTCCAACGCCGCGGATATTTCCTTGATGTGGTTGTAGTATCCTGTTACTTCTTTGCATACTGCGAAGTATATTGTGTAGTCATAGGGGTCTTGTGTGTCGCCTGTGGACTTTCTCACTTGTGTGATGTATGCGTCTGCGGGCGCGTAGACGTCGTGCTTCTCGGTGCTTGTCCCGGTTGAGTGGAGGTGTATGAATGAGTGCTCTGTTGGGAAGGTGTGTCCTGGGGGCCCTATTGCGCCGAGCGGGCTTATGTCGTAGACTTTTGTCATGTCGACAGGGAATGCTGCGAGTCTTATGTTTTGGCAGTCAGGGAGTTGCTGTCTTTCAGTTTCCGATGGGAACTCAGATACGCTTCGGAAGAGGTTGTTTTGTGGAGTGTTTTGGGGAAGCGCATCACGATGGTATGTCTTGGCGTGTTCTGTAAATCGTGTTACTTCTGCTGCTTTTTTGCCGAGGAAGAATTCTGCCTTTATTCTGCGCTCTTCAGTCATCTGCACGAGTAGAACTCCGAGTATGTTGTCGTCAATGTTTTTTGCTTCTGGTCTGGAATCAGGGCCGGATAAGCGTTGGAACTCTACGAGTTCGTATTTGACAGGGCCTGTCTGTATGCTTACTTCTCCCGGGTCTGGGCTGTTTCTCCTGATTCCGTAGGCTCCCAGGCATTGCCTGCAGTCTTCGTGTTTTATGCCTGTGTTTGGAATCGCAACCCTGACAAATTCAGGATTCACGTTGTCGTATGCGAAAGACAGGTGGCATTCGTAATATGTGCATTCTGGCCCGTTGCCTTTGTAGTCTGTTCCTTCGATGAACCAGTTCCCTATGAGCCTGCCATCTGTGTCGTAGTCTATTTTGCCGCCTACAGGTGGTGTGGCGCGCTGGCTTTTCTTCTTGAGTTCTGATTGCAGTGGCTCTGCAAAGTACTCAAAAAGGTCGGCTGTGTGTATTTTCCAGGGCTCGCCATTGTAAAGTGAGGGCGTTACAAAGCCTGTCAGGTTTAGGTTGGTGTCGTGGACGCTGAAGTCAACGCCTCCTCTTATCTTGCCTATCGCCTGCCCTGCCTTGACGGGTATCGGTAGAATTCTCTGGCCATCAGGTCCTTGGTCGCCAGCCCAGTTTTGTCCTGGAGCGATGTTTCCTGTTGCTGCGAGGATTTCAGGAGCAAGTTCAGATATGTGTATGTATATGGTGGCGACTGTGCAGGAGTGCCATATTACCATGCGGTAGTCGTTCGGCCGGTCAAATGCTCCTATTTCCAGGATATAGCCGTCAGCAGGTGAGAAAAGGTCAACAGGGGGAACGTTTCTGTCGTCGCTGTTGATTATGTATCCGTGGTCTGTTGGCGTTACGTGGCTTCCGCTCATCTGGCCCATTGGAACTATGTAGCGTATATGTGAAAGGCTGATAGGGGCGTTCGTGAACTCGACTGTTTCTCCTGTGCAGGTTGAGGGTGGGGACCACGGGTCTTTTATTATCGGCGTTTTTAGCTTCTGCGTTTCTGTTAATTTGGTTTGGGTTTGTGATAACTGTTCTTTGTGGTCTGTGCGGGTGTCAATCGGTTGTTTGGGTTTTTCTTGGCCGCCCACTTCAAGGTTTGAGAGCAGGTCTCGTAGTTTCTGCACTCTTTCAGTGTATTTGCCATCTGCTTCGAGCTCTGAGATTTGCCTGTTGATTTCTGCATAGGTGTCAGGGTGTATTCCGCCGCTTTTTTGCGCAATTGTAAGCTGTCTCTCGAGCTCAGAAATGGTTCTTTCTGCTGTGGCTTGCGTGGGCTGCGGCTGTTCTTGAAAGTAAGGGCGATCTCTTTCCTGGCAGCCTGCGGATAGCAGGATTAGGGCTATGAGCAGTAGTCTCATCTTTCTTTCATATTTGCCATATATTTTGGAATTTTTAGCTCTTGATGCCGAGTATTTCTGTTGGCTTGTAATAGTAGTAAGGTCTTTCTTGGAGAGAAAACACCTGGTCTTCCGAGCAGTCAACAACGAATATTCCTTTGGGTGTTTTCACTTCATTCCACATATGTGCTGTGCCCTGTAAGCTTCCTCTCACTATCCTGCTGGTTATGCCAAGACTGTCGGCTGTTGCCTTGAAGAGGGCCGACCTGTGCCTGCATACGCCTGCACCGTTTTTTATGAAGACTCCCAACTCTACGGGCTTGTCCCTGTATTGTTCTTGCAGCCGGCCTACCGCGTTGACATTTCTTTGCATTGTGCCTCTTATGTCCCCAAGCAGAGTTTTTATTGTTGCTTCTATATCGCTGTTCCCTTGTAGTTTGGCTCTCTCTTGTTCTATGAAGTTTCTGAGCGCATCGTCCTTTTCCAGGTCTATATAGAAGATTTCTCTTGAGTTTCTGCCTGGGAACGCTGCTCTTTTGATTAGAGTTCCCCACCCTCCGGGTGATTCCTTGAAGTATGGGCCTATTTCTACGTTGCGCACTATGACCGCTGGAGATATCTCGGGTATGGGGTCCCTCACGGTCCTGGCCGTTGCTTCCCGCTCGAGGTGGGAGAAAAATTGTATATAGTAGCTTTTTCCATCGTAGATTGCAGTTGTGAATAGTTCTCGGAATTTTTCGTAAGTTAGTTCTCCGCTTTGTATCTTTGAAATGACTGCAGTTATGTCGTTGTTGAAGGCCTCCTGCCTTAGTATCCCTCTCATGCCGTTGTACACGTCAACAGTTTCCCTACCGTCTCTTGTACTAATTGTGTGGGGAGGCTCTGCTCCGTAGGGTTTTCCTCTTGCAAGGTCATAAACAAGCCTTTGGAATTCTCCTATAGCTCCTGTGTTGTGGGCTATTGTGTGGATTGTTGGGTGTTCTATTCCAGTTTCGGCAACTGCTACCCTGACAAATGGGGGCGAATATGCAAGAGCGTCATCGATTCTGTTTTTGTCTGTTGTTGTTGCTATAGCTGCTGTTCTTTCAATGGCTATTCTTGCAATTCTTTCTCCTGTTGGATCCTTGTAAAGCACCTTTGTTCCTCCGGCAATTAATGGCGCAAGCCTTGAGGCTTGGCCCCCTCTTGCAGGTAGAGGAATAACTGATAGCGCAAGCTCCTCCACGTTTTTTGGTAGGAGTGAGTTTGCTATTCTTCCGGGATTGGTGTTGAAAAAGCTTTTTTCCCAGTCCAGGTCTGCCTTGTTGTCTATGTAAACCCTTAAGGCATACTTGTTTATGGCTCCTGTGTCTACCATCGTTTTTATTTCCGGCGGCACTGTATATGCGTAGGGGTAGGCTACAAAATATGATATTTTGTCAGGGTAGTATTCCTGGTATGCCTGAACATCTGGTGTTTCTAAAAGCCTGTGGAATGAGTTGTAGTTTGCTTTCAGTGCTGTCTCTAGGGTGTAATAGTCTTGGGGCTGCATAGACCTTTTGAGGAGCTCAAGGATGTACTTGTTCGATTGGGTGTAGTCTTCGGTTGCTCTTAACATCTCTGCTGTTTCAATGTAAATTCTGAAAACTATAGTGTAGGACATTAATATCCGTTTGTTTTTAGTAACAAATCTTTCTTTCTGAATGCTATTCTTAATTGCTTTTCGAGTTCCTGTATCGAAAACCAT
>JACQST010000014.1 GCA_016211185.1 Candidatus Woesearchaeota archaeon | reverse complement strand
TCGCACTTGCTGTCCTCGAATATGACCTCAAGCTTCTTGCCGTTTATCCCGCCCTGCGAATTGATTTCCTCAAGTGCGAGGTTTATGGATTCCTGCGCGCGCAGCCCGATTTCAGCGGCTTCGCCTGTAAGCGGAAGAATAGAGCCTATCTTAGTCGTCTCAGCAGACGCGGGCTTGCTCAGCAGCACGGCGCCGCCTACAATAATTACCAATACAACTAGGATTCCTATTATGTTGGTTGCTTTCATGGAACAACCCCCAGTAATTCTGCCACGTCAGCCAAAAGTTGCTTGTAAACCTTTTGCTGGTCTTCTTTCTTAAGAAGTCTGCAAAAATCTATGCCGCTCCTTGGGCTTATTGATGCCACGTAAGACGCATTATCATTCATGTCGCCGCCGAATCCGTGAAATGCGTGCCCTCTGTCTACGAGCCTTATATTAATTTCCCGTGCCATCGGATTCTTTCCGGAGACGGTGTAAGCATCGCGCGCTCCGTGCAGCGCCTGGTCGGGCATCATATAGCGCACTTGAAGTCTTCGGTTGCCTATTTCATTTCCCATTTCATCTTTTTCACTTCCCATGTCGATTCCAAAGTATGGAATGCAGTCATTGCCTATTGAAAGATCTCCATAAGCCATTACACTCTCTGCAATTTTCTCAGATAAAGTAGGTGAAGGCATACATGCTATCCTCTGTTGTCCTATTGGCAAAGAATTATGACAAGTTTCTCCCATAAATATCACGCAGCCATGCCTAAATCTTCCGCGCGCTTCTGCCATGCAAGCCGGGAGTTTGACTTCATAGAAGCAAGATAACTTGAGAGCATACTCTGGTATTGCTGCATCACGCTCTCAGAGCTGTCAAGGCGAACCCACTCGCCCTGCACGCACACGCTGAAAGAATCGAGGCGGCCTGCTGTTTCCTCTGCATCCATGGCCCTCGATACGAATATCCTTAGCTCGCAAGCATCGCCCCTGTCATACGGGTCGTTCAGCTGCGCTATCATCAGGTTCTCGTTGCTCAGCCTGCGGACTAGCCTGTAGCTTCGGCAGACATCGTCTCCGCTCTTCACGCCTTTTGCCTTGACGTATTCGACGAATTGCCTGGATGATTGCATATTTGGCACCTTTATTTTATCCTAACTATATCAACCCTGTACACCTCATCTTCTGGATGTAAGTCTATACCTTCTAACGAATTATAGCGTCTTACAGTATCCCCACGAACAACAGCGTACGTCAATCCTTCCAAGTGCGCTGATATTTCTGGTAAATGAAAATTTGAAACACCCCAGCTAGGGTAAGTTGTTAAGAGAGTTCTGAATGCCCTAGCCCGTTCGTGCACGTCTGAAAAATCCTCAAAACCATCTTCCATCGTTCACACCCCGTTATCACTTACTAATAATTAAACTTGTTTAGAATATAAAATTTATTTCGTGTTTGTTTAACAAAATGACAAATTTTAAATAATTATGTAACTAAACAAAAATATGGAGCCAAGCCGAAATACGCAAAGCGTCAGCCTGGATGCCAAGGACAGGAAAATACTCGTCGAGTTGGACACGGACGCGACGCAAAGCCTGAAGCAGATTTCTAGGAAGCTGAGGACGACTAAGGAAGCCGTGGCTTATCGGATAAGGCAGCTGGAAAAGGCAGGGATAATAAGAAACTATACCGCAATATACAGCCCGATAAAGCTTGGTTTGGCTTATTACAAGTTGTATATAAAATTCGCCCATATTACGGAAGAGAAGAAACAGGCTGTAATAGATTTCGTGAAAAAGGAGAAGAATTTCGGCTGGCTTGCCACTTCAGAAGGCTCGTTCGACCTGATGATAGGCGTGCACTTTCCTTCTGTAATGGATTTTGACGAATACAAGAATAAGCTGTTCGCCAGGTTCGACTCGGTTTTCCAGAGGGACTCATTCGCTGTTTTGGCAGAGGGCGAGGTTTATCCCCGCCAGTATATCATGGGAACCAAAAATCCCATGAGGAAAGTGTTTATATTTTGCAAACCCTCGGCAAAGGAGGACTTGGATCCGGAGGATTTCAAAATCGTGAAGGCGCTTTCCATGAATTCCCGCGAATCGCTCAATGAGATTGCCAGATCCCTCGGCCTGACAGACCGCATTGTGCGCTACAGGAAAAAAACGCTCGACAAGAGGGAGGTTATCGTCGGCTACAAGCTTTTCATAGATTACAGGAAGCTCGGCTACATGCTCTTCAAATGCCTTGTGAAGCTGCAAGGTGCAGGGCCGGAAAGGTTCCATGACCTGCTTCTGTACGCGCGCCAGCACCCGAATGTAGTATACTGGCAAAAGGTGCTGGGAGAATGGCATGTAGAGCTGGATGTGGAAGTCGCGTCTGTAGAGGAATTCTACAGCATAGCTAATGACATGCGGTACAAATTTTCAGACATCGTGCAGAAGTTCGACACGCTTTTGGTGACGGAAGACACAGCAATCCCTCATTTTTAATTACTAAATAGTAATTAAAATAGAAAGCTTTATATA
>JACQST010000002.1 GCA_016211185.1 Candidatus Woesearchaeota archaeon | reverse complement strand
CAGTCAATGCAGGAACAACTCCTGCATTGATTTTTCTAAACACTTTCAAGTGAAGAATCATCCAATCGGAGATACTGAGTATGTCATTGACTTTATAGGGAGGCTCGTAAGCTTTAAATAAGCTCTACAAATACAGCATTCTATGGTCCTTGACAAGATGGGGGATTCATTGAGGAACAGCCTTCAAAAGCTAGCCAGGGCTCTTTTTGTAGACGAGACAGTTGTAAATGAGCTTGTAAAGGACATCCAGCGCTCGCTTCTCCAGTCCGACGTGAACGTCAGCATTGTGCTTGAGCTCAGCAAGAGGATTAAGGAGCGTGCCTTAAAGGACGATACCAAGGGAATAAGCAAGAAGGATGCGATTGTCCGCATAGTGTACGAGGAACTCGTGAGGTTTCTTGGGGAAACAGAACCCTCTATCGACGTTAGTGCAAAGCCCGCAAAAATAATGCTACTTGGGCTTTTCGGCTCAGGAAAAACAACCACCGCGGGAAAGCTCGGGCTTTTCCTCAGCAAGAGGGGGCTTAAGGTTGCGCTTGTGCAGCTTGACGTTTACAGGCCTGCTGCTTTTGAGCAGCTTTCACAGGTAGGCGCAAGGATAAACCTTCCTGTTTACGGTGACAGGAAGGAAAGAAACCCCGAAGCAATGTATAGGAAGCTTGAGCCTGAGCTGGCAAAATATGATGCTGTCATAATAGACACTGCAGGCAGGGATGCCCTTTCAGAGGACCTGATTTCAGAGCTTAACCGGCTCGCGAAGTACATAAGCCCGAGCGAGAGCCTGCTTGTGATTTCAGGCGACATAGGTCAGGCTGCTGAGAGGCAGGCAAGGGCTTTCAGCGAGGCGTGTAGGATAACCGGCATCGTGATAACCAAGATGGAAGGCACCGCCAAGGGTGGAGGCGCGTTAGCTGCCTGCGCAGTTTCAGGAGCGCCAGTCAAGTTCATAGGGACAGGCGAAAAAGTGGATGACCTTGAAAGGTTCAACCCGCAGGGCTTTGTCGGCAGGCTGCTCGGGATGGGTGACATAAAGGCTCTGCTCGAGAAGGCAAGGGAGGCTATGACTGAGGAGCAGCAGGAAGATTTGGGCAAGAAGTTCCTGAAAGGAGAGTTTAACCTTATTGACCTTTATGAGCAGATGCAGTCAGTCAGGAAAATGGGGCCTTTGAGCAAGCTTGTCGAGATGATTCCCGGCTTCGGCCAGCTGAAGCTTCCCAAGGAAATGATAGATGTGCAGGAAGGGAAGCTGCAGAAATGGAGATATGCCATGGACTCAATGACTAAGGAGGAGCTCGAGGGTCCTGAACTCATTGATAGCAGCAGGATTGATAGAGTTGCGCGAGGCTCAGGAGTGCAGGCCTCTGAGATAAGGGAGCTCCTGAAGCAGTACAAGCAGGGAAAGAAGATGATGAAGATGCTCAAGGGAGGGGACATGAAGGAGATGCAGAAGCTGATGAAGAGGATGGGCTCAAACCCTTCGTTTAGGTAAGCTCTGATAATGTAAAAAACAAGCTGAACATGGTGATAATATGACTGAAGAACAGGTTGCTTATGTTGTTATGGCGCATGAAAAAGGCACTATTAATTATGTTCTTTTCCCTGAATCTGCGCCGGGGTTTGGAATAACAGGGATTCTTCCGACAGTGCCTGACGCATTTCTTGCCACAATGAGAATCGCTTTGGCTATGTACAAGATTTACGGCAAAATTAAAATCGGGGGCGAGTTTAATCCAGAGGTCGTGAAGAGGATAGAGTCTTCGCTTAATCAGGCTCCTGAAGCTCCTCAAGCGGCAGGTGCAGGACCTATTGCGCGGTATAGCACATTGGAGGAGCTTGCATCAGGAATTCTAAAGTTAGGAGACGACAAAAAGATTTCAGGAATAACGACGAGAATGCTTCCTGACTATCTTCCGGACATAAGTCTAAAAAAGGGAGGCGTTGTCAGGTATTCTGTGCTTCCAGAGGAGCATAAATCAGAATTAGATCGGTTGCTAACCGAAGGGTGATGACGGCAGAAGAATCAGCTAATAGTAAGAGGTGATTTGCATGGACAAGGAAATAGGCAGGATAAAGAAGAACGAGAACACAGAAATCGTGATAAGGGTGGACGACTACGGGGGACAGACAGGGATTACCATACGGGAGTTCCTCACAAGCGAGAAATACACAGGCTTCACGAAGCAGGGCACGAGGATTCCTGCAGAGAAATGGCCTGAGTTCAGGAAGCTTGTAGAAGAGGTTCAGCTATGAAGTGCTGAAAATTGCCTCGCTAAATTTATAAATCGCCTTCTTATTCAGCCTTTGCCGGGGCAAGCTTTCCGAGTTTGCCGGGATCGCATAACCTGGCATTGCGCAGGCCTGGAACTTGATTCCTGCAAGCCTGGCCCGCAAGGGCATCTGGGTTCAAATCCCAGTCCCGGCGCCTTACATAATATGTGACAAAAATGGCCGAATGCTACACGTGTGAACTTTATTGTGCGGTTTCTCAAGTGCTCAAAGCCGTAATTGTTACAGGGCTTGTTTTTATATTTTAGCTAGCGAATTAACTAACTTTTTATACAGCTTGTCTGTGGGCTTGTTCATGAATGCATCCAGTCTTTTTCCGCATGAGTCTGTAAGGGAGGAGCAGGGAAGGTTCATGAGTGATGTGTATGATAGCCTGTCAAGGGGTGTTTGCCTTATTGCTCACGCACCGACAGGCATGGGCAAGACAGCAGCGTCACTTGCCCCTGCGCTGTCGTTTGCCCTTCAGAAGAAGCTAACTGTTTTTTTCCTGACGTCAAGGCATACGCAGCACGCCCTGGCACTGGACACTTTGAGGCAGATCAGGCAGAGGCATGGCGTAAAGTTCAGCGTGACTGACATCGTGGGGAAAAAGCACATGTGCGCGCAGGAAGGCATAAGTGCTTTGTCCAGCAGGCAGTTCCACGAGTTCTGCAGGGCGCTCAGGGAGAATGGCCAGTGCCGGTTTTATTCAAACCTTAAGCGGGGCTCAGAATTAACTGTTGATACAAAGCTGGTTGTTGACGCGCTGAGGAGGGAGCCTTGCGATACTGAAAGGACTGTTGAGCTTGGGAAAATGCACACAGTCTGCCCATATGAGGCTGCAGCAGTCGCATCACAGGATTCGTCGGTTATCATCGCGGATTACTACTATCTCTTCAACCAGTCAATAAGAGATGGATTTCTTAAGAAAGTTGGAAAGGAGCTTGAGGACTGCATAATCATAGTGGATGAGGGCCATAACCTGCCTGAAAGGATGAGGGAGATGCTGACTGAGAGGTTGACGAGCTCAGTTGTTGAGCGCGGCGTGAAGGAGGCTGAGCGTTTTGCTGAGGATTCTGACAAAGGGTTTCTGGTTGATGTTGGCGAAGCGCTTGCCTCCCTTTCTGAGGAGGGAAAGGAGAATGAGCGGCTTGTCGCAAAGGATGCTTTCCTGAAGCTTCTTGAACATCATGATGTTGAGTCTGTGATTGAGAGGCTTGGGAAGGTTGCTGACAGGGTTCGAGAGGAGCAGAGGCAGAGCTATATTGGTTCAATTGTTGAGTTTCTTGATTCATGGGTTGAAGGTGAGGAGGAAGGGTATGCGCGTATTGTAAGCAGGAATCAGGGCTTCAGCAGCGTGAGTCTTTCGTATCGGTGCCTTGACCCTGCGGTTGGGGCAAGGAGGGTTATCCATGAGGCACATTCAGTTGTGCTTATGAGCGGGACTTTGACTCCGACAAGAATGTATCGGGAGATTCTTGGCTTTCCTGAAGGCACTGTTGAGCGCGAGTACAGGAACCCTTTTCCACGGCAGAACAGGCTCGCATTGGTTGTAAATGGAGCTACAACGCAGTTCAGCAAGCGTGATGAGTCTCAGTTCAGGAAGATTTCAGATGTGTGCGTGGACTCTTCAAACGAGATACCCGGGAATGTTGCAATATTTTTCCCAAGTTACCATGTTCTCGGCGAGGCACACAGGCTTATTCACAGCAGAACGCAGAAGAACGTATTCGTTGAGACGCCCGGCATAACGAAGGATGAGAAGTTAAGGCTGCTTATGAATTTCAGGATGAGCTACCTTACCGGGGGGCTTTTGCTTGCTGTTGTGGGCGGCAGCTTTTACGAGGGCATTGACCTTCCAGGGGAGCTTCTTAATGGGGTGATAATAGTCGGGCTTCCCCTTGCACAGCCTGACCTCGAAACAAAGAAGCTGATTGAGCATTACGACACAAAGTATGGGAAAGGGTGGGACTACGGGTATGTGCTGCCTGCATTTACAAAGGCCATGCAGTCAGCTGGCCGATGCATCAGGACTGAGAAGGACAGGGGGGTTATTCTTTTTGTGGATGACCGCTATGCATGGAAGAGGTATTATGACTGCTTCCCAAAGGACTGGATGCCCAAAGTGACTTCGTTCTACCGTGAGCACATAAGGGACTTCTTCACCGGCAGGCAGAAGACACTTTAGGGCAACATGTTAATTATAGTAACGGGCATTAATTACATGGTTACTGTAAACGAGGATAGCGCTCATTGTTAGCTTTCTTTTTCCACGAGCTGAACGGCATGTATATGCTCCCAACACTCTCCGGACTTAAACCCAAGCGTGAGGACAAGTTTCCAAGAACATCAGGAGTCAATCCCTTAGAAACAACTTGAGCTATGAAGCCTTTTGTTTCATCGTCCGTTAAGCCTATAGAAGGCACTCGTGCCTTGTATGCCCCTGTCAGGTTAGTAAGTACCACAGAAAGCTCATGCCCCAACGTTCTTGCACCGCCCCTCTCAACCATAGCAATTGTTGGAGTTCCACCAACTCCTGTATTTAGTGTTGATAATGCATAAGCATTCAGAGCATAGAACAGCAAGTCAGGTTTCCTAAGCAGCTTTGTGTCTATGCCTTGCAATTCTTCGATGAGATAAATGTTTGAGGCATCTGCTCCTCCTCCCAAATAAATAGTGTCTCCAAAGCACTGGGCTAAACGGCCAAAATCAAAGCAAAAGGTTTTTATTCCTGGCGAGCCGTTTATGTCAAAACCCACTACTGCAAACTGTGTCCTGTTAGCAGGGTTTTGCTGATGCTGGTCATACTCATGCATAAGCTCATTGCGCTTTATTCTAACAAACTCATCCTGCTGGCCAGGGTCTTGTATGAGTCTGGCTTTCATATAGATTTCACGCATCTTTGTTTCGAGATATTCAGTGTAGTAAGAAAATACCCTGGCCTGATGGAGCGCATTTGCGCTTTCAACAGTTTCTTTCAATGTATCCTGTTGCAAGCCATTTATTGTTGAAAGCACTTCCCAGATATAGTCGCCGTTGCCCGCGCCAAATATTACCCCGCCAAATGTGTCTGCATTGAAAACCGCGGCTTTTATTCCCGCGTCTGTCTGCCGTGCTCCTTGCGTAACTCGGGCATCAGTGATTATCACAGCTTCCAGCCCATTTGTAACTGATATCCCGACTGTCATAAAACCGAGTCATCAAAGCAACTATATAAAACTTTCTTTTTTAACCACTCATAAGTTACAAATTAACAGCGATTGGTGTTGCTGCAAGGCAAGCTTTAAAAAGAACGTCAAAAAACAAACAAGTGAGGCATAAAGCCTCACGGACTGAACAACAAACGCCTCGCTGGTGCTGCCGCATCTTTTGCAAAAAGCTGCACCAAAAGCAGCCAAGTGGGGCATTGCTAACGCAAGCCCCACGGAAAACAATAAAGAAACCCCGGCCTAAAGGCACGGGGTATTCTAATCTCAAAGTGAATCCCACCAGCTTGAAAGCAGGGGTATTTACCCCACACTTTGAGATAAACCAAACTGCCTCGCTGGTGTAGCCACGGGCGCCCTTTAGTAAGGTCGCATCCAAACTACTCAAGTGAGGCATAAAGCCTCACGGACTGAACAACAAACGCCTCGCTGGTGTAGTCCGGCCAATCATTCGGCCCTCTCGAGGCCGAGACCCGGGTTCAAATCCCGGGCGAGGCATTGCATCCAATGCTGAGCACGGTGCTGTTGAGCGCAACTTGCACCGGGCGAGGAATTTTTTTAACAGCGCAGCAGAATGGTAACGCCTGAAGAAAACAACGTTTACTCAGGAGGGTGATTGAAGTTTCCTTATCAGGGCTTTGTTTGAGCTAAGGAACTCATGGTTTTCCAACTCGTTGGCCTTCACCCATTTGAATTCAGAGCAGCCTATTTTCTTCGGGGTTCCTGAAGAAAGCTGTGCAGTGAAAACAACAAGAATTATCTGGAACTCTTCACCATGCATGTAAGTGAAGGCATCGAACAGCTTCATGTTTCCTATCTTTATTCCCAGCTCCTCCTTGATTTCCCGCACAAGGCAGCGTTCCAGTGATTCGTTTGGCTCGAGTTTTCCTCCTGGGAATTCCCATTTTCCTGGGCCAATAGGGGCGTTTGCGAGTCTTTTAGTTATGAGTATCCTGCCTGCCTTGCGTATGACTCCGGCAACAGCAACTATCTGCTTCATGAACCACAAAAACAGGGGGCTGATTTATTAATTTGACTCTTCCGGCCCGAGAATCTAAGAAGCTTTTAAATAGTCTTAGTATAGACAAAGGTTAAACTGGCAATGAAGAGGCTTTACAGGTCAAGGACAAACAGGGTTTTTGCAGGTGTCTGCGGGGGTATCGGCGAATACATGGGAGTAGACCCCACTGTGATTAGGGTCATCGCTATAGTGATAATCCTCGCCAGCGTGGGAACAGGGCTTCTTGGATACCTGTTGATGTGGCTTGTGATTCCGGAGCGGCCCGTGCATAGATGAGAGAGAAACGAATAAAAACAACCTGCAATTATTATTTCAAGTGCCAGGTTGGCAGAATCCGGCAATTGCGTCGGTCTCGAATCCTCTGAAAGAGAACCGAATCCCGCAAGTGCTACCAGGT
>JACQST010000012.1 GCA_016211185.1 Candidatus Woesearchaeota archaeon | reverse complement strand
CAACTTTTTTGTGTTTCATTTAGCTACTTTGTAGCTAACAACTATTAAAGCATTTCGCTACTCCAGAACATACCTCCAACCAAAAAACTCAGAAATCAGCTAAACAAATACAAATTCTTCTTTTTGACGAGTAATGACTCAGTTTGAGACACTTTTTTAGTGGCTCTTTACGGTCAATTCTTTTAGTATAGTGCTGACTGGCGTTTGTTCTTGATAGTCCTGTTGAGTCTATCGCTCCAAACTCAGCAGGTTCAAAGCCTGCTGATAACGCAACAAGTTTGTTTTTGAGGTAGAAAGGAATTCTTTTGACAAACTTCTTGAGGGTTAAAACTTCAGGGAGCTTGTCATATATTTGGTAGTATTGAAGGTGGTCTTCGAAAAAGTCATCCCAAGAACACTTAAGCTTTTCTTTCAATAACCAGCACTTGATGTGCTGCGTTGACTTGTAGGTTTTCGGTCCGAAATGATGCAGGAAAGCAGGTACTCTTGCTTGCCTTATCAAATCGGTAAGCTTTTGAACCAAACTTCTTTTCTTTTTCATGGCGGATACCTCGAATATCCACCCCCGAGCAGCCTAACAGCTGCACGGGTTATTATAACTTCCTAGAGACTTTCACCTCAGCCTAATTATATCCAACCGACTTAACAGCTCAAAAAAACTCAACCTCCGGTTGTTGAGCAACCACTAACCAAAGGCACAAAGCCAACGCCGTAGAAATGCTCAACCTTCACCAGCTGGCCACCTGAATATACATTCTTAACGAGCACATCCTGAAAAGAGCCATTCCCATCTCTCATCGGGAACAGCACAACCCCGCCCTCACGGTTAAGCTGCCGCGCCAAGACAGAGGAATCAAACCCCTTCCACGCAGCAGCCGCAAGATAAATCCTGTCAAAAGGCGCCAAAGCAGAAACACCTGAAGACGCATCACCCCTCACAACAACAATCCTCCTGTCAGGCCGCTCCGCAAGGTCTGAAAGCTCGTAAACAGGCACCTTAGCCCTAAAATGACGGGACAGGTTCCTCGCTGAAAGCGCAGCAAGCTCAGGAATGATTTCAGCAGAAACCAGCACAGAGCCGCGGCCAGCCAAGCGCAAAGCAACAGCATCAGAATAACCACAACCAGAGCCTATGCCGAGAATCCTGAGCTTCCTGCTGCCATAAACCGCAAGCTGATCAGCCATGAATGCAACAATGGAAGGCTGAGAGCAGGTCTGGCCATGACCAATAGGCAAAGGCTCATCCTGATAAGCAAGCTCCCTCACAGGAACAGTTATTGCCTCCATATTCTGGCAAGCGCGCAAAAAACCATCAAGCGCCCTGCGCACCGCACTATCGTCGCGGCTTTCAATTGCCTGAAACAAAGCCGAAACAGCAGCCCTCTTCCTCTTATCAAAAACCGGAACCTCTGTCTTCAAATCATAAGGCAAAAACTTCCTCCTGTCCACACGATAAAAAACATCCACTACGTTATCCCAGTGCGGAGAGTGACTGTACGCATAGAAGTCAGACTTCCTGATAATGCTGACGAGATCACTATTACTGGCAGACATATCCAACACCCATACTAAACCATTAGATTCCCAAAATCTCTCTTAACCACTTCCCTGAAGATATCAGGCCCGAACCTTTCCTCAGCCACTCTAACCAAGGCATAGCCCACATTATAAACGTCCATCTGAGCGCGAGGAGAAAGATGAAATGCCTGAATACGAGCAGAGCCATCCAACACCGCCCTACGCCCATCAAGCCAAGACTTTTCAGGATGCTCCAAATACCGACTTATAAACTTGGAAGCGCCCTTCAATCTATCCACACCCTCCTTCAATCCGAAAAAAGCGTAAGAAGGGTCCCCTGTCCTGGCAGCTTTTTGCTGTGACGCGTACATTTCTGCATAAGAACTAAGCCCCTCATTCAATGCGAGCTCATTTTCCTGAACCCCTGCAACCTCATGCAGGACATGGTGAGAATACTCATGGCCCAACAATGCATGCAGCCTTTTTTCATGCTTATCATTAAAAATTATTGATTTAGACTGGGGATCATACTTGGCATGAAATGGCTGCGCAAACCCGGCGAATATAAACCCTAAAGCAGATGAGAAAACACCCAACAACACGGCAGGAACTAAAAACCCCTCATGTGAAGCTGAGATATACACTGAACTGCTAACGCCAAAAGCCGCCATACATCCGCCCAACCAAAAAGGAAGATAATTATCATCAAACATTCCCCTAAAACCCAAACCGGGCATTTCGACACCACTTACGCCAAAAAGCCCATCAATGTCCTGCCTTACTTCAGTCAATGCAGATTCCAAGTCAGCAAGATTAGCCCTGTGCCCCTTAAAATCAGCCCTGCTTTCCGCAATCCCTGCAAGACTGAGTTCTTCACGTATCAGAATTTTCTCAAGCGCTCCCAAGAAAGCCTCTGAACACGCAATATCAAAAACAGCGCTTGAAACAAGCACATTTGCAGCAACCATTAAAACCCCAAAAAAGAACAGAAGTCAAGGCCAGTTTAAAAATTAAGCGACAAACACCGCCAATAAGACAAAAATTCAAATACAACCAATCGAACCAGAACACATGAGTTTCATAAGGGCAAAGACAATAAGCGGCCAGAGATACGCGTACCTTGTCAAGAACAGCTGGACAGCGAAAGGGCCAAGACAGAAAGTAGCAAAATACCTGGGCAAAATACACAAGGCAGAAAGGGAAAGAAGCAAAACACTCCAGGAATACACAGGAGCAGAGCCGCAGGAATATTTCGGCAAGAAGAAATACACAGAAATCATTGAAGACCTGCTGCGGCTGGAACTGCACAACCACAAGCTTGAAGACAAGTTCTTCATAGGAAACGGCCAGGTAAAGTCACTATCCGGAAAAGAATCCATAATACAGGCAAACCAGGGATACATATGCACAGAAACAGCAAAGGAACTCATGAACTACAACCCTGAAGCAGACGAAGGCTACGCATTAGCCAACCTCGTGACAGCAGCAGGAATAAACGTGGAAAAAGACGTGTTCGTGGCACTATTCGAAACCGCAAAGACGCAAAACCAGCAAAAACAGACACAGCCGACAGGCGAGTTTTACTACTAAAAATTCCTCTATACCTCAACAATAACAGTGCCCTTTGCCTCATCAACATCCTTCACAACATGATGAGCCTTCAGCCTTGACTTAATCTCCTTCCACGAAAGCCTCTCCCTTGCATTCCTGACCTCATTGATAACCTCAAGCACCAAGCCATAATTCTGATAAACAGCCTCAGCCTTTGCAGTGTTCTCCCCTATCTCAGACCTCACCTGCAGAAGCATAGCCTCCTGCTCGCCAAGAATCCTTGAAAGCTCAGCAAGCTTCCTATCATGGGCAGAAAGCTTGACTGAAGAAAAATAAAAATCAAGCGCGCTGCTGAACGAGCCAAAATTCCTGAACTCCAGCCCCTCATAGATGCGCATCCTGAACGGGACAACGTTAAGTGCCATTCCAGACTCATAAACTATCCCAGGCTCCAAAGACCTGCCCAGAAGCTGACTCACAGACTCAATAATCCTGCCAATCTCCTCCCCGGAAACAGCACAGGGCGCCTTCAGCTTATCAACAGAAGCCAGAGCGCAAACCTCCTCAGCATAAACACCACCAAGGCCATAATCCATCGCGAGGCACTTCACCAAAGAATCCCTCCCTGAAGCCGCAAGCAGCCCGGACAAAGAAGCAGCATCTACCCTGTAAAAATCATGCTTCTTTGCCGGAAAGCTGTAAACCGAGCCAGGAACAACCTTCCTATCAGACCAAAGCTGGCGCTCAGCAACAGAAAGAATGACATCCCCACACAGCACAATATTGCCCTTGCTGAACAGCTCCGCGACAAGCCTGAAAGAAGAATCCCTTGAGGAAAAGGAAAGCTCAAGAATGCGCTCGCTCAAGAGCTGCCTGGCACCGGTAAACCGTGAGCCATCAAGATGCTTCCTCAGCTCAGAACAAAGCCTTGGAGGCACTTCGGGGAAATCAAAAGAGCCTGACGTAACAAAAGCAGCCTTTGGAGCCATAAGCCTCACTTTCACCTTGCCCAAACCTGCCTTGTACAGCTGAACAACAACATCCTTATCGCCAAGCTGATACACAGAATCAAGCCGAGAACCCGAAAGTTCGTTTAATTCACGAGCTATAATGCCTACTTCAACACTTGAGAGCTCACTTTTCATACACCACGGCAAAGAAACCACAGTATAAAAAAGCTTCCACACCATAGTGCCCAAAAAAAACTTCCAACTCTCACTTTTCACTCACACACCCAAAAACAGCAGACAAACCAGAGCAGACCAAGCCAGCAGGCAAAACCTATTTAAATGAAGACTATGAGAAAACACCCATGCTGAGGCTCATTTCAAGGCTGCTGAAGCAGCAGGATAATGATGAAAGATGGCACCTTCTGGACAATGCCCTTTCAGAAGCCTTCAAGCGCGTCAGGAACGACACAAAGAACCTTTTCTCATGGATAAGATATGTCAATGAGCGGGCCGACAGGAGCGATGAAAGACATGAGAAGGCAGAGAGGCAGTTGGCTGAGCAAAAGGCAGCCGTAAACGCGCTCCAAGCAGAGCTGGTGCGCATAAACGAAAACCTTGAAACCATGCAAAAAAACATCCAAAAAGGCCATGAAAACAGTCCGTTTCCGGACTTAGTCCGGACTAAGTCCGGACCAAAATCCGAACCTGCCTTCCGGACAAGGTTTGACAACAAGGTCGTGGCAATAAGCAGGCCGATAAAGAAGGACTACATCATGCAGCAGATACTTAACATGGCAGAGAAAGGGCAATACACGACGAAGCAGATTGAGACGATAATCGTAAGGGAGAAGATGCTCTGCGGGAGGACTGCATTCTACGATTACCTCAAGGAGCTAAGGCTGAGGAACAGCATAGAGGAAGGCCCAAGGAGCACCATAATTTCTAAAAACAACTAAGTCTTTAAGTCCGTTTCCGAACTCAAGTCCGGACTAAGTCCGGACCAAATGCGGACTGAAATGCGGAGCGAGCGAACCGAAAGTAGCGTCGACAAAACAAGTCCGGACTTATACGGAGCAAAAAAACGGAGCGGAGTCCGGACCAAGTCCGGACCTATTCCAGACCGGATAAAGTAAACCCCTGCCTAAAGTCCGGGGTATTAACCCGACTTTTGAAGACGAAGGAGCAGACAGAGCTGGAAAGTGGCTGAAAAGCTCAAAGAAGGCCTGCTGCCCTGCAGACAGACAAAGCAGTGCTTCTTGGAGACCTGCGGGTGGTGTCAACCACAAACACGCCATGGCCTGCCTCCTGCGCCTCGACAAGGCATGTTTCAAAGACCTCGGCATCAAGGTTTTCCCTGACCTTGCGTACATCATAGTGCCTATCTTCAAGCCGCCTCTTCAGCGTTCTCAGGCTGCAAGTGGCAACTACGCACAAATCCACGTATCTTGAAGGTAAAAAGTGAGACATATGAGAGTCAATTATCAGGCCACTGGCCTTTTTTTCAGCCTTTATCAGTGAGATAAGGACAGAATTCAATTGTCTAATGTCAACAACCATTGTTCGTCTAATACTGTCATAATTCTCACTTTTACCCATTCCGCCACTCTTTCTACTTAAAGAAAGCGCCAGCTTATGCACATCAACCCGCCTGTAGCGAAGCAAAAGTGAGAGTTCCCTGGCCAATGCAGTCTTGCCAGTGCCAGGTGTTCCAGTAACAGCAATAACCCTTGGCCGCATAGACTGACCCCAAAAAAAGCCAAAAATTAGGCACCATGAACAAAAGTGAGCTAAAACACGACTTTGTTCGCCTAATACGTTGACTTCAACACAGTTGGAAACAATAACTAAGTATTTAAACCTTGGCAGAAACCGGAAAAGCATGGGAAAGAAAGAAAACACGTTCCTCCTTGTTTCTCTTGAAGATGAAAAGGCGAAAAGCCTTGCAAGCGTGATAACCAGCGAAGCATGCAGAAAAATACTGGACTACCTTGCAGGCAATGATGCCACAGAAAGTGAGCTTTCAAAAGCACTTACCCTACCCATCTCAACAGTGCACTATAACCTGAAACAGCTTGTCACGGCAGGGCTTGTAAAGGCAGACGAGTTCCACTACTCAGAAAAAGGCAGAGAGGTAAACCATTACTCACTATCCAACCGCTATATAATAATAGCTCCGAAAACAACAGAAGGCATAGCCAGCAAGCTCAAGAGGATACTGCCCGCAGTCGGACTCACTGCAGGAGCGGCGGCCATAATACAGCTCCTAAAACCGGCAACGAACCAGATAATGATAATGCGGCCTGCAATGAAGGAAGCCACTGAAGGCGTGAGCATAGCCAGCGAGGCATTCAAGGCCACGCCCACAGATGCAATACAGGCAGCATATGCAACTCAGCCAAGCCCGGCACTCTGGTTCCTTGCGGGCGCACTGTTCTTCCTCGCGGCCACAATGGTGTATGACTCCATAAGGGAGCGAGCAAAGAGAAAGAGGCAGATAGACTAAGCAAAGGGAATGCCTAAATAACTTCAACCCTTACTGAAACTTAGTCTCCTATATATAAAGAAGCCCTGCTTACCATACAAAAAAACAGAACAAACAACAGGTGATACCATGGAAAACAAAAACATTCTGCTCTGGGCTGCAATAATACTTTCTGCAGCAGCACTCATACTGTTCGCATCCAACACAATAAACCCGGGGACGCAACCGGAAAACAAAACGCCACGAAACATCACAGCAAGCCTTGAACCCGATGCAGAGGCAAAACCCTTCACTTCATATCAGGAAATAAAGGAGTTCATCTCGAAAAGCAGCGCATACGGAGGCTCGCCATATTCACTATATTCTCGAGGCGCACTGATGGAAAAATCATCTATGGACAGCATAGCGCCTATGGCCGGAATAGCCTCTATATCCTCTGAAGCACCAGCAACAGATTACTCAACCACCAACATACAAGTCCAAGGAGTGGATGAAGCAGACATAGTGAAGAACGATGGAACATACATATACACTATCTCCGGAAACACGCTAACCATAATAGAAGCATATCCGCCACAAAACGCCCGCATAGTGTCTGAAACAAAACTCAAAGGCCAAGCCAGAGAGATTCTCATAAACAAGGACAGACTCATAGTTTTCGGACAGAGCTATGGCTACGAGGAACCAGTCAAAAGCCAGATAATCAAAGACATAATCCCCTCACCAATAAGATACAGCGAGAGCGCATACGTAGAGGTATATGACATAAGCGACAGGAGCTCGCCAAAACTCAAAAGGAACATCGCTATGGAAGGCACATACCAAGACTCAAGAATGATAGGGGAATACGTGTATGCCGTGATAAACACGCCAATAAGATACTACACCAACGAACCAATACTCCCCCTCATAAAAGAGAACGGGGCATCCAAAACAATGCCGCCAACAAACATATACTACTTCCCAGTACCGGACTACAACTACAACTACATAAACATAATCTCCATTAACACACAAAACGAAGGGGAACAATACAAAGCAAAAACATACCTTGCTGGAAACGCCCAGAACATATTTGTATCAAGGGAAAACATATACCTGACATACACATGGAACTCTTACATCTACAACGAGCATGACCTTTTCAGGGAAACAGTAATACCAGCACTCCCGCAGAGCACTGGCGAAAAAGTAAAGGCAACACTGGACAGCGACACGCCAAACAAATGGGAAGAAGTCCAGCAGCAGATAAACCTCTACCTTGACAGCCTAAGCGCAGAACAGGTAAAGGAACTTGAGGCCAAAATAAGGGAAAACACAGACACCTATCAGGAACGCATCTCGAGGGAAAGAGAAAAGACAACAATCCACAGAATAGCCGCAAACAACGGAAACATAGAATACAAAGGAAAAGGAACAGTACCGGGCACAGTTCTCAACCAGTTCTCAATGGACGAGCACAACGGAAACCTGAGGACAGCCACAACAAACAACCCGGGATGGTTCAGGACAGGAAAACAGCAGCCGGAAAGAAACAACATATATGTCCTCAACCAAGACATGGCAGTCATTGGAAGGCTGGAAGACCTGGCGCCAGGAGAAAGGATATACTCAGCCAGATTCATTGGGGAAAGGGCATACCTAGTGACATTCAAGAAAACAGACCCGCTCTTCGTGATAGACCTAAAGGAACCAGAAAAGCCTAAAGTGCTCGGAAAACTCAAGATACCCGGATACTCTGACTATCTGCACCCATACGACGAAAACCACATAATAGGCATAGGAAAAGAAGCAGTAGAGGCTGAACAAGGAGACTTCGCGTGGTACCAAGGAGTGAAGCTCGCGCTCTTTGACGTAAGCGAGCCAGAGAACCCAAAGGAGATAAGCAAATACAACATAGGAGACAGGGGAACAGACTCAGAAGCACTAAGGGACCACAAGGCATTCCTCTTCAGCAAGGAAAAAAAGCTGCTTGTAATCCCGATACTGCTCGCAGAGATAAACGAGAAACAGTACAGCGACGGAAAAGTGCCTATGCACGCATACGGAGACTACACATGGCAAGGAGCATACGTGCTAAGCCTTGATGCCAACGAAGGCTTCAAGCTCAAAGGAAGGATAACGCACTTACTGGACGACAGCCTCATAAAGGCAGGATACTACTACAACTCAGACAGCCAGATAAGAAGAACACTCTACATGGACAACACACTCTATACGCTATCCGGCACAATGTTAAAGATGAACGACCTTGACACGATTAAGGAGATAAACAGCCTGAAGCTAAGCAAAACAGAATCATTCGACCAATACTACCAAGGAGGCGGAGGCACAGTTGTGCCGACAAGGGGAGCTGCAAAATAAAACATGCCAATAAAAATATAAACCCTGCTGCGGCAAGCAGAGCATGAGCTGCGAACTGTGTGGCAAAGAAACCGAGCTTGTCAAGGCAGTTGTAGAAGGCATTGAGCTAAGCGTATGCGCAAAATGCGGAAGATACGGAAGGATAATCGCGCAGAAGCCAGCCGCGGCAACAATAACACGGCGAGAAAAAAAAGAGCCCGCAAAGGAAAAGACCATAACGGTAACTCCAGGATACGGAAAACTCATAAAGCATAAACGAGAACAGAAAGGAATCACGCAAAAGGAATTCGCAAAGCTCATAGCCGAGAAGGAATCCCTGATACACAAAATAGAAGTGCAGGAAGCAGAGCCAAACATAGAGTTTGCGGCAAAAATCGAGAAAGCCCTCGGAATAAAAATTCTCCAGGAAGCAGAAGAAGATGAAGTGATAAGCCTGAAACAGCCAAAGAAGGACGCCCTCACCCTTGGAGACTTTGTCAAGGTCAAGAAAAGATGACTTATTCTCAGCTAACAGTCATAATACCTACCCTGAACGAGGAAAAAAACATAAGCAGGCTCCTTAAACTGATAACGAGCATGTACAGCGACGCAAAGGTCACAGTTTCTGACGACGCAAGCAAGGACAGAACCCAGGCAATAGTTAAGGAGGCTGCAAGCAGAAACAGGAACATCAGCCTAATCGACAGGGCAAAAGAGCCAGAAAAAGGCCTTACCGCAAGCGTAATAGACGCGGCAAAGAAAACCCGGACAAAATACCTCATAGTGATAGACGGAGACCTCCAGCACCCACCAGAAAAGATAAAGGAGATATACGAAAAACTGAAAGCAAACGACATAGTCGGGGCAGCAAGAAGAAAAGTTCTGGTCAAGTGGGCAGCACACAGAAGAATCGTCTCAAGCGCAGCAACGCTACTTGCAAAGCTCAGGCTCAGGAAAAACCTGACAGACCCCCTATCAGGATACTTCGGCACAAGGACAGAGCTTTTCAACAAGGTGCTTTCTGAAAACGAGAAAAAGTTTGAGAAGGAAGGCTACAAGGTATTCTTCGAGCTCCTGAAGTATGCGCCAAAGAACGCCAAAATAACCGAAGTGAAATACGACTTCGGCCTAAGAAAAGGAGGCCAATCAAAACTCAAGGCAAGGCACGCCGTACTTTTCATAAAGTCCCTAACCAAGTGAAGCGCCAGTCCTGAACACATAAAATTCCCTGCCACCCCAAGACCCGTTAAGGACAAGGCTGTTACCAACACTCACTGCTTCCAGCAGCAGTTGCTTACTCAACCCGCAATCATGCCCAAACCGGTCACAGGGAAAGAAGTCTGGAGAGAACACCACAAAGTCCGAATCGTTGAGATGCCTTGAATAAAGGTCAGCTGCGCTCCACGGGTCCTCATAATACCACAAAAACAGGTTATCAGAGAACATAACGAAACCCGGGTCAGAAGTCAACACAACAGCGCCAGGATACTGGGAAAAGAACCCGTAAACACCAGGAGACTGAACAGACATGCCACCATAAGACTGCAAGCTGCCCCTCAGTGAAGAAAGCAGGCACAGCAAAACAACCAAAACAAGCAGCGGCCAGGCAAAAACACGCATACGTGACCGAGAAAAAACAAAAGCCTCCCTAAGCCAATACCCTGAAAGCAGCGCAGCAAAAGGCAGAAAAGCAATGGCAAAGCGCTCCTGCTTGTTCACAATCAAAGTGAAGTAAGCAAGGTATGCAAACATGAGCACAGGCAGCAAAAGCAGCCTGCCCTGCTCCTTCCTGAAAAATAACACTGCACCAGGAATGAAAAAAAGCAGAAAAGGGCTGTTCCGGAGCAAAACAGCCAAATAAAAAAAGGCGTTGGCAAAAAACCCATCAACAGCATATGCCGAGTTGGCCTGATACTGAGAGTAATCCATGTAAGGGCTGAAAAGGCCTCCCAGAAAAACCTGATTCGCCAAAAGAAAAGGTGCAAGAGCCACTGCGAACGAAACAAAAAAAGCCCTGTGCGAAATGCGCCTCACATAAAACAAGGAAGCAGCAGAGAAAAACAAGACAGAAACCACAACAAGACCATGAGGATACCTGAAAATGAAGGCCAGAGCCGCAAAAAAACCAGAAACAGAATCACTGCCCCTGACAAAAAAATACAGGGCTGCCAAAGCAAAAAAGACAGAAGGCACGTCTGAAAGAAGCCTTGCAGAGCCATCAAAAAAGACAGGCGAAAAAGCCACAGCAGCAACCGAAACCAGCGCAAAACCGCCCATAAAGCGCCTGCCCACCAAGTAAACAAGCAGCAAAACCCCAACAGCAAAGCCAAGCATCACAGCCCTGTAAACAACAAAGCCAGAGCCAAGCAGCCAGAAAGCCCCAAGAACCAAAGGCAGCCCGACAGGCCTCAAAGGCTCCCACAAACCAGCCGCCCCAAAAGAATACAGGTGCTTGCCCATGCCCAGATACACAGCCTCATCCCAAAAGAAAGCCCGGCCTACAAGAAGGAAAGGGAGCTGAAGGGCTACAAACGCCACAAAAAATGCAAGCGGCAACCACAAAAAAGGCCTCATGACCACACACACTGCAAAGACAGTTATAAAGGCTGTTATGAATACTGAAAACAGTGGTATCCTGAAAAGGCAAAGTAACTTTGAACGCCAGTTATCAGAAGGGTTTTTCAAAACCTCTATATTCGACCCATATACCCTTCACAAGCCTCATCTGGCTCCTTATAATGCCCGCATATTGCCCTAAGCAGGGAACCCTTGCCAACAAACCCGTAATATGGAACACCCTCAACCACCACGGTAGGATATACTGTCACATTATACGTGCTTGTAAGCAGGGATATCATTGGTTCCTTATCAAAATTCGAATCAAACGAGAAAACAAGAAGACGATCCTTAAGCCTTTTCTTCAGGTAAGTAAGCACGAATGCCTGTTCATCACAAGTAGGGCAGGCATCATTATCTGAAAAAAAATACAGCACATTCACCATGTCAGAACCGCAAAGCTCCCTTGTACGCTCCGCAAGCAGCCAATAACGTATTTGGGCCAAAATATATTCGTTCGTAAGGACTGCAAACTCTTCCTTATGCATAGCCGCGTCCCTGTTAAAGTTTTCGAGCCGTATCCTAGTGGACTCTAGATTGTTTATGTTTCGCTCAAATGTGGACTGCACAGCCTTGCAGTTCTTCTCTTGGCTGAGCTGATCAATAAATGCATACTGCAGCTGTAAGCTGCTGAACTCAAGGTTCTGCCTCCTACTGGTTGACTCTATGTAATCAACCCGCTTCCCTTCCACAAGAAGCCCAGTCATCAGCCCCAACACAAATACAGCCAGTGTAATCACGCCTGCGGCAACATATCTTCGCTTATAAATTGTCCTCATGCTACCACTTCTGCCTTCTCCTGAAAAGCAAATCAAAAACTACCCCTGCCCAAACAAACCCTATAAACAGGAAAAAAACCAGCATGTATGCAAGCAAAGAAAAAAACTTTTTGATAGGAAGGCGTTCCCCTGTCTCGGCAAAAGCCTTGACCATAACGTAAACAGCAATGGAAAACATAACTAAGGCTATAAACATCTTAGTGTAGTCTATGTCCATAACGCTGAAATCAAAAGTAAACGTCCTGATCAGCGTGTAAAAATCAAAACCTATAAAAAATGAATCGTAGATCACCATAATGTACGGCTTCAGAAAATAGTAAAAGAAAGAGGCTGTAAGTATCAGCGCCACCAACCCCGAAACCATAACCAAAGGGAGCTGAATAAAACCGAAATCCCCATACCTGGGATTGAAGACCATGTGCCGATATTCTACAGCGTTTATGATTGCACCCTTATACCACCTGTTCCTCTGCCTGTACAGCTCGCCCAGCCTCTCAGGGGCTCTGGTATAAACCTCTGCGTCAAGCAGCTGAACAATCCTGTAATCATGCTCCTGAATCCTAAGGGCAATCTCCAGATCTTCGGTAAGGTTAGACTCATCAAAACCACCCACCTCAACAAGAACCGAGCGCCTATAAACGCTGAAAGGCCCAGGCGCGACATGAACGCAGTCAAGGGAACTCATAACTCGCTTATACAACAGGTTAACCAAGTACTCGAACCACTGCATCCTCTGGATTAGATTAGCAGGCCTGTAAACCTTAAGCAACGGCAGGACAACCGCAACAGCGCCATCATGAAAATGGGGAATTATCTTCAGCAATGCATCCCTCGAAACTATAGAATCCGCATCCATGCAAACAAATAAATCCGAACTGGAGCTTGAAAGGCCTACATTAAGCGCTGAACCCTTACCCCCATTACTCTTGCGAATCAGCCTTATCCTGCGCTTAGGATTAGAAGCAATGAACTCCTCCACAATCTTGGCAGTCCCATCAGTGCTACCGTCATCCACTACGCTGATCTCCAACGCACCCTCAGGATAATTAAGCGCCACAAGAGAATCAAGCGTAGACCTGATATTTTCTGACTCGTTATATGCAGGCACAACAATGGAAACAGAAGGAAGCCTCGGAAGAACCCTTGAGCCTGAATCCTTGCGGTCAAGCATCGCCAAAAGCCAAAAGACTGAGAAATATAAAGAGACAAAGTAGGCAAACCACAGAAATCCCTCAAAAACAAGTTCCGCAACCATAGCCACGTTCAGCCTAACCGGTTTAAAATATTTTCTATGAAATAGGGGCTTTGCCCATATGCGCCCAGGTTCCGCCTTCGCTTCCTCGTCAAGCCCGAGGGCTTGCCGTATCCCCGCTCAGGCGGTAAAAGCCGGGAGTTTTTGCTGCATGTCGTCGAAAACTTTTACTCCGTGATGCCTTTGTTGGCCCTTCACATAAGCTGTTGACGCTTCGAAATCCTTCATGCCTGTTGACATGTGATCAGCCCAGTTATTTCGGGTGTCCCGGAAATTCGAGCAACAAAACCTTTAAAGCTACAGCCATGCAGATCTCCCATATTTATCAACTCCATAGCTTTATGGCGCCGCGCTAGCGGCGGCGCGCGGCTATGAGCCTATCTGGGAAGAGACAAGGATTTAACAGTTTGCCAATAAAATGATAATTGAGTTTTTAGCCCATTCGATAACAATAGCCTTTTTCTTCGTTGTTCTATCATATTATCTCCTTCTATTCAAAAGCAAGAAGAGGACAGGAAAAAAAAGGGACTTCGATGGCATAACTATCATCATTCCAGCCCACAACGAGGAACTCGTCATCAGTAAGTCCATAGAATCAGCCAAATCAGCATACTTCAAAAACAAGCAGATAATTGTTGTTGACGACGGCAGCACTGACAAGACATTTGATGTCGCGAGAACCTGCCAAGTCCAATTAATAAGGCAGCCGCATTCAGGCAAATCCGCCTCCATAAACAAGGCACTCAAGCTGGCAAGACATGAACTTGTTGCCATAGTGGACGCAGACAGCTTCATATCCCGCAACTCACTTATCGAGCTCTCCAAAGAGCTATATGACGACCAAACTGCTGCTGTCACGACCGCTGTCCTCGTAAAAAACCGCACAGAGCTCCTAGGGATGTGGATGCACATCGACCAGATATATAACTCCCTCCTTAGAAGCATGATGTCAAGGATAAACGCAAACATAACCACCCCCGGTCCCCTAAGCATCTACAAAAAAAAATGCCTTGACAATATAGGAGGATTCAGCACAGACGGCTTCTCTGAAGACGTCGATGTCTCAATAAGGCTGATAAGAAAAGGCTATCACATTTCCTTCTGCGAAAACGCGTTTTCAGAGACAGTGATGCCAACAGACCCCAAAGGGTTCCTGAGGCAAAGAACCCGCTTTGCAAGAGGAACGATAAACATATTCAAGAAACACCTCACAGTGAGCAGAAACATCATAGACCTTTACACGCTGCCATTGTTCCTTTTCGGCTACGTACAAGCAGTCATCATGGGAAGCTTCATCATCTACCAAATAATCTCAGGATACTGGACTTATTTTGCCTCAAAAGGCGTGCTCGTAAGCACAGATTCCGCTCTGTTTCTCATTGGGTGGCTCTCGGTAATTGGCACTGCAAAATGGGCGCTCGGCCTGCTCAACGGGAGCACACCCCTTACACTGTTCAACATTGCAGGAATAATATCCACCCTCATGACATACCCCCTATACATCTATGCAATCCTCAAATACGACAAGAAAATAGACATCTATCACCTAATACCCCTTTTCTTCATGTTCCCTTACTGGCTCATTCACATGGTGATATACACGACCATGCTGCCTGAAGTGCTTGCAAAGAACCAGCCCAACATCTGGAAGAAAAACGAAAAATAGCATATTATAAAAAAACATTATAAACAAAAACAATTTGGACAGCCTGATGGAACCATCCCAAATATTCACCAAATCCGCAATAGACTCATTCTTCATCCAATACAACACAGAAGGAAGAATCATACTTAATGCAATGCACGATTTCTTTAATACAGTCTTCTACGGGCTGCTGATAACAGCTGCGATGCTATCGCTGCTCTACATAGCCATGTCCATATACGTTTCTCGGCCCAAGCAGCAGAAACACCAGCCGATCAACGAACTTCCGAGCGTAACTGTACATATACCGACATACAACGAAACCGTTGCCCTGAGATGCGCGGAGAAATGCCTTGAGTTCGACTACCCCGAAGACAAATACGAAGTCCTAATAGGGGATGACAGCAGCGACAAATCAGTATCGATGGAGATTGAGCGCTTTGCAGAAGCACACCCAAAACTGAAGGTGCACAGAAGAGGCAGCAACCAAGGCTACAAGGCAGGCAACCTCAACAACCTCCTAAAGCACTCAAAAGGAGACATAATAGTAATATTCGATTCAGACTTCTCGCCGAGCAAGGACTTCCTCAAAGGAATAGTCCAGCCATTCATGCATGACGAAAAAATAGCAGGAGTCCAGTCAAAGTGGAGCTTCACAAATGCGGACCAGAACCTGATATCAGTACTTGGGTCAACAATAGTCGAGGTCTTCCAGAGGATAACAATGCCCTTTGTACACAGAAGAAGAAAAATAGCCTTCCTATGCGGCTCGGCAGAGGCGGTAAGAAAGAAAACCCTTACAGAGCTTGGAGGCTGGGACAACGGAAACCTCACAGAGGACATAGAGTATTCACTCAGACTGATAAAGAACGGCTACAGGATAGAATACCTTGAAAGCCTTGAATGCGAAAGCGAAGTCCCATACCTGCCAAAAGACCTCTACAAGCAGCAGATGAGATGGGCATACGGAGTGGTTTCATCATACAAGAAGCACGCAAAGGCAATATTCACCAGCAAAAGCATAGGAACTGAGGACAAGATCTATACCACACTTATATGCAGCGGATACCTGATGACCACGCTGCTCGCGGGGCTTTTCCTTACAGGATTCCTCAGCGTAATAACCCACGAGCCTGCAAAAATCGACATAGCCCGCTTCGCAATGGAAACAGCCAGAAACATAGCTCTGACAAGCGGCCTCATACTTGCATCAGCAGTCGCCATAATGAAATCCAAGAAGAGCGGAAACATGCTGCGTATGGTAACAGCCTCATTCAGCTACGGCTTAATAGTCGCATACCACGTAAACATAGGCATATTCAAGGCACTCACGAACAAGCCCGTGAAGTGGCACATGCTAAGCAAAATTGGAAACCTTAAAAAAACAGGGCACACCAGCTAAACAACCACCTGAGGACAAATGGAAGAGGAAAGCAACCACAAAGGACACGCAACAGCCTCTCTGCTACTCGGGCTGCTGTTCTGGGTGCCGCTCTTTAACATGGCCACAGGGCCACTCGCGGTGCTTCTGGGAACAAGGGCAATAATAAAGATGCGAAAACTGAACCAGATAAGCCTGAAGCACGCAGCAATGGCAATCGCAGGAACCGCACTTGGGATGGTGCCCCTTGTTTTCGGACTGCTTTACGCGCTAATTAAATCAGGAATAATAAACACCTGAATTCCCTGAAACTACGTCCCCCTGACAGCCCACACCTCAACACCAGACGAGCTGTATTCCTGAGAAAAAGTCTCATTATTCCTCAACAGGAAAAGAAGCCCCTCATCATTCCTCGTCCAGACAATACCCTGCCTCATGGACTCATCAATAAGGACATACCTGACGCCATACCTGGCCAGCAGAGACCTTGTCGTTTCAAGATTCCTTGAATAGAAAATCGCGTGCGCATCATCACTCCTCTTCCTGAAATCAGAGGCAATGAACCCGTCCACAAGGACAGGCTTATTGGCAAAATACTGCACCCAAAAACCATAGGACTCATCAGAAAGCACAAGCCCCTGAGGCTGCTCACGAAGCCACGAGAGAGCCTGAACAAGCCCCTGGTCAGGCCCGGCGCCAGAAAGCCTTGCCACAAACGAAACAGATGAGAAAAGCAGGCCGCAAAGGATTATGAGCGCAGCAAGCCTCCCAATCAACGGAAACTCCCACTTCCTCCTGAACACAGCACACAAAGCCATACCCGAAAAAACACCCATTGGAAAAACGAGATATGAGCTTACAAAAGAGCCCAAAAGAAAAGCAGACGCCACAAGGAAAGCGGTCAGGCAGTAAAGAAGCGCATACCTGTAACGGTTACGCCACGAAAAAATAACCCCTGAACCAAAAAGAACAAATGCAAAAGCCCCGAAACCGTCCCCTCCGAGGTCTGTGACGAAACGCGAAGCCAGCAAGCCAAATGACTCCTGAGCCGAAAACAAAGCGTAATGCGCAAAAACAGCGAAAAGCGAGAAAAAAGTGACTGCAAACATAACAGCCATCCTCCTCCTCTCAAAAGAAAGGTAGCCGACCAGGAACACAAGCAAAAGCAACACGTTGAAAAACCCGAAAACCGCTGTCAAAACCAGCAAGACAAAGCCAACATAAGCAAACCTGCGGGCAAGCAAGGCGTAGAAGCCAACCATGTAAAGAGGCACAACAATCGCATTAGGGTTAACGGATGAAAAAGTCCCTATAAATGCAGGCGAAGCAGCCACAATCAGACACGAAACAACCCTCACATCCGAAAAGCCAAACCTTGCCAACAAAAGATAGAAAAACACGAACGCCACAAGCCCGCACAAAAAAAGAAAAGAAACAACAGCCCACTCACCGAAAAGCCCCCAAAGATATCCAAGCACCACATGAAAAGGCCCGAAGAAATAAGGCCGCCCCTCATAAACCAGCGTATCAGAAGCAGAAAGAGACCCCTCAGCAATGCCACGAATTATGCGGAGATGATAATAAGGCTCGCTCCCTGAAACAAGAGGCATGCCAAAATAGTAGCGGGCCGCAAAAGGAGAAAGCAACGATAAAACAGCAAACGACACAACAACAGCGAACCAAAACCAGGCCTTCATGTCCTCACCCTGCACGCAACCTCATACACAGAAACCTCTGAATTCCTGAAAACAGGGCTAAAACAGGCCTCTGAAAGATAACGAAGCCCTGAAAGGTTCCGCCTTGAAAGAGACCTCTCAGTCACCACCATATGGGTTATGCCGTACTTCTCAAAAGCCTCGAGAGCAGCAATCTCCGAAGAGGTTGTGTATATTACCTCCATGTCCCGAAGCCTTGACTCAGCATCCCGCGCGGTAAGGAAAGACTCATCCAAAAAGTTCCTGCGCTGCGAAACAGAAGAAACCAGAAAGCCCTCATCTATGTCAGAGAACACAACAGCATCAGAACGGGAATTATTCCCAAGCCAGCCAAAGGCAGAAACAACGCGAGCTGAAGGCTCGTCAAAAAACGCACTTTGCCTATAAAGCGCAGAAGGAACCACAGAAGTCAACGTCAAAAGCACAAGAGCAGACGCAACCACCATGCCAGCCCTCCTTGAAAGATAAGTCCTCTGAATGTAACCAAAGAAGTGCTTAAACGCCTCCCCAGACATCACAACGAAGAAAACCCCCAACAACATAAGGCCTGAAAAGAACTCGACCATGCCAAAAAGAAGAAGAGCCAGGGAAACTATAGACAACGCAATAAGAACATGAACCTTAACGTCGCGAGCGCTGAAAACATGCCTGTAAACCACAAATATGCCGGCAGCAAACGTCAAAAGACCTATGCCGTAAATGGCCCCGACCACGTCAAAACTCACAAACCTTTCAGCAAGAATGCCCTGAGGAAGGTTCTGCCACAGCAAAGAAAAGCCATGAGCAGCAAGAGGCTCCTTGAAGAAAATGAACACTGCCCAGAAAGACACAGCCAGCGAAAACAAAACAATCTCAAGCGAAGCCCTTGAAACCCGAGCACCCAAAGCATACATCAGGACAACAAAAAAGGCAAAGCCAAGAACCACCACCAGCGCGGAAGGATGCGCCAAAACAAGCGCGAAAAGAACAACAACAAAAAGCCCCACAAACCTCCGCCTTGCGACAACAAGGAAAAGGTATGCGAGGAAAAGCATAAGCGGAACAGCAAGGGAATACGGAGAAACACTGTTAACAGTCCTGAAAACAAAAACAGGCACGAAAGCAACTGACAAAGCAGAAAAAACCGCAGCACCCCTGTCCCTTGTCACCTCAAAACACACCAGATAAGCTGCAAAGACAGAAAGAGAAGCAAGAAGATTAGGCACAAACTTGAGCACAACATGCGCCGGAAGGAAAAAAGACAGCGCTGCAAGCAGGTAATAGAACAGAGGCATGAAAGGAGCAGGGGAATAAGAAAGGTCCTGCCCGGGAAACGGGAAAGCCTCCCTTATCGAAAGAACCTTCCCCACGCCGTAATAGCCATCATAGGAAAAACCCTCAGAGCTGTAAGCAATCGAGACACGCAGCATAAGCGCTGCCAGAAAGATTCCCACAACCAGCCAAACATGCCTGCCCAGCCACATAAAAAACAACAGAACAAAGAAACGTATATAAGGCTTTGCCAACTATAAGGCTGAACACTGTCAGGGAGGACAGTAGAAGCAGGAAGTAAGCTGAGTGCCCTGAGCACCTCCCCTGTCGCCAGCACCATAATTATACCAAGTCGAGGCCTGAGACCAGCCCGCAGGACAAGTAAGCGTCTGCCCCACAAGCAAAGACTGGCACGCCTTATCAGTCCTATAACAAGTCCGGAAGAAGTTCCCCCAAGCAGCAATCCTGTCACCAGCAGTAATCTGCCACCAGTAGCCAGCATCACTCCAACCAGCCGGACAATTAGGAGGAACACCGCTGCTTCCGTAAGTCAAAACAGAAGCCCCAACACCGCCCCCACTTGAAGGCAAAGCCCAACCTGCCAAACCAGAAGCATCAGAAGTAAGCACCTTCCCCGCACCCTGAGAGCCATCAGCAATCTTAACCCTGCCCTGCACATCAAGCTTGGCAGCAGGGTCTGGAGATGAAGTGCCTATGCCTACGTTGCCCGCGTAGTCTATTGCGAAGTCGTTATTGTCTCCGAGGTTTCCTCCTCTGTTTATCACGAATTTCTGCGCTGAACGGTCTATACCCATTGTGTACCACCAGTCATTAGGGTCATGGAATCTAAGTCCTACATCTGCATTGTCCCGAAGTATCTCTACAGCTTGCCCTGGCGCATTTGTCCCTACACCTAAACTTGCGCCGCTTACTACGCCAGTAGCTGTAACTGTGTTACCTTTAACCTCCCCTGTTGTAGTAACTACGTTCCTTCCTGCTGTGATGTCTCTTGTGGCTATGACGTCTTGCTGCGCGTTCACGTTCTGCGTGGAGGTGATGCCTGTTCCGGTTATTGTTCCCGATGCCAGCATGTTCCTGCTGGCAGTTATGTCCCTCGTAGCGGTTATGTCTTGTGCTGCTGTGATGCCTGAAGAAGACGCCAGCCCTTGGCCTGTTAGTGAGCCTGTTG
>JACQST010000013.1 GCA_016211185.1 Candidatus Woesearchaeota archaeon | reverse complement strand
TCTTTGTTGTGTGTCGTCATAATACGCTACTGCTATGTTCAGCTGCTCTTCTGTTGTTTGCGGGGGGAGTGTGGACAGCTCTGTGTTGTATTTCAGCGTTAGCTGCGCTCCTGGCGTGAGCGTTGTTCCTGAGGGGCTTGCGAGGTAAGCGAGCTCTCCAAGCACTTCTTGGTTTTTTTGCCCGTTTGTGCTTTTGTCAACCACTTTGAGAGAAAGGGTGTTTGTGCTGTCCGGGAAGCTTATTCGTGTTTCTGCTGGTATGTGGAGCTCTGCTTTTTTATCATCAGTGATTATTGTCCGTTCAGTTGTTGTACCGTATTGGTCCTGCGTGATTGTTGCCGATGCCTCCCTCTTTATGTAGTGGCTGAACATTGAGAAGGCAAGTTCTGAGTTGCCCCATCTCACTATTACTGGGTATGTGACTGCTGCTGCAACGACTGGCTCCCTTATGTCGACTTGTGCAGATGGCTGCCCTGCGGTTGCACTTATGCCTTGCTTCCTGAAGTCTGGTGAAACAGTGCATTTCTTTAGGGCTATGCTGAGGTATTCCTCCTGTTTTTTCTGGGCTTCCTGTGTGAGCCCGAGTTCCTGTGCGCCTCTCAGCTCCTGCTGTAGGCACGAGTCTATGTATCTCTGGACTGAGAGGGCTTGCTGCTCAAGCTCCAGGTTTTCGCGGGCTGTGCTTCCCTGTATGGTTTTGGTTGCTGCAAAAATAACAAAGCCTGCTGATAGAAGAAGGATTATTCCTATAATAACGAATAAGCTTGCCTGCCCCTGTTTGCGCATTTTGCCAGGGTGCACTGGCTGGTTCTTTGTATTTAAAGCTTTGCTTGTTCTCTGAGCTCGCTGATGGCTATGAGCAGCCACGGTGCGAAGTCGCTCTGGCTGCGTATCTCTGAAGGTTTTATGAGTCTGTGCTGCGATACCTCTGCGGGGTTTGGCTTTATTGTGCCTGTGTATGTGCATTTCAGGACTGCGCATATCTCGTTCTCGCTTCCCTTGTCCTTGTAGGGTATTGCATACTTGAACTTGAGCAGGTATTGAATGCTGGTTGCAGCTATGCCCAGTTCCTCTTTTAGTCTTTTTGCTGCGGCTTCTTCGTATGTTTCGTTTGGATGTATGTGGCTTGCCACAGTCCCATCCCAGTATCCTGGCCACAGCCTTTTGTCAGGGCTTCTTCTCGCAAGAAGCAGTTCCCCACGTTCATTGTACGCCATCAGGAGGAATGCCCTGTGCAGTATTCCTTTTCCGTCGTGGCACTTGTTCTTTTCCTCTGTTCCTGTTTCCTCATCTTTTTCGTTCACAACTACTATAAGGTCTCGCATCATATCCCTTCATATTTTTTCAGTTCTTGGCTGATTGCCATTAGACGGTTGTTCAGCTAGAAGAATAAAAAGTTTCTGTTCCCATGTGAAAAGTTTCGTGGTAATGCCACAAAAACTATATATAAAGCGTTTTTGTATCGGCTTTTTATGTCTGGCTTGAAGGTTGGGCTTGAGATTCACGGCTATCTTAATATCGAGAACAGGGCCAAGCTTTTTTGTGATTGTAGGCTGGACCAGAACGCTGCTCCTAACACTAATATCTGTCCTGTCTGTACTGCGCAGCCTGGCAGCAAGCCTATGCTTCCTAACAGAGAAGCGTTGAGGAGCATTGTTGCTGTTGCAGCTATGCTTGGGTGCAGCATCAACAGCAGGCTGGTTTTTCAGAGGAAGCACTATTCGTGGCCTGACCTGCCTTCTGGTTATCAGAGGACTATTTCGGGAAGCTATTCCTTTCCTGTGGGTGTTGATGGGAGTTTTCTCGGGATTGGGATTGAGGATGTGCATCTTGAGGAGGACCCTGCGAGGTGGGACCCTGAGACAGGGTTTGTTGATTATAACAGGAGTGGCTATCCTTTGGCTGAGATTGTCACGAAGCCCGGTTTTAGTTCTGCTGAGGAGGTCAGGATTTGGGTGAAGAGGCTTCTAACAACTCTTTCTTACATACGCGCTATTAATGCTGAGGCAGGAATTAAGTGCGATGTCAATGTTTCTGTAGAGCCGGATTTCAGGCGTGTTGAGGTTAAGAACGTGAACTCGATAAGTGGCATTGTGGCCGCGATTAATCACGAGGCTTGGAGGCAGGGGCAGATGGTTTCGTCTGGCTCTGTGGTTGCTCAGGAGACAAGGGCGTGGAACGACGCGCTTCAGGAAACAGTGTTCATGAGAAAGAAGGAGCAGGCTGTGGATTACATGTTTATCCCTGAGCCTGACCTGCCGGTGATACATCTTGATGAGGCATTCATTAAGTCTGTTTCCGGTAGCTTGCCTGAGAAGCCTCATGAGAAACTTGAGAAATACATAAGCAAGCTGAAGCTTGAGAGGGGTGATGCAGAGGTTATCTCTTCTGAGATTCTTCTGGCTGAGCTGTTTGAGAAGGTGGCTGTTGAAGTGAGTCCTGTGCTTGCTGCGCGCTGGATGAGGCGGGAGCTGTTGAGGGTTCTTAACTATAACAGGAAGGAGCTTCACGAGCTTGAGCTGAAGGAGAAGCATATAGTTCAGTTGCTGCGGCTTATTGAGTCGAAGAAGATAAGTGATGAGGTTGCGAGGAGGATGATTGAGAAGCTTGCTGTGAAACCTTTTGATGTTGACGAATACATCAGGAAGGAGGGCTTGTCGGTTGTCTCTGAAGAAGAGATTGGTAAGGCTTGTGATGATGTGATAAGTGCAAACGGCAAGGCTGTGGCTGATTTTGCTGCTGGTGAGGAGAAGGCTCTTAATTTCTTGGTTGGCCAGGTTGTTGCCCGCACGAAAGGCAGGGCTGATGCCCGTGTAGTGCGGGAGATGATGTTGAAGAAGCTTGTGAATTAGAATTTCACTTGCGGTGCTTTTTCTGCGCCTGCCTGGGCTTGGAAGAATTCGCGCTGTGTGAACCCGAACATTGAAGCGACTATGCTTGAGGGGAATGCCCTTGTTTTCTTGTTGTATTCCCCGACTGCTGTGTTGTATCTCTGCCTTTCGACGTTTATCCTGTTTTCTGTGCCGGCTAGCTCATCTTGGAGTGCAAGGAAGTTCTGGTTTGACTTTATGTCTGGGTATGCTTCCGCCACAAATAGGAGCCTTGCTATGGCTGATTCGACTTCGTTGGCTGCTTTTACCTGTTCCTGCTGGCTTGTGGCCGAGAGCCATTTTGTCCTTGCTTCTGTGACAGAGAGCAGCACGTCTTTTTCAAAGTCTCGTGCGCTCTTGACTGTTTCGACAAGGTTCGGTATTAAGTCCACTCTTCTCTGGTATGTGCTTTGTACTTGTCCCCATGCTGTGTCCACGTTGACCTGTGCGCTGACGAGGCTGTTGTATGTTGCAGCGGCATATATGCCCGCGAGAATTATTATTGCAAGGGCTGCGAGCAGTATTGTTTTCTGCGGCCTCGGCTTGCCCATGGTTATCCTCACTTTCCGAGCTTTAAAAGTTTTTCCATTTCGCCTTTGTCAAGCCAGAGTCCCTTGCACTTCATGCATTTGTCTATTGTTACTCCGTGTCTGGTTATCTTGGACATTTCTGTGCTGCATTTTGGGCATCTTGGTTTTTTGCTGTCCATTTCAGAACCTCCCTGAGAAGCCTCCTCCTCCGAATCTTCCCCCGCCAAAGCCTGTGTTTCCTCTTCCTCCGAACATTGTCCAGGCAATTCTTGCTGCCCTGAAGTCGTTGGTTTCCTGCTTCGCCTTGTGGCGTCTGAGTATGAATGTTGTTAGCGCTGCAGCTGCTGTTGCGAGAGTCAGATAAAGTGCTGCCTGCTTCAGCCCTATTTGCTTTGTCATTATGATTACTATTAAAACTGCCGAGGCAAGGTATGCTGCAAGGCCTGCGATGGCTGGGGCTTGTTTTTTGGCTTCTTTTTTGTTGGAAAGGGCTTCCTTGGCAAGGCCTGTTGCTGATGACAGGAACCCTCTTGCTGTTATGTATAGTAGGAACACAGTGAGAGCTTCGATTGCAGTTATCACGGCAGGCTTCCCTTGCGGTTGGTTCTGGCTGCCTTGCTCCTTCTTGAGAATGGCTGATATCTCAATTGCTGCGGCTATGAGCCCTTTTCCGTATTCGCCTTTCGCGAAGTTCGGCTCTATATTTTGCCTTCCTATCCTTCCGGCTTTCGCATCGTTTATGATTCCTTCAAGTCCATATCCTATTTCGATTCTGTATTCCCGTTCCTTAAGTGCTGCGAGTATCAGTATGCCGTTGTCCTTGTCTTTTTCGCCGAGAGTTTTGTGCGCCAGCTTCATCGAGTATTCCTCTATGGGCTGTCCTTCAAGCGAGTTTACAGTTGCGACTGCCACTTCTGCTGTTGTGTTCTGTTCGATTTCTTCGAGTATGCGCTGCAGCTGTTGTTCTTCCTCTGGCGATATGATTCCTGCCTCGTCATTCACGAGCCCGTAAAGCTTCTCAAGCGCTGAGCCTGAGATGGCTGATGCTACAATAATGAGAAAAGCAGCATATGTCCTTCCAGCATCCACATTGCCTCGTTGTTTTCCGCGGCTTTTATAGTTTTCCAAACAGATATTTTTACGCTAAAACCGGTTGATGTTCTGGGGGTCTGTTTTTTTCCGAAAGGTTTGCTTGCTGTGCTCGGATTTTTGCCAAATCTGCATCTGTTGTTTCGTAAATTTTTCGCTAACTCATTTTTAGTGTTCGCCTGTATTCTGCTGCATGAAGAATGCAGATTACAGGCTTGAGTTGAAGAGGAGGAATCATCTTCGTAAATCTATTGAGGAGTGCAGGCCTGGTGGCAGTCTTGAGCTTATTGTCGAAGTTGATGGCAGGAAGAAGGACAGGGCAGTTTCGGTTATTGAGGGCTTCGGGAAGATCAGGCATGTTTATGATTTCATAGATTACGTGAGTTTTGAGTGTGACTTCAGGGATGCGTATGGTATTGCCAATGTTTCCACAAGGGGTTATTCTGAGCTATCAAGGGCTTTGAGGCGTGTTGAGGCCTCTTCTGTCTTTCATGCTCCGAAGACAGTTGAGGGTTGCAGGGTTGAATTATGGAACCTTTCGTGCATAGGGGCTTATGAGGCAAGGGGCTATGCTTCTGGTGCAGGGATTAAGATAGCTGTTATTGATACCGGCGTTGATTACAGCCATCCTGAGCTTTCAGGCAGGTTTGGAAGGGTGAAGGGCTATGACTTCATCAGGAGTAATGATGAGCCTGTCGATATGAATGGGCACGGCACCCACGTTGCAGGCATATGCGCCGGAACTGATTATGGCGTTGCTCCTGGCAGCACGCTTTACTCGCTGAGGTTTCTTGATGAACTCGGCTCTGGCTCTGAGAGCGACGCTATCGCCTCTGTTGAATGGTGCCTTGAGAATGGCGTTCACATTGCGAACATGAGTTTTGGAAGCTCGTTGGCGTCGTCTGCTTTTGAGCAGGCGTGCTATGTTGCGGCTGAGAACGGGCTTGTGTTGGTTGCTGCTGCCGGGAACGATGGCGGTGAGTATGCCTCTTACCCTGCTGCGTTTGGGGAGTCTGTGATTGCAGTTGCTGCTGTTGACCGGTATAAGCGCCACGCTGAGTTCAGCAACATGTTCATAACGAATGATGTCTCTGCTCCTGGTGTCGGGATTGAGTCATCATATTTGGGCGGCTCTTATGCTGTTCTGGACGGGACTTCAATGGCTGCTCCGCACGTTTCCGGCTCTGTTGCTTTGGCGATTGAGGTTCTTGCGTCTGGCAGTGTCAATGACTTGCTTGAGAGGACTTGTGAGGAAATTGGTTATGACCGAGAGGTTTTCGGGGCTGGCCTTGTGAGGGCTGACCGGATGGTTGCTGAGGCAGTCAAGCCAGGGTTTTATGGGTTGGTCGATATGATTAAGAGCATTGCGTGGTGATTTTATGGAGAACGGGTATTTCATAAGGCCTGAGTCGTGTGAGGGGATTGTTGAGGAGCTTGACTGCCTCGAATCATTGCTTGCAGAGCTGGGTGCGTCTTTTGTTAGGAGGCATTCGTTCATAGGCACTGTTTACGCTGTCGTTGATGAGGAAGCTGTTGGAAAGCTTGAGGAGCGGGGATACTTTGTTGAGCCTTCTAACGAGCTCAGAGCCCTATACCGAGGAGCTTCTCAGCCCTCTCAATGACCCTTCTCTCGAAGTCAGCTTGCCTCTCGCCCTCTTCCTTTTCGATTGATAGCGCCTCCATTAGGGACTTTACGAGGTTCTTTTCCTCTTCCCTTGTGAAGCTGCTTGTCTGCCCCGAATTCTCTTCTATGAGCGCGGCTTCCACGTCCTCTATGGAGCCTTTTTTGACTTTTACCTCTTCGAAGTATTCGCTTGTGAGGGCAGATGTGTTTTTCAGGACGCAGTGCGCCCCTCTGCTGTAAAAGAAGCCGAAGACTTGCTTGAAGTCTATGTCTGTTGTCTTGCCTGCCTTTAGCTTTCCTTCAAGCCTTATCCCCACGACTGTGTTTACGAGCTCTTTCTTGTTTGCTGCCTGCCTGAGCTCTGCCTCTATGTCGGAAGATGTCTTTCCGTCGCAGTCAAGCTTTACTTGAAGGAAGTTGTGAATCATTAGTGGTACGTGCCTGAGCGTTGGTTCTGGTTGTGTCTCGACTATGTAGAAGCCTCCGTTTCCAATCCTTTCGAGCTCGTCAAAGCTGTTCGGGTAGAGCGGCCCGGGGAATGCTATCAGCCCGTATCCTGGTTCCTTTTTGCTGAAGACGTAGTGTATGTGGCCTGCCGCGTAGTAGTCAAACCCCTTCGGAAACCATTCGAGGGGCACAGCTTCCATCTGCTCAAGGTGCTTTGGCTTGTATTCCTCTATGCCTGAGTGCAGCATGAATATCTTGAACCCGCCCTCCTTCTCGAGGTCTTCTTTTTTCAGCTCCGCATACCTGTTTTTTTCAAGGCCTCCCTTCTTTCCAAGTATGCCTGTTATCTTTGCTCCTGTTTTTGGGTCTGTTGTGAACTGCAGCGTCAGCTTCCCTTCCTGCTCAGTTGCCTTGTAAACGTTCTGGAACAGGTCTGCCTTCTCCAGGACTTCGAGCATTGTTTTCCCTGTCGGGCTGTAGTCGTGGCTTCCTGCTATTACATAGGCGCTTATGCCTTTGTCCCTTACTTCCTTCAGCTTGTGCACAGCGTCCTTCAGCTTGTCCACTGCGGGTATTGCTGTGTCGAACAGGTCTCCTGATATCAGTATGAAGTCTACCTTTTCTGAGATGCATGTGTCCATTGCCATGATGAAGGCTGTTATGCTGGCATCCGCGAGCTTTGTAGTTCTTTGCCAGCTTCCTATGTGGCAGTCTGACAGGTGTGCGAATTTCATGTCTCTTTGTGAACGATAATATTTTAAATAAGATTCGGTTCTCTTATGGTTTATGGTTCACACAGTGCCCATAACAATGCCTATCACTTACACTGTTTACAAGACAGGTCACTCTGACAGAAATGAGCCTGTTTACTTGTCTTTCAATCCGCCATTTGATGCGGGTATAATGAAGGAGTATACAATAGTTGCGTCGCGCCTTGATGTTGATGAGCAGCAGGGTCTTGTGGCTGCTATCCGGAAGCTTGGCGGGCAGAATATAGAAAGATAAGCTGATGAGAACATTCTCGGTAGCACACTCTGGAGCAGAGAACAGCAACGTTTATATAGTGCCGTTTTATCCCGTTTTTATCCCGAGTGAGCCTTTGGTGGCAAGCGCTTTTTAGGGTGTGCTTGTGCATACTGGTTTCTTCGGTGCTGATTAAAATGGAACAGGTTCAGAAGGAAGCTGGATTCAGGTATATAGTGAGGGTAGTGAACACTGACCTTGACGGAAACAAGAATATCGCTTCTGCTCTGAGGAAGATTAAGGGTGTTGATTTTTCGTTTGCGAACGCTGTGTGTGCTCTGAGCAGCGTTGACCGTTCCAAGAAGACAGGTCTTCTTACTGATGAGGAGGTCAGGAGGCTGGACCTGAACATCAGGGATGCTGTTAACCTTATGCCTTCCTGGATGCTTAACAGGAGAAGGGATGTTGAGGATGGCTCTGACAAGCATCTTCTTGGAGCTGACTTGAGCTATGCTGCTGATAATGATATCAAGTTCATGAAGAAGATCAGGACTTACAGGGGCGTTAGGCACGGCATGGGCTTGCCTGTGAGGGGCCAGCGCACCAGGAGTAATTTCAGGAGGAACAAGGGCAAGGTTCTTGGTGTTGTTAAGAAGAAGGTTCGGAAGGCAGGATAAGCATGGGTGACCCTAGAAGGATTAAGAAGAAGTATCCGAAGCCTGCTCATCTTTGGCAGAAGGCCAGGATTGAGGAGGAGCGGGTTTTGATGAATGAGTATGGTCTTGAGAGCAAGAGTGAGATCTGGAAGGCTAATTCCCTTATGAGGGGTTTTGCTGACCAGGCAAAGCGCCTTATTGCTTCGAAGACTGTGCAGGCTGAGAAGGAGAAGGTTTTGCTTCTTCAGAAGCTTGTGTCCGCGGGTATCATCAGGACCAGCAATCTTGATTCTGTTCTTGATGTAAAGGTTAAGGATGTTCTTGACAGGAGGCTTCAGACTGTTGTTTTCAGGAAGGGGCTTGCCCGAAGCATCAAGCAGGCGCGGCAGATGATTGTGCATGGCCATGTCTCTGTTGCTGAGCGGAAGATAACTTCGCCTTCGTATCTTGTCAAGGTTGCTGATGAGTCAGCCATAGGCTTTGTTGAGGGTTCTGGTTTTGCAAGCCCAGACCATCCTGAGAGGGTTGTTGTTGAGGTTAAGAAATGAACAGGGAGCAGACAAGGTGGGGGATTGCGCATATCTATTCGAGCTATAACAATACCATTATCCACATAACTGACATTACAGGCACTGAGACTATCAGTAAAGCTTCTGGTGGGATGGTTGTGAAGGCTGACAGGATGGAGAGCTCTCCTACTGCTGCTATGATTGCTGCGAAAAAGGCTGCTGAGCTTGCGGTTGAGAAGGGGATTACTGGTATTCACGTTAAGATTAAGGCGCCGGGTGGCCATAACGGCCCTAACAATCCTGGCCCTGGTGCCCAGGCAGCTGTGAGGGCTCTTTCAAGGATGGGGCTCAGGATAGGTATTATTGAGGATGTTACTCCTGTTCCTCATGATGGCTGTAGGAAGAAGGGTGGCAAGAGGGGAAGGAGGGTTTAGATGGATATCGAGGTTCTGGATTTTGACAGGAAGGTGAACAGGCTTGTTTTTGCCGCGAGAGATACCACTGGTGCTTTTGTGAATGCGCTCAGGAGGACTGTGGCGAATGAAGTGCCTGTGATGGCTGTTGAGGATGTTGAGGTTAGGAAGAACAGTTCTGTTCTTTATGATGAAGTCATTGCTCACAGGCTTGGGCTTGTGCCTTTGAAGACTGATTTGGAGAGCTACACATTACCTGAGGAGTGCAAGTGCGGCGGTGCTGGCTGCGCTAGGTGTCAGGCAAAGCTTACTCTTGTTGCTGACGATGCAGGAATTGTTTATTCGGAGATGATGAAGCCCAAGGACCCCAAGGTTAAGCCTGTTTTTTCAGGCATGCCCATAGTTAAGCTGCTTAAGGGCCAGAAGCTCGAGGTGGAGGTTACAGCGGTGCTTGGGAAGGGCAAGGCGCACGTCAAGTGGAAGCCTGGTTTGCTGTATTACAAGCATTATCCTGTTATCAGGATGAGCGGCGAGATAAAGGACGCTTCTCTTGTTGAGCGTTTTCCAGATGTGTTCGAGCAGAAGGGTGGCAGGGTAGTGGTGAAGGAGGCGGGTTTTGCAAAAAGCCATTTGACTGACTCCATTGATGAGTTGTCTGGCGGCGCTGTTTCCGTTCAGGAGAAGGAGGATGATTTTGTTGTCTATCTTGAGTCATGGGGGCAACTGGACTGCAAGGAGATTCTTGAGTCTGCTGTTAAGATACTCGATGCGAAGCTTGATTCATTTAAGGAGGAGTTGACAAGGAAGGCCTGAGCTCTTCTGTGCGGGGGTGGCAGAGCCTGGCCAAATGCGCAAGGT
>JACQST010000005.1 GCA_016211185.1 Candidatus Woesearchaeota archaeon | reverse complement strand
GGCTCAGAGATTGTGAACTGCACTGCGAGGCTTATCAGCCCGAGCCACAGCAGCGAGTTAACCCCCAGGTTATGGAAGAATGACACTGCGAAGGCTGATGCTGGAAGCGAGAGTATCCAGAAGAAGCTTGAGGGGTCTATGAGTTGCGGTATGACCTCTGCTGCGAGGGCTGACACGAAGCCCACTACTGCGCCTATTGGGAGGCCGTATTTGAGTGTTGTGAGGACTGTGGCAAAAGTGACGAGCTCGAAGCCTATGGTGAATTTGAGGTATTTCTTGTATATGGTTGAGAATGACGCTATTGCTGTCAGTGTTATTGTTATGATTGCCTCGTCCAGCTCAAGCCCTGTGAAGAGAAGCAGGAGGACTGCGAAGATTGCTGCTATGAACAGCTTCTTGTGCTTGAGGAAGTAGCGCAGGAAGGTGTTGGGTATTCCCGCTACAATTGTTTTTCCCTTGTTGATAGGAGTCCTGATTTTCATAGCCTTTTTTTTTGTGCTTTAACAACATGCAGAAGCAAATTTTGTCCTTGAATACTTGCCATTTTCGCCCTATCCTATGTAGCTTATGTCATTGCGCAGCTTGCCGTGCAGCTTCCTCAGGGCTTTTGATGCCAGGATTTCCTTGCTCTTGCTGATTTCTTCTTCTATCTCGCGGACTTCCTTGTCAAGGGCTTTCATGTCTATGCCGAGCTGCAGCTTGTTGTTGAGGATTTTGACTATTTCCCTGGCGCTTCTCACGCCTAAGTACATGGGGTTGGCGTATGTCTCTGCGAGCAGGGCTACTGCGCTTATGTTCCTGCGCTTGGCCATGCCAAGGAGCAGTCCTGAAACGCCTATTATGGGGCCTACGATTCCATACAGGTTTGTGCCCACCTCCTCTCCTTCTGCGTATTTTTTGATTGTTTGCTTGGAGTTTCCTGTGCAGTAGACCTTTGGGGTTTTGGGTATGTTTGGCAGGCCTATCCCGCCGAGAGTTATGAGTTCTGAGCATTTGAACTTTGTGAATATGTCGAGGACTACATCTGAGAAAGCGTATGATGATTCCTCGTCTATTGGCTGCGTGTCTCCCGCGAGGAATAGCAGGTCTTTTGTGCCCTGCTTGTAGTATATCCCTATGCCTGGGAGCTCTGCTATGTTGTCCTCGTTCACGAAGACTGAGTTGGGCATTGAGTATGAGAATATGTCGTATATCTTTTCTGCCTTGAGTTCCTCTACTATGAAGTCTGCCGCGACTTTTCCGACGTTGCCTATACCCGGGAGCCCTTCAACCATTACCGGGTTTTTGAGCTTGGGCATTGCCTTAACAAGGGGGGTTATTGTCCACCGCGTCATATCAGGCCCTCCTCCCTGAGCTGGTCTGACTTGGCAGCTCTCCTGTATCTTGCATACTGGTCATGGGGACTGTATTTTGCAGGGCCTGCCTTGGCTGTTTTCTGGCCGCAGCATTCAGTCTTCATGGTGTATGTTTCGCATTTCCCGCATTTCATTATGTGCCTCATTGTCTTGTGAATTCGCCTTCTCCTTCCTTTGTTGAGATGTGGTTTATCGCTTCAGCTGTTGATTTCTGTATTATCTGCTCTGCTGCCTTGTAGTTTGCGGCCTTGACTGCGATGTGGTATTTTCCTGCCCTGACGTAGAGAACCTCTGCGCCTGAGTCGATTACTTTTTTCAGCGAGTCCTTAACGTGCTCAACGCCGTCAGGGGCAAAGCTGATAAGCTTCAGGTCACCTTGGATTGACACTTCCACAGGTTTTATTCGCTGTTTTATCGATGCCGTGAGCTCATCTGCGCTTTTCTTGCTCACGCCGAGCTTTGTGAGGGATGCTCTGTCTTCCGCGACTTCGGAGAATCCTGCATAAAGTGACTGGTATTTGTCGGTTACTTTTGGGTATACCTCGTCAAAAAGCGTTTTTGGCTCTGTCTTGAGCTTTGCTGCGGCTGTTTCTATTATTTTTTCTGCTTTTTGGTGCTGCTTTATGTCGTTTATCTTGCCTCTTCTCTGGGCATCTGTTACTCTTCTCAGCGAGAGGTCAACCTGTCCTCTTTCCCTGCTCACCCTTAGAACCTTGCAGACCACTACCTTGCCTTCCCTTACGAAGTCCCTCATGTTCCTTATTCTTCCCGGGCTGACTTCTGATATGTGTATCATTCCGCCTGTCTTGTATTCTTCAAGGTTTACGAATACTGAGTGGCTCTGGACAGATGTTACAGTGCACAGAACTAGTTCTGACTCTTCAGGGAGGCCTGTTTTTTTGAGAAGGGACATTTCACTCCAGGACTTCAAGGATTTTTGATTTTATCCTTGCCTTCCCGCCTGTTGGCTCGGCAACTGATTTTCCGCATACGAGGCATTTGACCTCTGTTGATGCCTTTCCGAATATTATCTGCTCGTTTTTGCATTTTGGGCATCTTACCTTTACGAATTTTGATGCGGGCTCTGTTGCCTTCATTTTTTTCACCGTTAAGAAATTATTAATGGATTTGTGTTTAAAAATGTTTCTTACTGGAACTCTATCTTCTTTGCCCTGAACCCTTTCTTCTGGACATGCATCTTTTTGCAGGCTGTGCATTCATATCTGAAGTCCGTTTTCTTTGTGGCCTTCTTTCCAGTCATTTTCCACTTCGATATTGCGGGCTTTGAGTATCTGCCCTTGTTGCCTTTCCCTCTTGCCTTGCCTCTCTTACGTGCCCTTACCTTAGAGCCTCTGCTCAATGACCTTGCAGCCCTCTTTTTTGAGTGGAGTATGTTGTGCTTTGTGTGCTTCTTGCAGTACGGGCAGTATCTGTTGACTGCCTTTGGGAGCTTCATGATTTTTCGGATAAGCAAGTAGTATTTAAATGTTGTTTGTGGTTTCTGTGTTGCTCAGGAGCTGGTGGTTTGCTCAGCAGGCACTGCGCTTCCTCTGGATACCAGTATGTCTGCGAGCTCTGCTGGCAGGGTTGCTGCCTGTCCTTCGATGTATGGCCCGTATACCTCAAGCTCCTTTCCCACAAACTGATGTACTGCCTGAGTCATTATTACTGACTTGACAGGCATGCTTTGGGCTGGAGATGCTACCCTTTTTGGCATGAGGCTTTCCACGATTTCTGAGGCAGACCTGAACCCGTCTTCCTCATCTTCCTCATCCTGAATTATAGGTGCTTGCTGAGGCTTTGCCTGCGCTGTAGGCGGCTTTGGGTGGAGGGCGCTGTTGAGTACTGACTTCCTGAAGTAGTCCAGCTGCTGCAGGACTCCGTCAAACAGGCTTTTTTCAAGCATGAGCATGTTTGATGTGTCTATGAACCCGGGCGAGGTTCTTGACGCGGCAACTGCCATGTTGACTATCTTTTTTTCCCTTCTTTCGTAAAGCTCCCTTAGCATCCTCCTTATGTTCTGCACCTGGATGAGTATCTTTTCCTTGTTGTCCTCGTCAAGGGAAATAAGTTCGTGCTTGCTTTGTATGTATGCAGCGACGTTGCCAAAGAAGGACTCGTCAAGCTTCTGGAGCTCCTCCCTTCCCTTTTCCCTCATCAGGGCATCGAAGATGCCTTCGTACGTGAGATTCACCTGCACTGCCAACCAAACCACCCTTCATCCTTGCTCGTGGCCGGATATTTAAGTTTTGTGCAATTGAATAATGTTCCTGAACAGGAAACTATTTAACCGAGGCTAACTTATCTTTCTTATGGAGCTTTTGTCAAAGTCTGCAAGGCTTGAGTTTGGGGACCTTGAGTTTGAGGAGAGGGATGGCCTTCTGAGGGTTTTTTTCTACAGGAACTTCTTTTTTGATGTCGACAGAGGCGCTCTTGAGTCTATTGGTGAATTGGCTGTTGGAAGGAATTTCCTTGAGTTTGGCGGGGTTCATGAGGCTCGGGCGAGGAGCCTGTTCAACGCAGTGCTTGACAGGGGCTTTGCGAGCCTGAGGCACAGGGTTACAAAGAAGCCTGCCTTCTATATCCACCGGTATTCAGGAATACCTCTTATAGGCAGCAACGCTTTCGGGCTTGTTGACAGGAACACTAACATAATTGAGGTTAAGCCTCTTTCTGGCTGCAATGAGAACTGCATTTATTGCAGTGTTGATGAGGGGCTCTCAACGAGCAAGGTTGCTGATGTTGTTGTTGAGCGCTCTTATCTTGTGGATGAGTTCAGGAAGCTTGCCGAGTTCAAGGGCTGTGAGACTGAGGCTTACATCAATTCTCAGGGCGAGCCTACGCTGTATGGGCCACTGCCTGCTTTGATAAGGGATTTGAGGGCTGTTGACAATGTGCGCGGTGTTGTGATGAACAGCAACGGCAGTGTTCTTGATGAGGAGTATATCGACAGGCTGGCCGCAGCCGGTTTGAAGAGGCTTAACCTTTCGCTTAACGCCCTAGATGAGAGGAAGGCGAAGGTTCTTGCTGGCTGGGGGCTTTACGATATTAACAGGATTAGGAAGGTTGCAGAGTATGCTGCCGCAAGGTTTGAGCTTTTGATTGCGCCTGTGTGGGTTCCGGGCTTTAATGATGAGGAAATACCGAAGCTTGTCAGGTTCGCACTGGATATCGGAGCGAGGATTGGGATTCAGAACTATCTTTTTTACAGGAAGGGCCGTAACCCTGTGAAACAGGCTTCTTGGGAGAGGTTTTATGCGATGCTCAGCTCGCTTGAGAAAGAGTTCGGGGTGAACTTAACAAAGATGGAGCTGAAGGACGAGTTCAGGATTCACCCGACAAAGAACCTTCCGAAGCCTTTCCGGAAGGGGCAGGTTGCTGATGCAGAGGTAAAGTGCCCTGGCCGCTACCCTGATGAGAAGGTTTGTGTTTCCGGGGGAAGGAACATTACGGTGACTGGCTGTGCAAGGGACAGGGGAGTTGTTAAGGTGCGGATAACAAGGACGAAGCACAACGTGTTTGATGCTGTTGCGCTTTGATTTTTTATTTTAGTGTTTTATTTGAGCGAGAACACGTTTATTATCATTTTGGTTGGTTTGCCGTCAAGCCACACCAGCTTTGTAACCCTTACTACGTTTGTGCCGTTTATCCGGGCTATTGCTGGTATTGAGTAGAATCCTGTGTAGTTTCCCTCGCAGCACCTTACCATAAGTGTGGGGTTTCCTGATTTCCATACTCTTGAGAAGCCCTTGTAGGTTCCGTTGCATGAGGCGCTTGCATCCCCGAATGGTGGCTGTGGTGGCGGCGGCCCTCCTCCCGAGGCTCGCTTTACAAAGACGCATCCATTCACTCCATGGCACTCAGAGTGGCATAGCTCATCAAATGTGAATGTGCAGTCATGCTCGCAGAAGGATGTGTCAACAGCGCCCGTTGCAGTTAAGGCTGCCATGGCTGCTATTGATACCAGAAAAACCATGAACAGCGCGTTTCGCATTTTCAATGAAGCTCTCACCTTTTTTTGGGAATCATATGCGCTTGTCCTTATTAAAGCTTGCTGTGCAGCCAGAATTGGGTCTATTTCTCAAATACCATGACCTCGTATCTTAATGCTCCTGAAGCAAATCCCCGTCTCATGGAGTGAAATGCGTTGAGGAACTGGACAAAGTCCTTTCCCTGCCGTGTTGCAAGGTTCCAGAATCTCGCGCTTTTGATTATTCCAATGCAAACATCCCATGTCTTTTTTACATTGTCGCTGATGTCCTCGAGATACCTCAATTTCAGCCTGCTGTTCTCAAGTATGGCTATGTACTCTGGCGAAGTCGACAGCGACACCATCATGCCTTTTTCTATAGGATAAATGCAACGTTTGTATTTTTCTCTGCCAATTCCTTGTTCCTTGAACCAGTCTGCTATTACCAGCTTGCCTTTGTCTTCAAGGCCTTGTGCACAGGTCGTCAGGAATGCCTTCCTGTTCTTCAGGTGAGATATCATTTCAACAGCCCACAGGACATCATATTTCTGGTGCAGCTTTAGGCTGTTTGCATCTGTGACGCCGAACACTGGTTTTAATGGCAAGGCTTCCGATTGTGCGAGCTTTTTGGCTAATTCGGCCTGCACAGGGCTTATGGTGATTCCAGTTACCTTGCAGCGATAGTTCTTCGATAGCCAGATTGATGTGCCTCCTATCCCGCACCCTATGTCCAACACTGATGAGATCTTCATGATTCCTGCTTTTCCAGCAAGGAGTTATATCAGGTTTTCAGTGGCTTCCTCTTATGGCTCCTTTCCTGAAACATAATACCCATGGTGAATGTGGTTTCCCCATAATTCTTGGTAGTACGGAGAAACAGCATCATAGTGCGCTCTTATCTTTTCTGTGTCTGTTGTATTCTGGGGCTGCATGGAACCTTTTATTTTGGCAGCTGCTTAAATATTTTACTTCTGGATTTGTTGAGATTGCTCTTGCAGGGGTTGCACCGGCCAGATAGCAGCGAAAAGAATATATAAGGCTGTTAACCCTTTGGTCATATGCGTCAGCATATTGGAGTAGGCCAATGCTATCGACCACGTTAGGAGAAGCATCGTGAGTCCTTCAAACCCTTATATGATAATGCCTTACTCTTTCGTGGGCAGAGGTGTCTCGTATCCGGCTGTGGGTGGCAGGGAATCTGTTTTTTACCCGTTGCCTGTGCTTGACAACTGAGAACTATGACAATTAACAGCCATGAACCGTACAATACGCAGTTTTTCAGGAGGGTTGCGCCGGTTTACGATTTTGTAGAGGTTTTTGTTTCGGCCTTGCGCAAAAGGGTTGCGGAAAAAGTCAGGAAAAGCAAAGCCAAAGTTTTGGATGTTGCCTGCGGAACTGGAAACCAATCAATTGCTTTTGCCAATCTCAATCATAGAGTAATCGGTATTGACCTTTTGTGCCTGAAGATATAGGTAATCTTGTGCTGAAAGAGATGATGCGAACCACTAAGCCAGATGGTCAAATAATAATTGTCGATATAGCAACATTTTAAAATCCGTATTGGTCTCATGGAGCATGAGGGTTCGTTCTTGGCATTTGTTCGCTGTCCTTAGCGGGGTGTTCTTTGCGCTGCAGGCTTCACATTTCAGTTACAGCGTGAGTGACGAGAACACTTATATCTACATGGGTATGGCTGTTTCCGGGGGCTTGCTTCCGTACAGGGACTTTTTCCTTGCTCACCCTCCGCTTCATGTTTTTTTTTTAGCGGGCATATATTCTGTGTTCGGTTTTAATTTCCTGCTGCTGAAGGCTTCTTCGCCGCTTATGGCTGTTGCTGCCGGCTTCCTTGTTTTCAGGATTTCTATGGAGGCTGGGCCGAGGGCTGCTCTGCTTTCAGCTGCGCTTTTCTATTTTTCTTATGATGTATTGAGGTTCAGTACCTATGCTGCGTGGATTAACCTTGCCTCGCTTTTGGTGCTTTGGGGTGTTTATCTTGTTCTGCGGAAGAAAGACTTTTCTGCAGGGCTGGCTATTGGTGCTGCGTGCCTTGCAGGCATCATTTCCGTGATTGGTGGCCTTGCTGCGCTTGCGTATCTTTTCATGGCTGGAAGGGGAAGGATGATTCTTTTCGCAGCTTCGTTTCTTGGCGTGGTTGTTGCTATGAGCGCAGTTTTTGTCTTTTTGTTTGGTAATGCTTACCTTGAGGACGTGTTTTATTATCATCTGGCAAAGCCTTTTGAGACTAACTCAAGCTCTGATGTGCTGTGGCATCTGGCGAGGCTTAACCCTCTTCTTTTTTTTGGGGCTGCTGTGTTCCTGTTTTCAGGGAGGATTCGGTCGCGTCCTTTCTTTCTTTCAGGCATTATGGCGGGCAGCTATGTCTTTGTGCTGGCCTTCCTTATTAGCAGGGTGCTGGGCTATTATTTCCTTATGGCCTTTCCGTTCATTGCTGTGGTTGCGGGTGTGGGGCTTGACGGGCTGGCTGCGCGGGCTTCAGAGGCAAGGAAGACTCAGGCCATGCTTGGTGTTTTTGGGCTTGTTGCCGTCTCGTCTTTGGTCAGCTCCTATTATTACTGGTCGAATGATTTTCAGGATTTTGAGGATGCCGAGGCAATAGCTTCGTTCGTCAGGGACAATTCTGAGCCTGGCCAGTCTGTTTTTGGTGATGATTCCATAGTGCCTCTTGTTGCGATTCTTTCAGGCAGGGACATTGCGCTTGGAATGATTGACAGCAACAGCCTGAGGTGGCGCTCAGGCCTTTTGGGCATCAACGACACTATACGGCAGCTTAAGAATTCCGATGTGAAGTTTGTGGTTGAGCGCAGGCTGAATGACGGCAGGGGCAGCTTCGTTTACGGCGTGTCTTACATTGACACGTTCAAGTCTTTCCTGAGGAATGAGTGCGTTGAGGCTAAGGTCTTCAGGACCGCATGGAGGGGCTACTTCAAGGAGTATTATGTGTATGATTGTAGCGAATTTCAGCACCCATAAACCAGGAAGTCGCCATGTTGCGCATCCTTGTAGTGCTTCTCCAGCCAGCAGTTTTCTTTTAGGAATTCCTGCATTTCTGTGAGGCTTCCTATGCCGTATAGTGGCCGTGTTATGATGTATTCTGTGCCTTGTTCCTTCACTGTTTTTAGTTCCTGCTGCAGGCTTTTGGCTCCTGACAGGTATGTGAGCTCGTTTGTGTCTACTATGTTCCCGGAGATTTTTCTTCCGGAGAGAAGGGCTACGAGGGGTGTTGTGGTTGCGTCGCCGTATATTGTTGATGTTTCCCCTGTTTTTTCCTTTATATAGGCTGCTATCTGTTCTGCGGTTTCGAAGTTGGTGAAGTCGAATGTGAGCAGGTGGTTTGCCGTGTAAGCTGCTGTGAGCAGAAATGCCGCTGATACTGCTATTATTGCATACTTGTTGTATTTCATTTTTTTTAGCAGTGCGTCTGTTGCTGTGGCTGCGGTTATGGCTATTAATGGTATTGCCGCGAGCAGGTAGAACGGGAATGTCCTGTTGAGGCTCGCGACAAATATGATGTATGCTGCTGAAGTTATGGCAAAGAGGATGTTTTTCCTGTTCCAGAGCAGGAATGAAAGCAGGGCTGCTGTTATGAGCAGAGTGTTTTGCTGCGCGAACTGTATGAGGGTTTCAAGTGAGTTTCCTTCAATTGCGGGCTTCATCAGATGAAATTTGTATACTGAGCCATAGTAGTCAGGGAAGATTGCTGCGAGGCTTAGGTTTGCTGCTCCGAACACGGTTATGAATGTTGCTGCTGCCTTGAGCGAGTTTCGGGGTTTTGCAAGAAAGGTGAGCATTATTATTGCAGCTGCTGGTATTATTACGAGAAGTCGCGTCATGCCTGCGGCTGCAAACAGTATTCCTGCGCTGATTGGTTTTCTGTTGAGGCTGTGCAGCCCGGCAACAAGGAGCATTACTGCTATGTCGAGGCCCATGAAGTAGGTTGCTTCGAGCATTGTCCTGTAGCTTGTGAGGAAGAATGCTGTTGACAGAAGGGCTGCTGATGAGCCGAAGTGTGGCTTTGTATACATGTAGAGGTATGCTGCTGTTATGATTGTTGCCAGGAGGGGGATTAGCTTTATGATGAATATGCTGAAGCCGAATGCCTTGAGCACCGCAGCTCCTATGATTAGTTCGAGTGGCGGGTGGGCGTAGAAGAAGTCCCTGTATGGGAGGGTTCCCTGCGCCAGAAGAGAACTCATGTAGATGTATATGTTTTCGTCGCTGTTTTCGTAGCGGTTCAGCCCGTTGAGTTCTATGGCCGCGAACAGGATTATTATGGCTGCTGCCGCGATTGCGGCTGTCTTTTCACTGTTTCCCATCTTTTTGTTGCAGTTTTCTTATCTTTTCCTGCAGTGCTGCTTTTTTTGGGTGGTTGAGCCTTATTGCCTCTTCGTAGGCCATTATTGCCTGCTCGTTGCTCCCAAGCTGCTCGTGGAGAAGTCCTATGTTGTGGAGGGTTGATGGCTCTGGCCTTATTGCGAGGGCATTTCCGTAATTCTCCAGGGCTTTTTCGTAGTTGCCTGTCTGTGCGTATGCTGACGCGAGGTCATTTAGTACCGTTACGTTTTTTGGGTTTATTTCGATGGACTTTGTGAACGAGTCTATGGCTTTTTGGTAGTCTTTCCTGAACCTGTAGTTCGAGATTCCTATGTCGTGATAGGCTTTGGCTTTATTTGGATAATTGTCTATTCCTTTTTCGAGCTGCTCTGCGTATCTTAGCTGCTTTTCCCTGAAGTGTTCTGCTCCCTTGAGTTCCTGGTAGTGGTATATTACTGCGTTGCTGAAGCCTATCTTGGCTTTTATTTTTGCGAGGGAAGCGTCAACTGTCTCATGCACGAAGCCTTCGTATCTGATTCCTTTGCCTGTCCGGAACATCCTTATTATGAATGATGGGTAGAAGCCCGAGAATCCTTTCCTTGCTTCAGGTATGAACCCGAATCCTTGCGTGTTTGTGAGGTTTTTTTGGATAAATATGTATGCATCGTATGGCTGCTCTTTCATCTGCATGAGTTTGTCTGCGTCCTCTTTGAATATTTCTTCGTCTGCATCCATGGCAAGTATCCAGTCTGAGCTTGCTTTTTCAATTGCAAAGTTCCTTGCCTGGCTGAAGTCCTCGTTCCATTTTGAGTGGTGGATTTCTGCTCCGAGTTCCCGGGCTATTGACGGGGTTTTGTCTGTGGAACCTGTGTCGACCACTATTATTTCATCAACGAAGTCCTTGACGCTTTCTATTGCCTGTGCTATGAGTTTTTCCTCGTTCCTTGCTATCATGCAGAGTGTTATTGTCGCCATTTTGCCATCATGTATACGAGGCCTGCAATCGTTAGTGCAGTTATTGCTGCCCCAAGGTAAAAGATTCCTGGGCCGTAATAAAAGGTTATCTGTTTCTGGCTGCCTGCCTGTGTGGAAACAAGACCGTTGTAGGCCTCTGCGCTTTTCCCGTCAGCTTTCCATCCAGGGTAGTAGTTCTGGTTGTATACTGCTGTTCCGTTGGTTCCGTTCGTTTCTATGGTTACCTTGTTGGGTGAGAATTTTGTTATTGTGAGTGTCTGGTTTGTCTCTGTTATGTATGCATTTCCTATGAAGCCTTCAAAGGGCTCTCCTGTGTCGAAGAACTGCGGCCTGGCCCTTATCTTTAGGTGAACTCTTTCGTAGCAGTTTACTGTGTCGATGTTTTGCAGCATGTTCTGGTATTGGGATAGGTATTTGTTGAGGGAGAGCATGTGGATGTATTGGTCGAATTCCTCTGTTTTTATTTCGAAAGGCTCCACCTGAAAGGTCTTTGCGAGCGCTGGCTGTGATACCAGAAGGAGGTCTGCGGTTACCAGTATCAGGGCAGCTGAGGCAACGTATCTGTGGTTTATGGGCTTTATGTCGCTAAGTGCCTTTGCAGCAAGTAGCGATGCACAGAATACAAACAGTATCAGCAGCCTGGAGGGGCCGTGGAGGGCTCCGACAAGAGGTAAGCTCTTTATTATGCCCCATAAAGGCATGGGTGATGAGTCGCCGAGGCTTAGCAGCAGGAACAGGGTCGCCAGTATGAGTAATTTCCAGTTTTTCCTGTAGTTGAGGGCTGAGACCAGTAGGAGCAGCATGGGTATTATTCCTATGTAGGCTGAGTATTCGTGCCAGCCCCATGCAACTTGGCCTGTGAGCGTGGCTTCCTGCAGCTTGTCAAGCTCTGTTATGGAGGCTCTTCCTGTCAGCTGGTCATTAAGGTCTATGTCCTGGTTTCTTGAGAGTAGGGCTTTTATCGTTAGTGTGAGGCTTGTTTGTTGGGTGTCTGGGTTTGAGAGGCCATGTGCAAATGCAATCATGGGTAATAGCTTGATTGCTGAGGCAAGGGATGCTGCAACGATTATTGTAGCAGCCATGATTAGTGGCTTTGGGCTTTTTTGCTCAATGGACTGCATCACAGAATAAAGGCCTATCAGCAGCCCTGTGAAGTAGAGCGGGTATACTGCTCCTGAGAGAAGCATTACCGCGAGTGTTATTGCTGAAAGGGCTATGAATCGCTTGTCTTCGTGAGATTTTAGATAAAAGAACATTGCCCACGGCATCAGGGCAAACGGGAAGAATGTTGTGTGGCCTACCAGTATCCTTGAGAAGTGCCAGCTGCTCAGCATGAATAGTGATGCGGCAAAGTATGATTGTATCACCTTTATCCCGAGATGCCTCGCGAGCAGGAACATTCCAAGGAGCCCGAGGAAAAGATAAAGCAGTATCTGGACCTTCAGGCCTTTCACAGCTCCGAACAAGAGCACAAGTATGAAGAAGGGGCTTAGGAAGGGTGACTGGGGGTTTGCCAGTGCGGGGTTTCCTCCGCAGTAGAACGGGTTCCAGAGCGGGAATTGCCCGAACTTCTTTATTGTTATTTCTGCTGAGCCGTGGTAGAAGAAGTGTTGGTCCCAGTCATAGAATCCCATGTATCCTGGGTTCCTGAATACTGGAAGCAGGATTATTGCTGAGGCAATGAAGAATATGATTGCTGCTGTCTTTGTCTTTCCGAGAAATTCTATGAAGCCCATGTCTCGGAAACTCCAGCAGGATGTATAAATAGTTTGTCAGAAGAAAATTAAAAAAGAAAAAGAAAAAAGCCGTTTAGGCCTTTTCTCAGGCTGTGCCGCTTGAAGCTGCAGGTGCAGGTGCGCTCACTGTGATTTCAGTGAGGCTTGTTCCGGCAACTGAGACTTCCTTACCGACCAGCTTGGACTTATACATGTCGTAGTTGGCAAGCACTCTTGATGCCCTTCTTGTGTCCATCGCGCTGTATCCAGCAACGAGCACTGCAACGTTGTCGCCGTTCTCAAACAGCTTTACCATTGCCTTGCCTTCTTCAAAGCCGGCTACACAGTCTGCTGGGTTGCCCATCAACTCTGCTGCTGCTGTGTTTGCACATGGGCCGCCAACGACTATTGCGTTCATGCCCTTTATGTTCGGCACTTCCTTGGCGAGCTTTGCTGAGCCAACCTCGATTGGGGTTGTCTCGTAGTATGTCACTTCGCCTTCGGTTGCGCCTGTTTCGGACTTTGTCACGACACCTGAGGTCACGAACACGTTTGCACGTGTAGCTGTCTTGCCTACCCACAATGTGAGGTCGTCCTGGTCTGTGCCCGTGGTGCTCTTCTTGTCCCAGAGTGCGCGAACGCCATACTGGGGCATTGAGACACCATCGTCAGCCAATGCGTATGCGTAGCCTTCAAAGACCTGCTTGTCTCCTCTTTGGTAGAGGCCTGTTGACGAAGACGCTGCTTCTGTTGAGGCATCAAAGGTTCCGTTGACGTAGCTGATGTCCAGCTTGTTGTCAGATGTCACGGCCATTTTTACGCCGAGCACGCTTCTCTGGTTGTCCTCATCCTGTGGAGAGGTTACCTGCAGCAGGGTGAAGTTTCCAACACCGCTGGTTATGTTTGCTGCCAAGCTACCCACACTGCTTCCAGTTTGCAGTTCAGGGAAGACGACAAATGCTTCATTCTGGGTGTAGATACCGTTATTTGAGTTCGTTCCCATGATTGCGTCTCCTATTGTTCCTGAACCGTCCATGTCAACTCCGACATTTGCAGAGGTTGTGTCTGATGTCAGCCTTACAAGGTATGTGTTTCCGTCAAGCACCATGTTTCCGGTGAGGCTTGCATATGTGACTTCATATGTGTCGCCGCTTCCGGTGTCCCTGAACTTGACTGTTCCTGTGTTGTCAGTGGTACTGCTTCCAGGCGCAACGTCCTTCATCTGGAGTATCCTGGAGTATTTGTTCTTGCTGACCAACAGGAAGTCCTCGTCTGACACGTTCATGGACTCGTTGAATTGCAGCATGTGACCGGTTGTTGAGCCAGTTGCCTGACCAGGCCTCATGCTGTTGTTGGTTGTCAGCAAGCTGAACAGGAACTCATCATACTTCACGCCTGCCTTGTTTGTGAAGGCCAGCTTGTAGTTTGTTGAGCCGCTTGGCTTGAGTTTTATCTCCTCAGCAGTGTCCATTGACAAGCCCTCATATTTGTAGTCAAAGCCGTTAAGGAAGAATACTCCCTTCTCGCCTTCAACTGCGTCTGCGATTGCAGATGCGCTTTCGCCCTTGCCTACATACAGGGCTTCAGAGGAGTCATAGTAGACCTCTATAGAGCTGATGGTTACTTTGCTGCTGCTGTCATTAAGGCCTGTGTCTGTTGCTGTTACTATGTCGACCTTGACATTGCTGGAATCTGTTGAGCCTATAGTCACAGTTCCTCCTGCGCCCTTTGTGAATGTAGCTGTGTCTTCCAACACGAGCTTTGTTGCTCCAAGGGTGAATTCAACAGACCTCTTACCACCTGCGAATTCCTGCGAGAGGATGTCCACAACACCAAGCTCTGTTCCGTCAGCAAGCCTGAAGGTGTCTGCTTCCTTCAAGGTATCTGTAACCTGTCCGTTGACTGTGAACTTTGTGTCTGTGCTTCCTACAAAGTCCAATGTTACCTCGTAGTCCTTTCCGCCCACAGTGAAGGTCTTTGTGTTGCCTTCATCCATGATGTCACGGACTGCGCCTGCCATCAAGACGAGCTTTAGAGTGCCATATGCAGTGTGGTCCGCCTTCAGGATGTCGTATTCCTTCTCCAATATCTTAAGCTTCTTGTTCTTTACGTCCTTCAAGTGGTTTGTGCCTGATGTGCTGTGGTCAGACTTGAGTGCTGGCGAAAACGACATCCTCAAGTTGTAGACGTGTGTTGTAGCTGAAGTTGAGTTTACTGGCAGAACCAGGTAGTCAAAGGGCTCGTCATCAACGTGCACGCCTGCACCGTTGCTTGTGTCCTTCAGGTATCTCACATACGCGTATTTTGGCAGGTCTATGACCTGTGTGTATGTGAATGTTCCGTACTGGTTTGTTATTGAGCCGTCCTTCAGGGAGTTCAGGTCTGAGCTTGTTACTGAAGTCCTGATTGAGGTAAGGTTTTCACCCAACTCCAGAAGGTTTGTTGCTTCTTCTACTTTCTTGCTGTCGCCTACCAATGAGACAGAGCCTGCTGCTCCGGTTTTCACTGTTTTCTTTACCCTTGAGGCGTATTGGAGGCGTGTTGCTATGTCAATCGATCCTAGTACATCGCCAGCATTGGCCTCATCACCAACAACTATTACAGCATTGAACTTGCCATCTTTGACAAACGGTGATGGGTAGTCCTTTAGGTCTGCTGCAGTTGCGCTCATGACTGTGGCGCCCAAAAAGGCTGCACCAACACCCAAAACCATTATCTTTTTGACTGCTTTCTTAAAATTCAATCTGAACACCTCCAGTTGTTCTTTAACATCAAGTTCTTTTAGTTTTTTTGTCTCTTAATCTTGTTTTCTTTCTTGGCCAGGTTTAATGCGCACCAGACGCGCTGGAACCACCAAAAAAACCGTTGATATTTAAACTTTGTGGAAATCCTATATTCTGCAAAACACACTTCACAGACCCAACAGTCTTTGGCTTTTCGCTCCGCGCTACATTAAACCCAACAGGCCACCTTTCCGGAAGCCGCTAATCAAGTGGCCTTTGCATTCAGGCACTTTATAAAGATTGTGCAATCACAAAATATACATCCGCTGACGATTATAATAACTTTTAAGTTACAAACAGATGATTTTATCGATGTGTGGTATTGGTGATGCGGGGGACGTGACTTTCTGGCTGCGTTCCAACCGTTCGAACACGCGCAGGCACTAAGCCACTAGGTTTCCTCATCAGCCTAAGCCTAGCCCGTTTGGCCACTCCGGCACCCCCGCATGGAAAGTGAAACCAAGGCCTATTATATAATACTTGTTTTTTCAAGCTAAAAACCGCTAAATCGCAAAACTTTTAAAGTAGCGCCGTTTCCGCCAGCTCATGAAATCAATAAATGATGTGAATGCTTCAGAGCTTATAGATGAGCTTGCCAGGCTTATGAAGGAGTTCCCGGAGATAAAGCCTCCTGCATGGGCCAGGTTTGCAAAGACAGGCCGTTTCAAGGAGCGGCCCCCTTCAAGGGATGACTGGTGGTATGTGCGGAGCGCCTCTGTTTTGAGGAGCGTTCACAAGCTGGGCCCTGTTGGCGTTTCCAAGCTAAGGACTAAGTACGGTGGGAAGAAGAACAGGGGCTTTGCAGCTGAGCATACATACAAGGGTTCTGGAAGCGTTATAAGGACTGTCTTGCAGCAGCTGGAGAAGGCAGGCCTTGTCAGGCAGGCTGCAAAAGGCATTCATAAGGGCAGGACTGTTACTCCAAAGGCCCAGTCTATCATGAACGGTGTTGCGAAGGCAGTTCATTCAGGTGATGAGCCAGTGCATCCTAAGGCTGACAGGGAAAAACCTGTTGAGAAGCCCCAGAAAAAGAAGGAACCCAGGGAAAAGAAGCAGAAGCAAGAGCAGTTAAAGGAATAAGATGGATGAGCTTGAAGCCTTGAGAAAAAGGAAGATGGAGCTCATGCAGAGGCAGTTTCAGAGCCAGGCAAGGCAGCAGCTTGAAGATGAGCAGCAGGCTCAGGAGCAGTTGGCTGCGCTTGAATCAATGGTCAAGCCCAGGCTGACAAAGGACGCTCTGATGAGGTATGGAAACGTCAAGGCAGCTCACCCAGATAAGGCTGTTCAGGTTCTGGTGGTGCTCGCCAGGCTTATACAGATGGGCAGGGCCAAGACCGTGTCAGATGAGTTGCTTAAATCCGTTTTGCAGAAGCTGGCTCCTGATTCGCGGGAGACCAAGATAATAAGGAAGTGAGCCTATGTCGAGATACAAGCACCCCAGCAAGAAGAAAAGGCTTGCAAAGCATCAGAAGCAGACAAAGTGGGCTCCTTTCTGGACAGTTCCCAAGAAGTATGGTGCAGGCAGGAGGGTCCATCCCGGCAGGCATACTACAGTGAAGCGTAGCTGGAGGAGGACCAAGATTAAGGCTTGAGGTCAAGATGGCTGCTTTGGAAAGGATTTATAATATTCCGCTGAGAAGGGAGTTCCTGAAGGTTCCCAGATATAAGCGTGCGAAGAAGGCTGTTTCAGCTGTCCGCAGCTTCCTCTTGAGGCACATGAAGGCAACAAGGGTTGTTATTGGGAGCTATCTGAATAGCAAGCTTTGGGAGAGGGGCATAAAGAATCCTCCACATCATGTGAAGGTTAATGCTGTTAGGGATGACAAAGGAGTAGTTATTGCAGAGCTTGTTGGCGCTCCAAAGAAGGTTGCGGAGAAGCCTGAGCAAAAGAAGGAGAAAAAAGCTGCGAAGCCTGCTGTCCATGAAGAGCTGAAGCAGGATGTTGAGGAACTCAAGGAGGCTCTTTCAGGAGAGCTTGGCAAGGCAGAAACAGAAGTAAAGGACAGCGATGTTCAGGTTCAGGGAACTGAGGAAAAGCCCCCTGAGGATACGCCCCCTAAAAGGCTGAGAGAGCCCAAGGCTGAGAAAGCTGAGTCTGCTTAGTGAGTGTTTTTTTGATGTCTGAGAGAAAGCTTCCTTTTGAGATCGAACACAGGGCTGTGCTTGTCAGGAGGGATTCTGATTCTTCAGAGAAGTTTGGTGGGAACCCTTTTGAGAGGCAGGTTGGGGAGCTTATCGAGAGCGGCATAGTCAACATTGACAAGCCTGCAGGCCCGACTTCTCATCAGGTGAGCGCTTATGTCAAGCAGATTCTGGGCTTGCACAAGGCAGGGCACGCGGGAACTCTTGACCCTAATGTTACTGGCGTTCTTCCTGTTGGGCTGGCTGCCTCAACAAAAATAGTTCACGTTCTTCTGACTGCTGGTAAGGAGTATGTGTGCATGATGCATGTGCATAAGGAGCTTTCTGAAGATGCCATAAGAGAAGCCTGCAGCGCGTTTTTGGGAAAGATAAAGCAACTCCCGCCAATAAAGAGCGCTGTTAAAAGGCAGCTTAGGGAAAGGAACATTTACTATCTTGATGTCCTTGAGGTTGATGGAAAGGACGTCCTGTTCAGGGTTGGCTGCCAGGCAGGCACTTACATAAGGAAGCTTGTTGATGACATTGGGAAGAAGATTGGAGGCGCTCACATGTCTGAGCTGAGGAGGACAAAAGCAGGGCCTTTTGGAGAAGACTCCCTGGCAACGCTTCAGGACCTTGCTGATGCCTTCCATTACTTCAGGGAAGAGGGCAACGACAGGTATTTGAGAAGAATAATCCAGCCTGTTGAGAACGGCGTGAAGCATGTTCCCAAGGTCTGGATTCTTGATTCTGCTGTTGACAGCATCACGCATGGCGCTTCGCTTAAGGTTCCTGGCATTGCTAAGCTTGAGACTGGCATTGAGCCAGGAGACATTGTTGCTGTAATGACTCTTAAGGGAGAGCTTGTGTGCTACGGCACTGCACTTGTGGATTCAAAGGGGATGCTGGGTGACAGGGGCATAGCTGTCAAGACAGAGAGGGTCTTCATGAAGAGGGGGGTTTATCCTAGGATCGAGAAAGCCTAATGAGCGAGCCTGAACGCTTCGGGCTTGTCTTTCAGATACCTGAACATGCCCTCAAGCGTTTCCTGGAGCCTTGAAGCGGGTGTGTCTGAAACAATGTAGGACATTACGGAGTTGGAGATTCCTGCCCCTTTAAGCCAATACATCAACTGGAGCATATACAGATATTCATTATCAATCTTTTCCAGGGCGCCCTTCGCAACGAGTAGCTCATCGGCTTTATCCGGCTGCAGCTCTGACAGGCGCCTTAACCTGTGTATGTCCCGCTTCAGTTGGTAAAGCGCTATACCTATTCTTGTAGCGTAAAGCTCTGCGACCATCTCGGATTGTAACGATAAGTTTCTCAGCACCATTTTTTCGATAGAATGCCTCATCTCGTGTCTTTCAATCCTCGGAACTTCAAACCTATCATAATACTCTTTCATTGACAATCCTAATGCTTCTGAATAAAATTTTACTTTACTGTCAGAACGATCGTCCTCCCAGGTAATCACAACAAATGAATATTTCCGAATATTGCTGCGATCCGAAGCAGGTACTTCATAACCAGGAAGCCAATACAATCCCCGCTCAACAGTAAATCCTCTAACGCTTTCCTCCTTTAAATGAACTTTAGTCTGCAAAAAAGATTCAGGCAGGTAAAGGACTGCGCCGAACCTGTGCGGCCTTGCCCTCCACTCTTCAGGAGGATTTACTCCCGTAAGGTACTTGAACAGGTCCGGATAACGCGTGAAATACCCATCGGAAGTAAACCCTACACTTCCTTTAAACTTAGCTACATCTTCAACCGCATTCAAAGCCCTGCACACAAGGGCAATCAATCTAGGCTGCCTTGTATCAGCAATGGAATATTTGTCCGTTAGCTCAATGGCAATTTTGTTAGGCTGCTTTCCTGCAAGGAAAGACTCGAAGAAATAATCCATTCCCCTTGCCCAGTTAACCTTCTCGACTATTTCATCCAGATCCATTAAGAAAAGGGTCGTTATGGGTTAGTTTAAATTGCTTTTGCATAGTACAGTATCTCCAAAAAAGGCGCCCTTTTCGGAGATACTGTAGTATATTCGTTGCATTTTGATAAAATCGTATTCCACCGCCTTACCCGGCCGCGAACAGCTCAGAGTCATTAACTTTGAAAGCCTTTATCCTTGCCCCTGCGTCAAGCCATGCGTGGGCATAATTGACTGCGCCGAATGCCGAGACAAGGTCCCCTTTTTTCCTGAAGTGTTCTGCATCTGACAGGTATCTTTCCGCCATATCGAGGAAGTCCTCTGCTATTTTTGCATCTCCCTTGGCTGATTCCTTTACCTTTTTAATTGCGGAGCGTGTTATGGCGAAGTATTTGTCAAGCTTTTGCTCTGTCACGCGGTTTTGGGGCTTCATCTTACTTGAAAGTCAGGAATTTTTTATAAACTTTCCTCCCGCTTGTCCAGTGACCATCGGAAAATAAAATAACCACTTATAAGTAACGAAATATTTATAAGCCGTTGGAAGAAACTGTCTTAATGGCAACTTACCGTGATGAGCAGGGTGATGCGCCTGCTGTTGTTAAGTCACCTGATAAAGCTGTAACGAGCGCTGTTTATGCTTGCACTGCAGTAGGGATACTTTACCATGCAGCCAGCCCTGATAAAAGGAGAGGTTACCTTGCCCATTATTCGCCCTTCGACACAAGTATCGAGGGGCTTCTGGATAGGGCGATAGCTGAAAGTGGAGGCGCAGCCGACTTGGAAGTGAAAGTGGCAGGTAACGTCCCCCCCCAGTGAGAAGGAGCTTAAAGAACTCGGAATAGGTAATTATGAATTAGTTCTTGATGAGTATATGGCTCATAGAAGGTGGCTGCTTGATTTGGTGCGGTCCAAAGGATTTCGTAAGTTAACCAGCTATCTGCCCACAGGACCTTCGGGAGATTCCTTCGAAATGACCGTTGATACCCAACTGAACAAGATAACTGTGAGAAGGGAAATCTACTGAATGCATCGATGCTTTGTCTTTATGACAATTCGAATCTCTATGGCGAGCTGCTTGTTGTTCAGGATTGCCCTTTTCCTGTAGGGACTGGCTGTTTCTTTTTGCAGGGTAAACCCATATCTTTCTGCTGAATTTTTGATTTCATCCATCACGCATGATATTGCAGATGATGCATGCTCTGCGTGTTCCTGCCTGTCAAGTATGGAGCCGTTGACTTGTATGAAGCGCATGAGCATCCCAGTATAGCTTTTGAATAGCTTAACGAAAATGTGGGAGTCCGAAGCCTTTGCTCCGGCTCCCTTCTCCTTTATCCGAAAAGGGTTGCTTTCAAAGGGAGTTTCCTGGTTTAAATGCTGTGCGCCTCCAGTTGGGCTGTGCTGTGATTAAGAAGTTCTGAAAAGGCAGATTTCAGGGGTTCCAGGGTTTGCAGCCCTTGTGCGCATTCTTTCCGGTGGTGTCCAGTGGCTTGTTAGAAAAATTTTTAAGTAGGGTGAAAGCACCTGTTTTTTATGCGGTTTGTTAATGGGTTTGAGGCTTTGCACGATGGGTCGAGGTTTGTAGATGTGTACGTTACCACAGACCCTTCTGAGGTTGGTGAGATTCTTGCCCAGCTTGGCTTCTCGTATTCAATTTATCGTGGAGAGGACTATCACCGTGTTTTCCCTGATTACTTCGACAGGTATGGCAACCCGATAAATGAAAGGGATTGTTTGCTTGCATTGGGGTTTGTCAACCATGCAAAAGGTTTGAGGGCTGATTGCATCGATACGCCATTAACTGAGGCGTTAGGTGTTAAGAACCTTTTTGGCTTCATGCCTATGTCCAAGATAAGGGTTGCCTTGGAAAGGGTGTCAGTGAGGGGAGCAAGTAACGAGCTTTCTGCATTACTTTCAGGGCTGCTTGAGGAGAGGCAGAACGCTGCATTCGTAAATGAAGACAGGACATCTGCATACGTTGTTCTGTCTGAGTTCTACAAGTAGCTACTCTAGGCTATGCTAATCAGAAACCTTCTCGACCTTTATTGCGGCAACTGGGCATACTGCTTCTGCGTCCTGGTTTAGCTGTAGGTCTTCTGCTGTCTCGATCAGCAGCTCGAACTTCTTGGTCGATTCGTTGTATGTTGAGCCTATGAGCTGAGCCTTGTCCCCGACGAGTTCCCAGAATTTTGGGGCGACAGCAACACAGCTTGCCGCGCCTATGCAAGTCACTTTGTCGTATAGAACCTTGTATTTGGGCATTGGCTGAAAGCTACGCCTTGATTATATAAATTTTTCTAGTTTTTCGCCAGCCCGTCTTCAGGCTGCTCTTTGGCTTCAAGCCTTTTCTTTTCTATGCTTTTGTAGTGGCCGTAGTAGTAAAGTGCATACACCAGCGCGTAGGAGACTATTGCAAGTGCTGTGGCCAGTATCAGGTTCCCGAGAAGGAGCGGCTTGGAGAGGTTAAGAAGGTTTTCAAGGGAGAAGAAACTCACGTCCTGTAGCCTGTTGTAGCCTATGAACATCGCCCCTATCTTGAGGCTGACCGGGTATATGAAGATTGTTGTTATGGGGTTGATGAGTGCAACGCCTATGAATACCGCGAGCTTGTGGAGCTTGAATACCAGTGCCAGGAGCAGTGCAGCCAGCACGTCAAAGCCCGGTGTTGCCAGCCCTGCGAACAGCCCTACTGAGAATCCCAGCGCCACTTCATGCGGCGTTGCCTCTTTTTTGGCTATCTCATGAAACTGGTTCCTGACCCATCTGTCATAGCCTGTTATTTTCCTGTGCATTTGCCTGTGAAAAGTAAGCATTTTCCTCCTGTTTAGTATGCTGCGTTATCGATTATGTTTTGGGCAGCGCTGCTCTGCACAAGGGATACAGTGTCTTTCCCGCAGTAAGGGCACACCCTGACTGTGTGGTCTTTGGCTCTTGTGAAGCTGTACCCGCAGCCTCTGCACCTGTAGCCAACTTTTCCGTCTTTCGCGGACTCTGGCTTCCTGAAGGCAGTCTCATCGGCTGGTTTTGGCTTTACAGCTGTGGCTTGCTTGTCGTAGCAGTCTTTGCATATCAAGTATTCGCCGCTTTTGTGGTATTTCATGTTGTTGACATCTGCTCTGTTGTTGCATAGTCCGCAACGCAGCATCCTGACCTGTTCCATCATCTCACCTTTGGCTTTTTTTCTTTAGCCCTCTTTTTATCTTCATGGAAAGGGGGATTCCATTATATAAAGGTTGTTGGTGCCTGACTGTAGCGGCCGAAAATCCGAGAAAAGCGCAACCTTTAAATATAATCGGGGCATTTCTTTTTTCGCGAGAGATGGAGAAACGAGAGTTGGTTGTTTTCTCGAACGAATATGAGATCGTTGCCTAGCTTAAAGGAAAAAAGGCGTTATTTGGTGTTTGAAGTTGTGTGTGAGAGAAGGCATGGCCTTTCAGAGGTCAGGGACTCTGTTTTTTCATCGATGCTTGAATTGTTTGGCGTGTGCGGAACCGCAGATGCGAGGCTCAGGTTTTTGGCAGACAAGTGGAATTCAGACCTTCAGCGCGGGGTGATACTTGTGGAAAGAAGCTGTGTTGAGAGCCTGAGAGCTGCTCTGTGCCTTGTTCAGCATGTGGGGGGAAGCAACGCGGTTGTGAGGAGCCTTGGCGTCAGCGGCATCCTCAGGAAGGTTTCCGCTGGTTATCTTCAAAAACAGTAACTGGAGGTTTTCGAAATGCAACAGCCTATGCCACATCAGCTTATGGGTTATGATCGTGCAATAACTATGTTCAGCCCTGACGGGAGGCTTCTTCAGGTGGAGTATGCAAAGAAGACTGTCAGGCAGGGTAGCACTGCGATAGGGATAGTGTGCAAGGAAGGGGTTGTGCTGATAACTGACAAGCGCATTGTTGACAGCCTTGTGGTGCCTGAGGCTGTTGAGAAGATTTACCAGATAGATGACCACATTGGAGCTACTGCTTCTGGAATTCTTTCTGACGCGAGGGTTCTTATTGAGAGAGCGCAGTTGAGGGCCCAGCAGCACCGTGTTACTTATGATACCCCTATCGACACTATTACAATTGTAAAGGACATGTGCAATCTAAAGCAGATTTGCACTCAGAGCGGAGGCCTTAGGCCTTTCGGCGTTTCGATACTGCTGGCAGGCATAGATGAGAGTGGGCCAAAGCTTTTCGAGACTGACCCCACAGGCATATTCTTCCAGTATAAGGCCACTGTGATTGGCGAGGGAGAGCCTGAGATTGAGGAATCCCTGAGGAAGGAGTATAGGGATGACATGAACCTTAATGACGCTCTTAAGCTTGGCTTGAAGGTCATTTACAGGTTTCTGGACAAGGATTTCAGCGTGGAAAGGATAGACATGGCCTACATAAAGACCTCTGACAAGAAATTCGTGAAGCTGAAGAGACCTGAGATTGAGAAGGCAGTTGAGGACGTCAGGAAGTCACAGCCAAAGCAGCCAAAGGGCAAGGAGCAGTGATTGGATGAAAGGTGACCAGCGTTACAAGGGCGAGCGCCCTTCCTTTAATGTTGCCCGGCTGAAGTCGGGCGGAGAGAAGTTTGAGGTCGTGATAGACCCTGATGCTGCAATGAAGTTCAGAGAGGGAGCCATACATGACGTGAGGCAGGTCGTGCTCTATGATAAAGTGTTTTCGGATGCCCACAAGGGGATGCTTGCCTCAGAGCACTTGATGAGAAGCGTTTTCAATACAGATGACAGGGCTGAGGTTCTCAATGCTATTCTTAAGAGGGGCGAGATACAGCTCACGTCTGAATACAGGGACCGGCTTACGGAGCAGAAGAGGAAGTGGGTCGTGAATGTTATCCATAGAAATGCAGTTGACCCAAGGACAGGTCTTCCTCATCCTCCGCAGCGCATTGAGAATGCCATGGCAGAGGCAAGCGTGCATATTGATGAGCACAAGAGGGCTGAGGACCAGGTTCAGGATATAATAAAGAAGCTGAGGTCGGTTCTTCCGCTGAAGTTTGAGGTTCGTGAGATATCTGTGCGAATACCTGCACAGTATGCAGTGAAGTCATTTCCGGTTCTTAAGAAGCACTGCACTGTTCTTAAGGAGGAATGGCTTGGTGATGGGAGCTTGTCAAGCACTGTTGAGCTGCCTGCAGGCATGCAGCAGGGGTTCTTTGACGAGCTGAACCATCTCACACACGGAAACTGCGAAACAAAGATTGTGAGGACGAAGTGATGGGTTATGGGACTTTCTGTTAAGGACAAGGAGATTGTTGTTCCGGGAGAGGAGCTTGCGCAGGGGATGGACTACCTTCCGTCTTACGGCACTTTCAGGGATGGCGAAACTATAGTTGCGGGCAGGCTCGGCATGGTGAGTGCGGAGTCCAGAATCATAAAGCTGATTCCACTTGCGGGAAAATACCTGCCAAAGACCAATGACACCATTATAGGCAGGGTGTTTGACGTCACCATGAGTGGCTGGATGATTGACATAAATTCAGCCTACTCTGCGATGCTTGGGGTTAAGGACGCTGTGCCTGAGTTTGTGGCGAGGGGTACTGACCTGACCAAGTATTTCAGCTTCGGGGATTACCTTGTTACAAGGATAATCAACGTTACCTCAAAGAATTTTGTGGACCTTACGCTGAAGGGGCCTGGACTGAAGAAGCTTGGCGAGGGCAGGATTATCCATGTCAGCCCGCACAAGGTTCCCAGGATAATCGGGAAGCAGGGCTCTATGATAAGCATGATTAAGGATTCGACTAACTGCCGTATCGTTATAGGCCAGAACGGGATTGGCTGGGTTCAGGGTGAGCCTGAGGATGAGCTTGTGGCGATACAGGCCATTCGCAAGGTTGAGGATGAATCACACACCTCAGGCCTTACAGAGAGGATTAAGGAGTTCCTTGACAGGAACAAGAGGCAATGATTAAAATGGAGCTTAGGAAGGATGGAAGAAGGTTCGATGAGATGAGGACTATCGAGGCCAGGGCTGGCGTTGTGAAGAACGCTGATGGCTCTGCCTTGTTCAGGATTGGGGACACAGTGGCTTACGCTGCTGTTTACGGGCCGAGGGAGCTTTACCCGAAGTTCCTGCAGGACCCGACCAAGGGTATTCTGAGATGCAGGTACAACATGATGCCGTTTTCAGGAGCAGGGGACAGGGTGAAGCCTGGCCCGAGCAGGCGGTCGACTGAGATTTCGCTTGTGATTGAGAAAGCCCTGCTGCCTGTGCTTTCGCTGGAGGAGTTCCCGAATGCTGTTGTGGATGTGTTCATAGACCTTCCCCAGACAGATGCCGGGACAAGGTGCGCTGGAATCTGCGCTGCCTCAATAGCTCTGGCTGATGCCGGCATCGCGATGAAAGACCTTGTCAGCGCGGTCTCAACAGGGCATGTTAACGGCCAGGTCGTTGTTGACCTTACTTATGATGAGGAGTCTGCTGAGGGCGAGGTTGCCGATATACCTGTGGCGTTCATGCCGCGCACAGGCAAGCTTACGCTCCTGCAGATGGATGGGGAGATTGGCAAGGAGCAGCTGATGCATTCGTTGGAGCTTGTCAGGAAGGCCTGCCGGCAGATATACGAGATTCAGAAGGCTGCTCTCAAGGAAAAATATACTTTCAATGGTGAGTCAGATGAGGAATGAGAAACGCGCGCATGTGCTCAGGTTCCTTGAGAAGGGACTGAGGTTTGATGGCAGGAAGCTTCACGAGCTCAGGGAGATAAAGGTTGATTACGGCATAAGCAAGAATGCAGAGGGCTCTGTCAGGGTGTGCTTCGGCAACACAGAAATACTTGCAGGTGTAAAGATGAGTGTTGAGAAGCCTTACCCGGACACGCCTGATGATGGAAACCTGATTGTTGGAGCTGAGCTCTCTCCGCTGTCCAGCCCTGAGTTTGAGTCCGGTCCTCCAAAGTCAGAGGCAATTGAGTTAGCAAGGGTTGTTGACCGCGGCATAAGGGAGACCAAGGCGATTGACACTAAGAAGCTCTGCATTGACAAGGGCGAGAAGGTGTGGACAAGCACAATCGACCTTGTCACGATAAACGCAGACGGGAACCTTATCGATTCGGGTGCGCTTGCCGCGATAGCTGCCTTAAGGAATACAACCCTTCCCCATTATGACGGGCAGAAGGTGGATTACAAGAAAAGAACTGACACCCCCTTGCCAATCAAGAAGATACCTATTGCTGTCACTATTTACAAGATTGGCCCGTATTTTCTTGTGGACCCGACAAACGAGGAGGAAGACCTCGTTGATGCGAGGCTCACCGTGACAAGTTCCAGCGGCAGGATAAGCGCTTTGCAGAAGGGCGGAGACCATCCCTTGACGATTGAGGATGTTGACAGGATGGTGTCTCTGGCTCTTGAAAAAGCAGAAGAGCTTATAAAATACCTCTGATTCCTGGGTGATTATATGGCAGAAAAGTCTGATGAGCAGATAAGCTACACTAAGTATGAGAAAGCCCGGATTATTGGCGCGAGGGCGCTGCAAATCGCTGGCGGCGCGCCTTTTCTCGTTAAGCTCACCGAGGCAGACCTTGAAAGGGTGGGATATGACCCAAGGAGGATTGCGGAGATAGAGTTCGAGAAGGGGCTTATTCCGCTGACTGTGAAGAGAACGCTTCAGAAGAAGTAAATCAGATAAGTTCTTTGCTCTTGTTCCTGCCCCTTAGCTCAACTTTCTGCAGCCGGGCAAGGACTTCTTTGTGGCCAGTGTAGGAAAGCACATATGCCCTTATTGCCTGCTCAAAGCATTCCTTGGCTATGTTGTGGTGCCTTCCTTCAAGGGCCTGCCTGAACAGGTGGAGGTCGACTGCCCTGTCCTCCGCCTTTGCTGAGACTAAGCTTAACCCGAAGTCTATGAAGTAAACCTTTCCGTTATGGAGAATCATGTTGGATGTTGTGAGGTCGTTGTGGACTATGTTCGCGGCGTGCATGCGGCCGGTCATCTCTCCTATCTGCCTGCAAAGATCACGGCTGTTTTCAGAATTGAGTGCGCTGCTCAGCTTTTCGCCCTCAACCTTCTCGATTGTCAAGCTCATGTATTTTTCTGACACTGCTATGAGCCTCGGCGCCCTTACTCCTGCCTTTCTGATGGCTTCGCAAATCTTAGCTTCCCTTCTTGTCCTTGTTTTCCTCAGTTCCTCATCTATTTCCTTTAGCCTGTAGGTCTTGGGAGTTCTCTCCTTGATTATTTTATGACCTTCCGAGTAAACCTTTGCCTCTGCGCCCTGCGCTATTAGTTCCATGGCAGCAAAAGAATAATGCGCTGTTTTAAATGGTTTGTGGAGCTCGCTCACTAAATCACATTATCCAAAGTCACAGAAAAGTTTTTAAATAACCCCTGGTTAGTAGTTATAATGAATGCAAAAACATTATTTGCGGATGTGGCTGCAACAGCAATCATTGGAGCGTATGTATTAAGTTCCTTCTTGAATGATTATTTGGGACATTCGTAAGTGGTTAGTGGTCTGTAG
>JACQST010000010.1 GCA_016211185.1 Candidatus Woesearchaeota archaeon | reverse complement strand
GTTAAACGGTACACCCACAGTGCCATTTGTAATCACAGCGCCTGTCCTGTTTGTTAATGTCTTGCTTAAGCCCAGTGTACGTGAAGATGTTGCAGTTGAGAATTCCGCTTTTGTCGAAGCATTGCCATAAACAACATTATACCTTACCCTGAGATTGCCAGAAGGCCACGTGCCGTTTGGTTGAACAACAAGCTCAGCTATGCCTGATGAGTTGGCTATCCTTAACGTCGCGTTCCACTTGCTGCTGCCTAATGATACCAAGATAAACCCTGTATCCTGCAGGACATCCTCGGCTGTTATGCTTGCGCCAGACAGATTCTGGCCTGTTACAGGTTCGACATAAACTGTTATGTTGGCGGCTATTCCGCTGTCCGCGCTGACAGAAGGCGGCCCTGAAACAGTCGCTCTCGGGAAGTAAATGTATGTGTATGTGCTAAATGACGACTGAACACCATCTTTCAGCACCTTGACATCAATATTGTAATACGCATATTCATTGACAGGCCATGTTTTGTTGAGCACAGCAGGAGTAATATTCGAAGGCGTTAAGCCCAGAAGTACATTTGCTGCCGTCATGTTGTAGCCAATCTGTACTAAAAATGATTTGTAAGTGCAGCCAGAGCTCGTGCAGTCATAATACGAGAACGTAGCGTTAGTTATGTTGACGCCCAATGTTCCTGTAACGTTAAGCGGTATTGTTTCATTTATTTGGTATCCATAACCACTCCTTGCCCCAGTCGGGCTGGGTATAGATCCTGAAATCGCGAAGGATTTTATTCTGAAAGACGAGTAAGCGGTCGCATTTGTGTTTTGCGTGTCATTGACAACTATCGCTGCTGTATACCAGCCTTCTCCAAAGCCTGTTGTATTTACAAATATCCGCGATGTCGCCTTATTAAATGTATAATTGAACGATGCCAATGCCTTGTTAGTGCATATGTAATTCACGTTGCAGAATGTTAATGCTGTTACGACTGCATCCGATATTGAAACAGTGCCATTGCCGCTTGGCGTGTATGTTGAAATTGTTATAGAAACATTCTCGCCCGCCCCGACTTCATATGGATCTGAATACGCAGACAGATAGAATCCAACAACATTAAAGTAAACATCCGTTGTCACAGTATTACCGCTTACCGTATCCTTGACAGCTATCTTTGCCTTGTAGCTTCCAGAAGGCAGGGAGTTAATCGGTGTTATGTTGACTGGCACATCGCCTGTGACTGACGGTATGGTCGTATTGTCAACAACATTGTAGTCCGTGCCTTTTGTCAGCACAGCGCCTGTTGCAGTATTCCTGACTTCTGTTATATTGACTTCTACCCTGCTCGTGTATCGTTGATTAAATGAAGACGGATCGCCGACGAACACATTTATCGTGATGTTGCTTTTTGGATGATAGCTCCATGCGCTTGCGTACCCCCAGACATCAAATAACCTCACATCGAACCATGTCGAAACCTCAACCGGGTTGCCCTGTGCCCCGTTTGTGCCGTTTATCCTTGTAAGGTTGAGCAGCACATTATATTGTCCTTCTGCCCAGCCTCCTGACTTGGACAGGTTTATTAGTGTGACATTGACATTCCAAGAAAGGTTCTTGTCAACCTGTGAAACTGCTGTAACGCCCGACACAGTTTCCCTTGCCCATGTCGCCCTGTCGTATCTGTAAACAGTCGGCGAGCCTGACAAATTAACCCTGTACGCAGCTACACCGGACGTAGACAGACCCCTTGCTATTAATGTTACATTATCACCTGTCGAATAAGACCACTTGAATGAATAAAACTGGGGCTCGAAGTCTTTTACCTCGAACCATACATATGCTCTCTTTATATCGCTTGAATCGTTCAGCTTGACAATGGATTCGTACTGCCCTGTTGGCAGCGACTGGTTAAGCAGGATTACAGCTGTGTTTGCTGAATTGTTTGTAAAGTTGGTATTTGAAAACCATGTGGACTGTCCGCTGCCTATAGAGCTGCCGGTGAATGAGTTCTTCACGCTTTCAACTGTAATGTCAACGCGGTTCTGATAGTTGCCGCCTGCAGGGTTAGATACAGTACAGCTTATTGCAGTCTGATCGCCGGACTGCAGCGTGCTCCAGCTTGCCCTGAAACAGCTCACTGTAAATGTGTCTATGCTGAAGCCGCTCTGCGCGCTTTCCGTGCCATCGCTCGTATTGAATTCAGCAAATACACGATAGAAGCCGCTTGACCATG
>JACQST010000011.1 GCA_016211185.1 Candidatus Woesearchaeota archaeon | reverse complement strand
TTTTTCACATATGTCCAAGACCAGAAAAGTGTTTAAGGATTTCATATTAAAAAATATTGCTTTAACTGAAGAGTGAACATAGCAGTAGCTATGTCGAAAACAGGCAGAAAGCTTTCAAAAAGGGGTAAAATGGGTGGATAGTGGGTGGATATGCACAAGAACCAAACAGAAAAAAGCTTAGAACAACCTTACTTCAGATAAGGAAGGCTTCCTTTCGGAGATACTGTAGAAAAAGGGTTTTTCAAGATGGCTTATCCAGTATAGTCTCTTACGAGATTCATTATTTTTTCAAGGCTTTCCTTGGCGTATCCTTGCCTGCGGTGGAATATCTTGAGGACGTATGTTGTTGTTTTGCTTCTCCATATAACTACTCTTAGCTCTCTGAACTTTATTTTTATGAAGCTTTTGGGCAGGCCTCTTATATGTGTGCTGTATACATCAGGGTCTTTTGCTGCTTGTTGGAGTGTTTCGTGTATCTGCTGGAACACTATCTGGTTTATTTGCAGCTCTTTCAGGTCTTTTTCGATTGCGGGGTGGAATTCTAGTTCAGCCATAGGTTTTTTCGTATAGTTGCCCGAAGGAAAGTCCTTTTACTCTTTTGTTCCTGAGATCTTCGGATAGCCTGATTATTTCTGTTTTTAGCTCGTTTTTTAGCTCAAGGTGCGCTTCAATCTTGTCCTCTATTAGTTCAGCTATGACTTCGTCGTAGCTTTGTCTTTCGAACCTCTTTATGAGGTCGAGCATTCTCTTTGTTTCATCTTTCAGTTTTATAGTAGATGCAGCCATTGTATACCTGTTTATACTTTGGTATATTTAAAGGTTGTGTTGAGCACAATATTTATATAACTTCTTTCGGTCGCAGGTTTCTCATGGATCCGTTGGTTAGTGAGTCTGGTTGGTCCAGGGAGGCTGAGGAGCGCATCTGGAGGCAGTGGGTTGATGAGGAGCCTTATGCGTTCAGGAACTCGGGTAAGCCTGTTTTCTCGATTGATACTCCCCCTCCTTACATCAACACGCCTATTCATATGGGGCATGCGACCACTTATGTGCTTATGGACATGTTCGCGAGGTTTAGGCGCATGTCGGGATTTGATGTGCTTTTTCCTTTGGGGCTTGACAAGAACGGCCTTCCGATAGAGGTTGCGGCTGAGAAGAGGTTTGGTGTGAGGCTCAGGGATGTTCCTCGGGAGAAGTTCATTGGTTTCTGCAAGGCAGTTCTTGATGAGGCTGGCCAGGTCTCGGTAAGGTCTTTTCAGCGCCTGGGGATAAGCTTCAATTCATGGAAGTCAGGCAACTCTGTTGGCTGTGTTTACGAGACAGACAGCCCTGAGTATAGGGCATTCACGCAGGACACTTTCATTGACTTGTGGACTGATGGGCTGATTTATGAGGATGAGCGCATCAATAATTATTGCACTGGCTGCAGGACTACTCTTGCTGATGCAGAGGTTGATTACGTGGACATTAATTCGAAGTTCAATGAAATCATCTTTACTGTTAAGGAAACTGGGGAGAGAATAGTTATCGGCACAACAAGACCTGAGCTTCTCTGCACTTGTGCCATGGTTATTTTTAACCCTCAGGATGAGCGTTTCAGGAGGCTTGAGGGGTTTACTGCTGTTACTCCTCTTTACGGTTCTGAGGTCCCTATAAGGGCTCATGGCATGGCTTCTATGGATTCAGGCACTGGCCTTGTCATGATGTGTTCTATGGGTGATACTTCTGATATCCGTTTTTTCAGGGATATGGCTCTCAAGCCCGTGATTGCCATTGACATGGATGGCCGTATGAATGAGAATTCCGGTTTTCTTGGGGGCTTGCCTGTTGCAGAGGCAAGGAAGGCGGTTGTTGAGTCTCTTAAAAAGGAAGGCTTTCTGGCTGCTCAGCGTGACGTCATTCACAGGACTCCTGTGTGCGAGCGCAGCAAGGAGCCTGTTGAGTTTATTTCTATGAAGGAGTTTTACGTTAAGCAGCTTGAGTTCACACAGGACATGGAAAAGCTCGCATACAAGCTCAATTTTTTCGCGCCATCAAGCAGGCAGATCCTGATGGACTGGGTTTTGTCTGTTTCGATTGACTGGCCAATATCACGGAGGAGGTATTATGCGACTGAGATACCTTTGTGGAAATGCAACTCGTGCAGTTCATTCGTTGTGCCCCCTAAGGGCAGGTATTATCAGCCGTGGCGTGAGCCATGCCCGGTCAAGAAATGCAAGTGCGGCGGCAACGAATTTGTAGGGGAAGAAAGGGTTCTTGACACGTGGTTTGACAGCTCAAACTCGCCGCTTTACATCTCGATGTATGGCAGGGACCCTGCTTTTTTCAGGGCAGCGTTTCCATGCTCACTTCGGCCTCAGGGCAAGGAAATCATCAGGACTTGGCTTTACTATACTCTGCTTAAGTGTTATCTCCTGACAGGCAAGCTTATTTTCAGGGATGCATGGATTAACTATCATGTTGTTGATGAGCAGGGCCACAAGATTTCCAAGTCAAAGGGAAACGTTATAGCTCCAGGGGAAATCCTTGACCGTTTCGGCACTGAGCCTCTGCGCCTTTGGTGTGCGGTTGAGGGCAATCTTGACAAGGGCGATTTCAAGTGCTCTTTTGACAGGATTGACGGCGCGGGAAAGACAATTGTGAAGCTTTGGAATGTTGCCCGCTTCATATCTGCGTTTCCGCGTGTTGATGACCAGGATTTTGAGTTGCAGGAGCTCGACAGGTGGGTTCTTGAGGAGCTTAACTCGATAGTCTCTTTGGCCGGGAGGCAGTATGCTGTTTATGATTTCCATAGCCCTGTTGCGGTTGCGAAGAATTTCCTTTGGGAGACTTTTGCCTCGCATTACCTTGAGCTTGTTAAGAGCCGAGCTTACAACAGGGATGGTGTTTTTTCGGAGTCCGAGCAGAGGGCTGCGGTCTTTACGCTGCACAGGTGTCTTGATACCTTGTTGAAGCTCCTTGCGCCAGTTATTCCGATGGTTACTTACTCTCTCTACAAGTCTCTTTCGGGAAGGGATATCCATTTTGAGGAGTTTCCCCGGGCTTCCGGGAAGCGGCGGCAGAAGTTTGATGCGTCTGAGCTTGCATCTCTTAACAGCCAGGTCTGGAAGGCCAAGAAGGACAGGGGGCTTAGCCTGAAGGCTGATGTTAAGTCAGTTGTATTCCCAACGAAGTTCGCGGGCCTTGCTAAGGACTTGAAGGTAACTCATCACGTGGAGGATTTGAGGTTCGGCAAGGAGCTTAAGCTGGAGTTTTAGCGTATTATTAAATCGGTATGGTGGACAGCAAGGTTTGCTTAGATATTGGATATATAGGAGATTGAGGATTGTATAAAATCGCTACAGATTTCTGGCATTGTTCAAAGCCCTCTCGGAGATGCGCACCGCGAAACTCTCAGAAGTATCGATGCGGGGGTCGAGTTTTTTTGAGTATTTGTACCATTCATCATGATTAAGGTCCTTCAAAGCCTCTGCTATGATAGTTATAAGAGCTTTGACTTGTTGTTTGTCCGGTTTATAAGAATAGTAGATCCCTTCCCGTTTGGCGTTTTCAGTGTCCGTGAATTGCTCAACAGCTCTTGCAACCGCCAGCAGGTAGGTAATGTATGATAATGACAATTTAATCATCTTTGCATTTATTGAGGCCAATGCTCTTTGTCCCTCTACACCCTCAGAACCTATTTTTGTGATCAGGATCAACAACGAGTTTCCTTGGTGCATTGCATTATCAATTAGCAGTTTCGGATCAGGATCCCTCCGCCACCAAGCAAACTGTGGGATCTTCTTCCCTCTGGAAATAAAATGAGGTCCTTCCGGGTGTTTACGTATCGCATCCCAACTGTTTCTTGAGAGATCCAAGATTTCACATGTTTTGTCAGCGTCTTCCAATGCTTTCGGGACAAGAGAAAGATATGATTTAGGCATTTTGGTTAAATTCTGAAACGGGTTTTATAAATTTTTTGGCAGGTTATTTTTTGCGCGCGTATATTTCTCAAGCTCGTTTAGCTGCTTGTTTGTGCCCAGTACAAGTATGCTGCCCTGATTTATTCGTGTGTTGAACGGCATGTTCATTGTGTATCTTTTGGCAGTTGTCTTTTTGATGCCCATTATTACTGTTCCTGTGTCCCTTACGAGTTCCATCTTTGTTTTTCTCTTGAGCGGGCTTCTGCGGCTTACTTTGAATTCCTGGAGAAGCAGGTGTTCTTTTCTTGTGACGTTTCCAAAAAGCCTTAGCACTATTTTTCCGAAGTCTGGCAGCTTCACAGTCACACCTCTTTTTTTGCTTGCGTTATTCGCTAAAGTGTTTTTTTTATCCTTGGGCCTTGCTTTGTGTCTTCTACTATAATATTCTTTTGCTTCAGCGCCTCTCTTATGCGGTCTGCCTCTTTCCAGTCGTTTCTCTTTCTTGCATCCTCTCTTTTTCTTAACAGTTCATCGATTTCGTTGTCTTTGTTTGTCTTGTTTGCATAGTTCAGTATCCCGAGAACTTTGTCGATTTTTTCAATTGCGTCTTTTGCCTTTTTTGCCTCGTTTCTTGATAGCTGCTCTGCGGCCATTAGCTTGTTGAGTTCGTGCATCAGCCCGAATACCGAGGCCAGAGCTTCTGATATGTTGAGGTCATTGTCCATGGCTTTCTCGAAGCTTTCCAGTTGCTCTTTTATTGTGGCCTCTGCGTTTCCATTGCTTTTTGCTGGTTTGGCTTCCTGTAGCCTTTTGTGGAAGTCTGTTATTGTTTCTGCTGCCTTTGTTGCTGCCTTTGCCTCTTCAAGGGTGAAGTTGAGCTGCTGCCTGTAGTTTGTTGATAGCAGGAGGTATCTTATTCCTGCGGGGCTGTAGCCTTTTTCAGTGAGGTCTCGCAGCGTGTGGAAGTTCCCGAGGCTTTTTGACATCTTTTTGCCGTCCACGATGAGGTGGGCTGAGTGCATCCAGTAGTTAACGAATTTCTTTCCGTTGGCTCCTTCTGACTGGGCTATCTCGTTTTCATGATGAGGGAATATTAGGTCTGTTCCTCCTGCGTGTATGTCGAATGGCTGGCCAAGGTATTTTGTTGACATTGCGCTGCATTCGATGTGCCATCCAGGCCTGCCTTTTCCTATGCTTGTTTTCCAGAACACTTCCCCGTCTGCCTTGTCCCAGTATTTCCAGAGTGCAAAGTCTTGTGCGCTTTCCTTGTCGTATTCGTCCTTCAGGACTCTTTTGCCGGGTATCAGGTTTGCCTTCTCAAGCCCTGCAAGCTTCCCGTATCCCTTGAATCTGGCTATCGAGTAGTATATTCCGTCAGCTGCCTTGTAGGCTATTCCTTTCTTCAGGAGCTTCTTGATTATATCCACCATCTCGTTTATGTGCTCTGTTGCCTTCGGGTATATGTCTGCTTCCTTTATGTTTAGCGTCTTTAGGTCTTGGTGGAAATACAGGGCGTATTTCTCTGTGAATTCCCTGAGGCTTACTCCTTCCTTCTGTGAGCCTGCTATGGTTTTGTCGTCTATGTCCGTGAGGTTCATTACGTGCTTCACATTGTAGCCCTTGTAGACGAGGTATCTTTTCAGTATGTCCCCGAAGATATATGTCCTGAAGTTGCCTATGTGGGCGTAGTTGTATACTGTCGGGCCGCAGGTGTATAAGTTAACGGTTTTTCCCTTTATCGGCTTGAATTCCTCTGTTTTTCTTGTCAGGGTGTTGTATATCCTCATGTCAGTATCTTTTTTGCTGTTTATGTTTTAAGTGTTTTGGTTCTTTAGGGAAAAGTCTTTCTTTCCAGAGGTATGTTGCTTCATGTGTTGGCCTGTATGTATCTGTGGCGGTGATGTATTGTGGATTGCACTTTTCTGTTATTCCTATCATGTCGTATACTATTGTTATTAAAATCGTGTGGTTATCGCTGTAAAGCCTTGCTATAGCATAGGCTGCATTTTCCGGCAAGTTGGGAAACTGGTCTGCTCTGATCTGGTCGCTTCGAATAAATATGGCGTCTCGTTGGCTGCCTATTACTTTGCTATGTTTTTCTGATAGCAGCCTCTCCAGGTATCCTTGCTCAACCTCTTCAAGTTGTGGAAGCCCGTCCAGCTTTATTTTATTCATGTTCACACCACCTTGTAGTATTTTATGTATCTCAGGTCGCGCATTGAGCGCTCCTGCACAAGAAGCCCGTTCTCAGAAAGTGTTTTTAGTGCGTATTTTACTGTGCGCGCGGAGAGGCTTGACTTCGCTATTAGCTCTTTTTGTGTGATGCCTTTTTTAGTGTTAAGGATTTCAAGCAGCTTGGCGTGTGACTTATGAAGAACGAGTTCTTTGTTCGCGTTCTGCGCAAAGATAACCGCCTGTTTTGGTCATGTCCTGAAGCTCATATCAGCAGGTATAAATATTTTTTTGTAGGTGCAGTCGTTTTTGAAAAGTAATTTATCAGTTATATCTCATAGAGTATTCTGTTACGCTGTCTATGTGTTTCTGCAGTTCCTGCTGGGTGTATCTCCCGTATATTAACAGTATTTTGTCGTGGTTTTTTGGCTCGTAGTTGTCTATCTCGTGGTTTCTCTGCCCATTTACAAAGAGCATGAGCTGGTTGGTTCCGTCGTTGCAGTTGTTCTGGTAGAAGTTTATGCAGTTGCTGGTCAGCTTCATTCCTATGGAGCTGAAGAAATGACCGAGTGTTACCCCTTTTGCCTCTATATGGATTACCTTGTCTCCGTCGTCAGGGTTGTTGAGGTGCAGGTGCACAAGGGCGTTTTTCTCGTGGAATTCCTGCCTGTTGAGGCTCATCTCTTGTCCGTTTATCACCAGTTTTAGGTCTGCGTGTATGTGTATGTCGTTTGGCCTGCCTGTAATTCCTGCCATATGGGCAAGGTAGTTGTACATCCTGCCTTGATACTCCATCTCTTGGCTTGTCCTGTCCTGTCGGCTTTTGTAGCTGTAGTAGGTAAATGCTGTTGCCGCCAGGAGTATTATGCAAAGCGCAATCAGGGCTAACTTCGTTTTGTCTTGCAGTATCTTCATCCTCATCACTTTTTTGTGCACAGGAGCATGCAGTGGTCTTTCTGGTATGGCTCCAGGACTTTGTAGTCCAGAACCTTCATTGTTGTTTCTATCTCGTCTCTCGCCTGTTTAAAAATCTTTTTGGGCTCCTTTGTGGTGTCTATGCTTCTGGCCTTAATTGCGAGGTATGCCTTTCCTTCTTTTTTGAGGAACAGGTTAGCGTTTTTCATGAATATGGCTGCTTGGTCTTTTTGGGCCACGTCTTGGTATAGTATGTCGCATGGCTCGATGTAGTGGTAGTATGTTTCTGGCTTTCTTGCGTCGGCCAGTATGGGGGCTATGTTTGTTCTTCTCTCAGATAAGAGGACGAGTTCCCTGACTACTCGGGGTGAGAAGTCTATTGCATATATTGCGCCTTTTTGGGCAATGTCTGCTGCGAATGAGACAGTGTATCCGTGTGAAGCGCCGAGGTAGAGGATTTTGGAGCTTTCTCCGAGTGCGCATTCCATTCCTTTCATTATTGATGCGGCAAGCTTGCTTCTTCTTGGCTCCCAGTTCCTGTATTCTTTTCCGTTTCTGTTTATTGTCTGTTCCCTGAAGGGGGCTTCTCCATGGTGTGCGCTTTCAGTGTAGAGCCTGTTTTTCTCCCGGTATATCCTGTTTAGTGTCATCTTGCCTTTGTTTCAGCTTCTTTCGCGAGCTTGTCTCCTATGTATTCTCCCTTGAAGTAGTCGACCTTTGCGGCTATTGCTATCTTGTCTGCGAGGATTCTTGCTGTTTTTCCCTGCTGCTCCTTTCTTGTGTTTTGTATGAGCGGGTGGCTGTGTATTACTCCGAATTTTGGGGGCCTTGCGCCCGTCTTTATGTGCCTGAACAGGGCTTTTTCGGCTCCAAGAACCTGTATGGTGGATGCAGGCAGCTCTGAAAGCCTCTTTAGGGAGCCCGCGATTGTTATGAGCTTTGCCCCTATCAGGCTGCCCGCTACGGCTTGTGTGTTTGGGCATTCCTGTTTCATCAGGCCCTCGAGGTATTGTTTTTGTTCCTCTCTTGTGTTGTAGAGCGTTTTCAGTTCTTGTGCCAGTGTAAGTATTGCCTTGATGTCGTTTTGCTTAAGTTCTGCGCCCATGCTTTTGTCTTCGCTGAGCCCTATGGATTTCAGGAGTTCGCTTCTTTGTCGTGAAGTTATTAGCTCGCAGAATTTTTCATGGTCTTCTACTGACTGTGAGTATTCTGGGTTGTGCAGCTCATACCATTCCCTGAGCCGTTTGGCCAGCAGGTTTGCTGCCTTATTCAGGTCCTCTATTGCTGAGGATGCCTGCATTATGAGAAGGTCTTTGCCTGTTGAGTTTCTTACCTTGAGCTTGGTTATCCAGATTAGTTTTGCCCTTGTTTTTTCAAAGCTGCTTTGCCTTGCCGCAGTCTCCAGCTTTTTTATGTCCTGGGTAAATGTTACGCCCTCAATCTTTTCTTTCTTGAATCCCAGGAAGTATGCCTTTCCATTTGCATGCAGCCTGATGAGCTCTTTTTCCTCAGGCAGCCACTCGTTCCTTTCAAGTGCGAGGCATTTTTCTGTAGTTTCCTGCTCCGTGAACAGCCTTTTGTCTATAAGGTTTAGCTTCTCGTCAAATGCGTCGCTGCCTGTGTGGTTTGAATAAAGTATCATCGGTGATTCGGGGCTCTTGTTTGTTTATATATGCTTTTTCGTTTTACGTTCACAATGTTCCTTTCGCCATTAGTTTCAGGACCTCTTCTGTATTTTTTGTAGCTTGACTGGCATACATTATTATATCTCTTCCGGTTGCCTTGCCGCATGGATTATTCGCGGCAGGAGCTTTTGGGTTTTGTGGGAAAGTCTGGGCAGGGAAAAATTAATAATAGCTGCGTGGCAGTTGTGGGGGCAGGAGGAGTAGGTTGTAGCTCGCTTCAGCTTCTTGCTCTTGCAGGGATAGGTCGGCTCATAATAATTGACAGGGATGTTGTTGAGTCCTCTAACCTTTACCGGCAGCCTCTTTTCTCTCAAAATGATGTAGGCAGGCCCAAGGCTGATGCCGCAAGGGAAGCGCTGCAGAAGCTTAACACTGAGGTAAGGGTTTCTTCGCTTTGTCAGGATTTGGATTTCAGGAACATCGGTTCAGTTCTAGATGGCGCTGATGTTGTGCTTGACTGCACTGACAACATGGAAGCGCGGTTTTTAATAAACGAGTTTTGCATGAAGAATGGGGTCCCTTGGGTTTATTCTGGGTCTGTGAGGGATTCGGGGACTGTTATGGCTTTCGTTCCTGGCGGCCCGTGCTTCAGGTGTGTTTTTTCTGATTTAAGTGCGGGGTCTTTTGAGGGGTGTGATGTTGTTGGCTCTGCTAATTTTGCAACGTCTGCTGCAGCGTCGTTTCAGGTTTCAGAGTGTCTTAAGGTTCTGCTTGGCAGCAGTGCAGGGGTTGGGTCTTCTATGTTGAGGTTTGACTTGTGGGCTTCGGAATTTGAGAAGATAGAAGTGGTCATGAACTATGCATGCCCTGTGTGCGCTGGCCGCTACGAGTATCTTTCAGGCAGCAGGGGGTCTCGGGCAGTTAAGCTTTGCGGCTCGGGAACTTATCAGGTTAAGGGCACTGCTTCACTGGACAGCCTTAGGCAGTCGCTTTCTGGTTCGTCGTATAGGGATTTTGGCTCTTGCATTTCCTTTGGCGATGTGACTTTGTTTGCTGATGGCCGCGCCATTGTCAGGGCTTCCAGCGAGTCAGATGCCCGTTCAAGGTATTCTCGGGTTGTGGGTTGAGCAGCAGCAAAAATGTATTTTAATCCACCTCTTGCTTAGATAAAATCATCACCCTGATCTTTATTGCAGATTGTATTCTCTGATAAGCAATGCCTGTGTCCTGATTTCTTTGCCTAATTTTTGCAGCACTTCTGCATGTTCCTTCATGTGTGCCCTAAGGTAGTCAAATTGATTTTGAACTAATCCGAATAATGCCTTGGAGTGCCCCTTAAGTTTCTTAAAGTAACTGTTATCATTATAGACCTTTTCAAGGCCAGCGATACATCTGTTTATGTTGGCATATAACCGTTTACAGCCAAAATGCTTGTCGATATGCTCAGCTGTTTAGAATTCTTTTTTGCCAGCTTCTGGTTTGATGTAAAGGTCATACATGCAGCACCTCTTATGCCTGAGTTCAGATTTTCAATCCGTATCTCGCAGCGAAATCATCTACCTTGATGCTTTTCTGTTTGGATATTCTGCTTATTTTTTCAACAAAATCTTGCTTTAATTATGTTTAGAACCCTGTTCGTGTTCTCATCAATTTCAACCAGTGCTTGAACCATTATTCCACCTTAGTTTTAGTCAGGGGAACTTATTTATAATGCTTTCTATGCATTTTTTGGTAAATTTTTTATAGTGGTTTGCTCTGATAAGATTATGGTCCCGGCTCCTGTTAAGGTTTTGGCAGTTGTGGGCTACATGGCTGCTCTATTGTCGAGCATACCTTTTACAAGAAGTCAACAGACTTATCCTGTTTCATACATTCGTTTTGCTGAGACTGAATTTTTCTCTGCCCGCGGGGTTCAGACCTATGATATGGACAAGTCCTCTCTGGTCGGCCTACTTAAAGGTCCTTATTTTAAGGAAGGCATGGTTGAGGTTGAAGCGTTGCGTTCCGGAACTTATATTGCAGAGTTTTTTGACATAGACTCGGGCTCTTTGCAGTCAAGGGTTTCGGCTGGTGCTTCTGCCCGCGGTGTTTTGAGGTTTGAAGTGCCTTCTAGAGCTGGCAGGATTGACGTGGTTTATCTTCACGACTCTAATTATTACACTGCAAGTTTGGTTTTTAAGTAGTCAAAACACTTAAATACTGCCCGTCTTTCTTGTTTTGGATGCTTCCGAGCGCGGAATATGACGCTATAAGGGCTGAGCTTGGCTCCAGGAACCCTTTGTTTCTGATGCATGATGACCCTGATGGCTTGTCTTCTTTCCTGCTTCTTTACAGGTATTGTAGGAGGGGCTCTTTTGGCCTTGTGAAGACCACGCCTGTTGTGGATTCTTCTTACCTGAGGAGGGTTCAGAAGGATACTGACAAGGTTTTCATTCTTGATGTGGCGATGGTTGAGCAGGACTTCATTGATAAGTGCGGGGTTTCGGTTGTGTGGATTGATCACCATACTCCTTTGAAGAGGTCGGGTGTTCTTTATTTTAATCCGAGGCTGCACAGGAAGGATGCTTATTTCCCTGCCACTTATGTGTGCTATAAGTCTGTTCTGCAGGACTTGTGGATTGCAATGGTTGGCTGTGTTGGTGACTGGTTCCTGCCTGAGTTCAAGGACGAGTTTGTTTCTAAGTATCCTGACTTGATGGACTCATCTGTTTCTAATCCTGATGATGCGATGTTCAGGTCAAAGGTCGGGGCTTTGGTTAGGCTTTTTTCCTTTGTGCTGAAGGGGCGCTCTGATGATGTGAGCAGGTCTGTCAAGGCTCTTGCTGGCGTGAATAGTCCTTATGATTTGCTGGAGCAAAGGACGCCTGAGGCGCGTTACCTCTACAAGAGGTATTCAAGGTTTGATTCCCAGTACCAGTCTCTGCTTTCGCAGGCAAGGTCTGAGATTTCTGGCGATGCATTGTTTGTTTTCACTTATGGCGGCCAGACGAGTTTTTCAAGTGACCTTGCCAACGAGCTTCTTTATCTTTATCCCGACAAGTTCATTGTTATTGCCCGAGAGAAGAATGGCGAGATGCGGATGAGCCTTCGCTCGAGGAGGCTTGAGGTTTTTCCCCGTCTAAAGAGGGCGCTGGAGGGAATCAGCGGCTATGGGGGCGGGCACGAGTATGCATGCGGTGCCAATGTTAAGAAGTCTGATTTCGAGAGGTTTATTGGGAACCTGCGGCTGCAGGTCGGTTAGGTTTTGTCTTTTTCTTTTGTTCCCTGTAGTATTGCTCAATTGTTTGGAGTGTGCTTGCGTCGTTTGTGCCCTTGTCCTGCCGCAGCCTTACAACGCGCGGGAACCTCAGTGCGTAGCCTGACTCGTATGTTGGGCTTCTCTGGATTTCCTCGTATGCGACTTCTATTATTGTTGTTGGTTTCACCGTTGCTGTTCTTCCTTCCTCGGAAGTCACAAGCGGCCTGAGTATTCTTGTCATCTCCTCAAAGCTGAGGCCTTCTTCGGGTTTTTCCTTAAGTCCTGTTGATACTTTTCCTAATGTCAGTAGTTTTTCATTGTTCCTGCAAGCTATGGTGTAGCTGCTGAGCCATCTGCTTCTCTTTCCCTCTCCCCATTCTGCCCTTGTTATTGCAAGGTCTAGGTTTTCCATTGTTTTTTTGTATTTCAGCATGTGGCCGACTCTTGCTCCTGGCTTGTATGGCGCGTCCAGTCTTTTTAGCATCAGCCCTTCGTTTCCCTTGGCCTTTGATTCCTTGAATAGTTTCTCGATTTCCTTTTCGCTTTCAGTCATTATGCTCTTGGCAGCGGATATGCTTTTTTCCTTTGGGGTTATTATCTGTTCCAGCAGTTTCCTTCTGTGGCTGAATGGCTCTTCTATGAGGCTTTTGCCTTCATGTGCCATTATATCGAACACGTTGACTTCGACAGGGTTTTGCCCCGCCATTTTTTCTATGTAATATTTTCTCTTTATTCTTTGGGATATGTTTTGGAATGGCAGGTATTTGCCTGTTTTCTTGTCATAGCCTACTGCTTCTGCGTCAAGTATGTAGTTGTCGCCTTTCACGTTGTTTTTCACGCTTTCTGCTATCTCGGGGAACTGTTTTGTGACGTTCTCCAGTCTTCTGGTGAATATCCGTATGTCGTTTCCTTTTCGGTGTATCTGCACCCTGAACCCATCGAATTTGTATTCTGCCTGAAGGGGTTTTCCTGCTTTTTCGAATGCCTCATGGATTGTGTCTGTCTTCAGTGCCAGCATTACCTTGAGAGGTGTTCCTATGGCGAGCTTTTTTGTTCCCAGGAGGCCGTGTTGCTTCATTGTCCTTGCCACCTCTGAGAAGTCGTTTGTGAGGTCGTATGCCTGCTGGACGTGGTTTATGTATGCGGTGTATATCTGTCTCGCTTTGCTTTCGTTTTCTGCCTCTATTGCTCCGGCATCCTTTGCCTGCATGGCTTCTTCGGAATTCGATACTTTTACTGTTTTTCCTAAAATTATCTTGTCAAGCTCAGGGAACAGTCCCTTGACTGTTGGCAGGTATGCCCATGTTATTGCATCCCTCATTACTCCAGCTCCAACGCCTACCTGCATGTTTTCAAGTATTGTCCTCACTATGTATTTTGCCTCTTTGGGCCTTGCCGAGGTCAGGAGCTCTGATATGAGCTGTATCTTTCTCTCCACGCTTCCGTGCCCTGTGATTTCTGACAGTTTTCTTGTGTTGTCAAATACCTTCTCTATTGTGAGCTCGTGCATCTGAAGTGTTGCCTGCTTTTTGTTTTCAGTGAGGCTTTCAGATGCCTTTCCGAGGTCGCCTGTTTTTTTCCATTCATTGATTACTGTTTTTGTGTCTGTTCCTGTTGATGCGCTTATGGCCTTTGCCATGAGCTGCTTTGCTATGCCTATGACTCTTTTGTCCCATGCAGGGTATATCTTTCCTTCAAGGAGAAGGGTTGCTTTTTCCAGTTCATCAGCCGGTATTTTCCTTAGGAATGCTGCGATGTGGAGTGTTTTTTCTGTTCTTTTTGTTGTGGACTGTAGTTTTTCGTAAAGCTCAACCAACTCGGAGTATTTCATGTGCTTGGCTTGGCAGCAAATCTTTATATTTCTTTGTAAACAACGCAAAATTTATTAACATAGCGCATAAATTCTGTGTCGTTATGGCTACTTCGCAGCAGAAGCATTGGCCTCGTCTGGATGTGCTTGAGGCTATTAGGCTTAGGCGAAGCATCCGCAGGTATTCTGATTTGCCTGTTGAGTGGGATAAGATAGGCACTGTTGTTGATGCTGGCAGGGTTGCGCCGAGCGCAGGCAACATTCAGAGCTGGCGCTTCATTGTTGTTGAGTCGCATCCTAAGAGGAAGGCATTGGCTGAGGCGTGCTTGAGGCAGTATTGGATGGAGGAGGCTCCTGTCCACATCCTAATAGTTATGCTGCTTAAGAAGGTTCGCGAGTTTTATGGGAAGCGCGCTGATTTTTATGCGGTTCAGGAGTCTGCCATGGCTGCGCAGAATATGCTGCTTGCAGCCCAGGTTGTCGGCCTTGGGAGTTGTTTTGTTTCCGCGTTTGATGATGAGAAGGTCAGCGAGATTTTCAGCCTTCCTGCGGATGTTAGGCCTATGGGCATAGTGACGCTTGGTTACCCTAATGAGTCGCCTGAGGAGCCTCTTAAGTACAGGATTGAGAACGTTACTTTCATTGATAGGTGGGGTCAGCAGAATATCGGCAGGATTAGGGATGTTGATGCGGTTATCTGGAATTTCAGGGTGGTTGAGCGCGGCATTCAGATAGGGAACGATTTTGTGAAGGCTGTTGACCTCCACACAAGGGATGGCAGGAGGAAGATTGTTGAGAAGCTGAAGGAGAAGACATCCGCGATAAGGGAGAGGCTGGAGGGAAAAAAGAGGAAGCAGCAGCCCTAAAAAGCAGAAAATTTATATATTTTATGTAATGATAGGCAGATGTGGGGGCAACGACAACTTCATTGGACGACTTTTTTGGCGGCACATCAGTTACACCAGTTATTTCTTTTGAGGGTTTGGTTGAGCGATACAAGCGTGAATTCGTGGTTACAGGGTTTGGGGGTCAAAGACTCGGAGACCGCAAGATATACAATGAGGATTTACGGCAGGCTTCTTTTGAGGGGGCAGACTTAAGTTACGTTGATATAGCCGACACAAATTTAAGCCGCTCTAATTTTAGTGGTGCTGTATTAACGTCTGCTATAATAGAACGCACATGTTTTTATCGCGCTAATCTTGCACTTGCTGGCATGAACGGGGCGTTTATTGAGGAATCTGACTTCACTGGCGCTGATTTAACAGGAGCTGACCTGCGGAACTCGTATTTTTGGAGAACTAATCTAACAGGCGCAACTTTAGATGCAGCGCATCTCGATTTAGCCAGGTTTCACGTCGCAACTCTTCCCGGCGCTACTCTTCCCGGCGCGAGCCTTAATGCGTTCATAGCACCATTAGGATACTTTGTAGCTGCACAAATGCAGGGAGTAAGTGCAAGGTGCTCGGTTTTTTACAGGGCCAATCTTGGCGCCGCCAATCTTTCTGGTGCAGACTTATCTGGTAAAAATTGCAGTTCAAAATTATACATGTCTGTTTTTGTGGAGGCCAATCTAACCGCAGCAAATCTCACAGGAACCCGCATTCGGAATGCTGACTTGACAGGAGCGGTTTTAACAGGAGTTGATGCTCGTTTTGCTGACTTCACCGGTTCAGACTTCACTGGCGCTGATTTAACAGGGGCATGCATAGAAGGAGCTATTTTTAGGGGGTGCAACTTTTCTGGAGCGGGACTCAATGAGGTTCGCGGCATGGACTATGCTGATTTTTCCGGAGCAAGGAATCTGGCCATGGCTACGCCGCAGGATAATGCAAGAGCTATAAGGGATGCGTTTCTTGATGACATCTCAGGCAGGTGTGTTGCCAGGGGGAGTAGTCTTAAGCTGCATCCAGGTGTGGGACTGCCTGGCCTGTTTGCAGCCTATCGGATGCACTGAGCCGCTTTGCCGGTATTTTTATCACCAAACCCCCACCCAGTATACGAAAACATAACATTTATATACTAGCTTTGTTCTATAAGTCAATAAATGGTTATTTTGTTTGACCGGTTTAACCTGTCAGATGATGTTTACGAGGTCATATTCGCAACCGAGCAGCAGCGTGTTGTGTCAAAGCTGCTGGTTGAGGAACTGAAGCTCCATAACGGCGAGTTGACAAAGACCGAGATGGGGCTATTCGCGGCAAGGCTGCACAGCGGCTTCGTCACAGAGATAGATGAGCCCGCTTACCGCGGGAAGAAGGTGAAGCTAAGCTACAACAAGCGGCAGTTTTATGACCGCATACTGACCCCGATGAAAGGAATGGGCATGGTGGATTACGACCTTTACAGGAAGACATACGCGCTTTCGGATAAGCTGAGCAAGGCCCTCACATCAATCGGCCTTCTCTGGCTGCAGGAAATGAGGAGGAAACCGCACTTGCTGAAATGATTTCATGTTCACTAAAGGCTCCCTGCCTTTTTCTTTAACCCCCAACTAAACAAACCAAGGGAGCCTTTAATTTTTTTGGTTCTCATCCATATTATTAGGGAAAGAATGATCGGCTTTGAGGCACCTTTCGAGTTTGAGCTGAACAGCCTGTTGTCAGGCGCTATCGCTGTAGGCCTATTTCTGTTGGCTGCCCGCATACTATACATATTCATAAGGAGGCATTTTGAGCAGAGGCTTGACCGTGCTCAGTTGAAGGGGCTTATAGCAATATACAAGTATTCGGTAATAACTGTGCTGCTTGTTATAACTGTGGCGGTCTTCAACAACGTGTTCAGGAATGTTCTTGCATCGGTAGGCCTTTTCGCAGCAGGTCTCACGATTGCGCTTCAGAGGCCTATACTCAACATATTTGGCTGGCTAACTATAGTGTTGAAGAAGACATATGCTATAGGTGACAGGATAAGCATAGGTAGCAGCAAGGGTGATGTTTTCGAAATAAACATGATGTATACCAGCATGAGTGAGCTTCAGGACGATGCTCCGAGCGGGAGGATGATTTCTGTTCCTAACGAGTTTGTGCTTACGCAGCCTGTTTCAAATTACACTAAGGGGACGCCTTATGTTTGGGATACCCTTTCGATTATTCTTGAGAAGGATAGCGATGTGGAGCTTGCCAAGTCTCTGCTTGAGAAGGCTGCATCAGAGGTTGTTGGAAGGCTGATGGATGAGCTTTCAGAGAAATGGTCTGCGAGTGACGGCAGGGCAGTTACAGTTGAGCCTGAGACCGGTGTTGAGATAGTTGTGGTGAATGGCGCCTCAGCTATTCAGGTGTCTGTGCGTTACCTTTGCAATGTGAGGGAGAAGAAGTCTGTGAGGAGCAGGATTTACAATCTGCTTCTTGCCAGGATAAGGAAGTCAAGGGGCGTGAAACTAAAGTGAGCATCAAGCAGGGCAGGAGAAAGATAGTTCTCAGGGTTGATGAGGACTACGACAGCTTGATGTCATACAAGGCACCTTCACTGGGCAAGGTTGAGGAGGAGAGAAACAAGGTAATCCCGAGCTACGTTATGGAGGCGGTTAGGAGCGCTTTCCAGAAGAAGCTTTCCAACTTCTTTGATGCGCGGCTTCAGAAGGAGCCTGTGCCTGAGGTGTCAGTTTCTCCCGAGCCTCCTGTTTTGAAGGAGGAGAGGGCTGAGCAGCCTGAGCCTGAGTCGTTTGTCTCTGAAGAGCTTGCCAGGCTGGAAACCGTTTCTCAGGCCCTGAATATGGAGAAGCTGATAGGTACTGCTGCTGTTACGCTTTCAAGGGACCTGAAGGCAAACTGCATAGTTACCATTGAGAAGGGTGAAGTCATTGAGGAAGGCCTTGGTTTTGACAGCATAAAGGTGGTTATCTTCAAGCAGGCCAAGAGCGGGAACTATCAGCGCACAATTTCATACAATACCCAAATCAAGAAGCAGCAGGTTGGCTCTGTGCTTCCTGTGAAGGAGCTTCTCATGGAGGCTGTCAACAAGAAATGCATAGAGAAGGGTGACAAAATCGTTTTTGCTGGCGGCGAGAGCATGGGCACGTGGCTGAAGGGCTTCTTCTTTGTTCTTGATGTGGACAAGGTGTTCTTTAACATAAGCACCCATCACCTTACTGAGAACATCAATGCAGACGTCATAGAGTCAGTCATAGGTATTGCGCAGGAAATCGGTGCTGAGGGCAGGGAGGGCCGCAGCATAGGCACTGCCTTTGTGATTGGCTTAAGGGATGAGCTCATGAAGTATTCAAAGCCGCTGCTCAAGATGAACCCGTTTGCAGGGCTGGTTGAGGAGTCCAGGAAGGTTACAGACCCTGAGATAAAGGAGACTGTCAAGAACCTGGCGCAGCTTGACGGCGTTTTCCTTATTGATGAGAAGGGCACAATCCTTACTGCCGGGACCTACATAAACATTGACCAGAATAACCTTGAGCTGCCTGGTCTTCAGGGTTTCGGGACAAGGCACAGGTGCACTGCTGCGCTGACCAAGCTGACAGGGGCTATAGGCGTTGTTGTTTCTGCAAGTGGCGGCACTGTCAGGATTTTCAAGGATGGCCGCATAGTTATGAAGTTACCTTAGCTTTAAGGGATAGCAAGATATATATATGGTTGCGTTTAAAGCGAACGCATGAGAAAAAATGGTGTGCTTATACTTACTGTTTTTAACCTCTTAATCGCAGCCTACACTGTGCAGGCAGGTCCCTGCGACAAGTGGCCAAGCATAGATGACTTCGGAAACGTGGTTACTACGGGCTCATTAACAGGTCAAGGGCTGGCGTCTTCTTCAGGCATCACAGCAGCACAAGACATAACCGCTATGAGGGACGTAACTGCCGGCAGGAACATGCTGGCTTCGGGAACAATAACCGGAACAGGCATCACCTCCACGCAGAACGTGAACGCGCAGCAAGACGTCATAGCCACAAGAGACGTCACAGCAGGAAGGAACGTAGTTACTACAACAGGGGAGGTTAAAGGTAACACAGTTACAGCTACTGGCACAGTAAGCGGCGCAAGTTTAGGTGTAGGGACCAATTCGCCAGGGCTCGCTGCAGAGATACTTCGGGACAAGGCAGATGTAGGACTTAGATTCCATGACCCTAATGAC
>JACQST010000001.1 GCA_016211185.1 Candidatus Woesearchaeota archaeon | reverse complement strand
GTCAACGTCAACGAAGGCTCAGTGTGCTTCGGCAGCGCATTCCACAAATGGGCGCTAAGCGTGCCATACATGAAATCCACAGGAGTCAGCTTCAAAGACGTCATAGACGTATACACATCAGGAAGCGACGAAGCAGTCAAGGAACTCGCCAAGAAGGCACCACTCCACAGGGCAGTGCTTGGAATGGTAGTGAAGCACCATCCATGCCCCATTGACGCACAAAAATACCGCATACCAAAGATATGGCAGGGAGACCTCGAAAGCGAAACAGGAAAATCACTCCTCAACTGCGACCCCAACGGGCCCCTCGGGTTCGTATGCACAAAAATAGTATGGGACAAGCACGCAGGCGAAGTAGCAGCAGGAAGGCTTTTCTCAGGCACAGTACAGCAGGGGCAAGACGTATACATGATAATGGGCAAAAAACAGGTAAGGGTCCAGCAGGTGTCAGTATACAACGGAGCCAAAAGAGAGCCAGTAGACAAGGCAACAGCAGGAAACATCATAGGCATAGTAGGCCTGAAAGGAGTATTCTCAGGCGAAACAGTCTCCAACATACCTGAGATGGACGCATTCGAAGCAATCAAGCACATATTTGAGCCAGTAGTCACAAAGGCAATAGAGGCAAAAAGGCCGTCAGACCTCCCGAAACTCGTCGAAGTACTGAGGCAGGTCAGCAAGGAAGACCCCACAATCAAGATAGAGCTCAACGAGGAAACAGGAGAACACTTAATGAGCGGAATGGGCGAACTGCACCTTGAAGTAATAGAGAACAGGATAAGAAAGGAAAAAGGCGTTGACGTCCAGACCTCAGAGCCCATAGTGGTATACAGGGAATCCATAAACAAGCCCGGCCCGGAAATGGAGGGAAAAAGCCCAAACAAGCACAACAAGTTCTACATAAAGGTAGAACCGCTCGAAGACCCCCTCTACCAGTCAATAAAGGAAGACAAAATACGTGAAATGCGTGTAAAAAGAAAGGATGAATCTCTCTGGGACGCCCTCGAAGAAGCAGGAATGGACAGCAAAACCTCAAGAAGGGTCAGGGACATATTCAACGGCAACATGCTAATCGACATGACAAAGGGAATAGTCCACATAGGAGAAGTAATAGAGATGGTCATGGACAGCTTTGAAGACGTAATGAAATACGGGCCGCTGGGAAGAGAGCCCTGCATGAAGCTCAAAGTGCTCCTCATGGACACAAAGCTTCACGAAGACGCCATACACAGAGGGCCCGCACAGGTGCTGCCCGCAGTAAGGGAAGCAATAAGGGGCTCAATGCTGGCGGGAGGACCACTGCTGCACGAGCCAATGCAAATCCTCCAGATAGAAGGCCCACTCGACCACATGGGAGACATAACAAAGCTTATACAGAACAGGAGAGGCCAGATGATAGACATGCAGCAGGAAGGAGAGCACATATCAATCAAGGCCAAGCTTCCCGTAGCAGAGATGTTCGGGCTCACATCAGACTTAAGAAGCGCAACAGAAGGAAGAGGAAACTTCTTCGTAGTGGACCAGCTCTTCGAAAGGCTGCCAATGGAGCTGCAGCACAAGGTAGTCCAGCAAATCAGGAACAGAAAAGGCCTTAAGGACATAGAAGGAGTCGCAATGCCTGCATAAAGGTAACAGCAGTACCTAAGTGCAAAGGGCCTGAAGGCTTAACGCCAACACTCACTCGCCTATAACCGCCCTCAACCAGCCTCTCAAGACTCGAATGAAGCATTCCCATAAGGCAGGGCAAAAACAATCAGTTTAAAAACTTTTCGTCTCTTAACAGTAGTATTCTCTTTATTGCAAAGGCTTATATGCCCCTTCACCAACACAGCACCAATGCCACAAGCAATACTCATATATGACACAAGGTGCGCCTACTGCAGGGCATACGCCAGCTTCATAAAGGCGCTGGACATAAGAAAAAAGCTCCACTTCACCGGGATACACACAGAAGAAGCCCGCAGACTCCTTAATGCGCAGTTCGGCAAAAGGCAGAGATTTGCGCTGCACCTGTTTGAAAAAGACACAGTTAGCACAGGGAAAGATGCTGTCCAGGGCTGCTTCAGAAACCTGAAGATACCTTCGCTGAAACTCTATGCACTTTACCCGGCCATAGCGCGGGCAGTATCCTACTCTGCAGGACACGGAATGCCAAAAATCTCAGGGACAGAAAAAACAACTGCTGCCACTAAGGCATTGCTCCAAAAGATTTTTAAACCATAATCCTCGTTTCAGGACTAATGGTCCTTGAGCTCATAATAAGCCCCAAGCGCGCTGAAAGGACACCATGGGAGCTCTTCTTCTTGGGAATGGTGTATGCCTCAGTCGGAATACTCCTCAGCATGTGGATATTCGAAGAAAACATAGGGCTCGTAATGGTATTCCTCACAGTACTTTCATGCACATACCTTGTGCAGGGAACACTAAGACTCGAGGAGAAGAAGGACGAAAGGATAAGGAGCGAGATAACACTGCTCAGGGAACACGGAAAAGCCCTCTCAGTAATGATGTTCCTGTTCATGGGGTTCACTGTCGCGTTCTCACTATGGTATATATTCGTGCCGGCAGACATAGCAGGCAAGATATTCGCAACACAGATATCAACAATAGAGTCAATAAACACCCCTGTACAGGGAAGCGCTGTCACAATGAGTTCAATGTTCAGCAGGATACTGCTCAACAACCTGAAGGTCCTGTTCTTCAGCTTCATGTTCGCATTCTTCTACGGCGCAGGAGCAATATTCATACTTGCATGGAATGCAGCAGTAGTAGGCACAGCAATAGGCAGCTTTGTAAGGGCAAGCCTCGCAGACGCTGCCAGCGGACTCGGGCTTTACTCAGTGAGCAGCTACCTGTCAACATACTCACTTGGACTCCTGAGATACCTCACCCACGGCTGGCTGGAGATACTGGCATACTTCACGGCAGCGCTCGCAGGAGGAATAATATCAATAGCACTCTTCAAGCACGACATAGGAAGCCCCAAATTCAGGCACACAATGGTAGACTCAATCGACCTAGCACTGATAGCTATGATAATGCTCGTGCTCGCGGCAGGAACAGAGGTATACATAACCCCTGTGCTGTTCTGACAGCAGATAATACCCGACAGCATAAAATATTTATATGGACAATTTCAAGCAACTGGCAATGAAAAAGGCAATCCCGGCTGTTTTCCTTATTCTAATTGTGCACTCAATAGCAGCAAGCGCAGCAATAAGCATAGACAGCATAAACAAGAAGCAGCTCAACATAGGAGACAAGTTAACGGTTTCGTACAACCTGACAAGCAGCTCAGAAACAGAAGTCCTGTTCAAGCTCACCCTAAGATGCAGTTCTTTCGACCTGTCATACTACACAATACCAGTAGGCCTCAAGGTCTCAACAAACAAAAGCATAGTAGCCCCGCCGCTAACAGTAAACAGCCAGATGCAGGGCAACTGCTTCGTCAAGGCACAGGTCCAGTCAACTGACAACACCCTCACAGAGGAAATGGAGTCAGACACCTTCGGAATAACAAACGAAATCGGAGTCAAGCTTGAGACAAACGGGAAAAGCTTCCTGCCAGGGGAAAAACTCGAAATAAACGGAGCCCTTGAGCAAAGCTTCAGCCCTCTCAGGGCAGTCATGATAAGCCTCGACAAGCAGGCAATAAGCCTATGGACATCCTCCGACACCTTCAACAAGACAATAGACCTCTCAAAAACAATGAAATCAGGAGAGCACACCATAACAGCAGCAGTAAACGACTCGCACGGAAACAAAGGCACAGCAGAAGCAACAATAACCATAGCACAAGTACCCACAAGCATACTCGCAAACACCGAAAAGGACAGGTTTGACCCGGGCGAAACCATAAAAACCCACACAGTCCTGCTTGACCAGGCAAACGACAGCATGAACGGAACAATAAACGTCAGGATTGTTTCAGGGCAAAAGAAAGACATATTTGCCAGTGATGTCGAGTCAGGAGGAACCCTCGAACACGAGACAGAACCCTCCCTGCCGCCAGGCATATACACTATAAAAGCAGCCAGCATGGGCGTAAAGGCAGAAAAGAAGATAGTAATAAACACCGTTGAGAAGGCAGCCGCTTTATTTGACAGGAAAAGAACAATAACGGTAAAGAACACTGGCAATGTTGATTATGGAAAATACACAGACATAAGGCTCAGCACAGATGATGGCAAAGAACTATCACTAGTAAAGAAGCTCAAGCTAAAGCCCGGAGAGGAAACCTCATTCGACCTTTACACGGAATTCCCAGCAAACACCTACACAATCAGCTTCTCCTCAGAAGGGCAAAGACAGGAATTCCCGGGAATAGCCACACAGGACCAAAGGTCATTTCCAAAGAAGGCATTTGACGGAATAAAAGGCGTAACCGGAATGGTAGTGGGCACAAGCGCAAGCGAAGGATTCCTGTTCAAGAGGCCATTCCTTGCCCTGCTCACAGTAATGGCAATAGTAGTCCTTATATTCATCATATACAAAGGCGAAAGGCAGCGCAGGAAAGAACTCGCCCAGAAAACAATAGAAGCGCTCAGGGAAGACAACATCATTCCTATCAAGGGGGGCGACGACACAACAGACGAAACCCTCAACAGAGACCAGCACAAGAAATTCGTAGAGGACATGCTCAAGGAGAAGCAGTTTAAGTGATGACGAATTTGTTCTTTACCAGTGGTTAATTCCTAAACATTTAAATAGCGTGCCGTAACCAGTATCTCCGATTGGATGATTCTTCACTTGAAAGTGTTTAGAAAAATCAATGCAGGAGTTGTTCCTGCATTGACTG
>JACQST010000007.1 GCA_016211185.1 Candidatus Woesearchaeota archaeon | reverse complement strand
GACTTATACCTTGGTTAACAACAACTTCAGCATAGGGATTGCCAGCCAGAGCAGGTCTGTCTCTATTGGAAGCTCAAGCTCTGCCGGGCTTAACCTTACTGCGAATGCCCGCGATGGGGAGGTTATGGTTTTCGTTACAAAGCCGACTTCATCGGTTGAGAGGGTTGAAAGCTTGCTTAGGGACAGGGTTTTCCTTGATGCTGTTGTGCCGAGCTTCGGGTATGCTGCGAAGTCAGACACTTTCATTGTTTATACTGAGCTTGCTTATGAGAACATCGCGCTGGTTTCGAACAACACGCTTTCGACAGGTAGGCATAACCTCGTCATTGAGAACAAGGGATTTGACTCATCGACAAACAAGACCCGGCTTGAGGTCAGGATTGTTTAAGATGCGCGGGAGAAAGGGTCAGTTTTATCTTCTCATGGTGCTTTTGCTTGTTGTTTTCCTTTTCGGCGTAGTTTCTCCTGAGTCTGAGCTTGCTGAGCCTTCCGGGTCGTTCAGGGCGCTTTACAGCAGCTTTGAGGCAGAGAGCCCTAGCGTGATTAATTCAGGGATTTATGACGGGAATATGTCTTCCCGTTTCCTTAATTTCTCAGGGTCATATCTTGATTACTCATCCACAAGGGACCCGGGGTTTGGGTTTGCCTATGCGCTTCTTGGCTCCGGGTCGTTGCTGGTGGAGAACAGGCTGCCAGAGGCCATTAACGCCACCACTCCTGAAGTGTCTGTTTCTGTTCCTTCAGGTTCGCATGTTTTCATCAACAGGTCGAAAAACCTAACGTTTTATATAGGGGGAACAGCATACGGCTTCGTGTTTTCAAGGGAGCCTGAGCTTAAGGCGGTTTTCAGGAAATCGGAAAAGAAAGAGGTTTTGGTGCATGTCCGGTATTAGGCTGTTAAGTGTTAAGGGCTTGGGCAGGAGGGCTGTGGCGCCATGGGTTTCTTATGTTCTTCTGGTCGGGCTGTCTGTTGTGCTGGGGGTTATTGTTTTGAACTGGTCAAGGGGCTTTGCCTCAAGCCAGGGCTCAGACCTTAAGGACAGGGCAGAGGCAAGCGCTGCATGCGAGAACTTGGGGGTGCGCCTGGATAAGATTTGCCAGAATACGCAAACTTTAAATATGAACGTGACAAATAACAACAATCGCCGCTTGGACGGCTTGTCTGTGCTGATGGTCGACATTTATGATGCGCCTCAGCTTCGTGACGTAAACGTGATAGTGAAGCCTGAGGAAAAGGCTTTTGTCAGGGTTGTTAAGCAGGGCATTGTGAAGCGGGTTGAGGTTACGCCTTCCGCGGGGGCTTCAAAAAGGGTGATGTGCCCTGGAAGGAAGGTTGTGACAGAGACCATTCCGATTTGCTCTGCATAAAAAGAGGTAGGTGGATGGACACTAATAAATATAAGTCGTTTAATGCTAATGTTCTTGTTAACCTTGAGATAGAGAAGTCGAAGCTGAGCAGGGAGAAGAGCATAATCCTTCTTGACAAGGCGCTTATGCTTTATTTCCTTTTCCTGTTTGTGGGCATAATGGGGTTTATCAATGGCTACATAAAGGCAAGTGTTCTCAACGCTTTGGTTCTCATGAGCTTCGGTGTACTGGTGGTTGGGATAATCCCTTACTGGATAACGATGAAGAAGGAGGAGAAGAAGCTTGAGTCCTTGATACTTGAGTTTGCCAGGGCTAAGGCGTCAGAGGTGGAAAGCATGTTTAATGGCGGTGTTTCCGGCGGTTTTTCAGGTGTTTCTGGTGTTTCTGTTCCAAAGGTTCCTAAGGTGCGGCCGAGGGGGAGGGGAAAAAGGGGCGTTTCGCCCCTTATAGCCACTGTCCTGCTTATTGCCTTTGCGGTTGCCCTTGGTGCTGTTGTGATGAACTGGGGCAGGACTTATACTGAGAACACTGTGGCTAATGTTGAGAAGAAGTCTGATGTTGATGTGAAGTGCAGCCTGGATGTCCAGATGAAGCTGCTTGAGCTCTCGGATAAGCCCCAGATGTGTGTCGGTGAGTGGGGCACTAACAGTTATATTAATTTCACTGCAATTAATGTCGGGACTAAGAAGATTGACGGGCTGAGGGTGACGGTTATAGGCGATGGTAATCCGGGCCTTGTCTCTAACACTTCAATCTCGAACTCATCAATGGTCATAGGAGGGGCTGTTAAGCTGAGCATTCCTTATGCTGTCTCGTCTGTGGGCTCGTTGAAGAAGGTGCTTGTGATTCCTGTTGTCGATATAAACGGGATTCAGACGCCCTGCTCAGGGAGCGGTAGCACGCTTGAGAGGGATGGCTCTGACATAACTGCCTGCAACTCGTCATAGACATGATGCCTGACAGACACATCAAGATAGTGATTTTTTTCACAGGCTTCATGGTTATGCTCGCAGCCCTTATAATGTCGAATGGCATTGGGCTTTACAGGGCTTCGAAGAACAGCACTGTCCAGGCTTTCCAGCCATCAATCAGGTGTGTGAGCTTCATATACTCTGTTGAGGGCATTTCGTATGACAGCTCGGATGGCGTGCTTCAGTTTGTGTTCAGGAACCTGCATTACAGTGATGCAGAGGTGCATAACGTGACTGTTCTTTCGGATGCCGGCAGTATAGGGACTGTTGAGAAGTTCCTTGTTAGGGGCTCTGATGCGCTGTTGAGGTTTGAGGATTTTGATGTGGAGCGCAACTTCACTGTTTTTCCTGATGGTTGCAGGCTGTTTTCAAAGGCCTGCCTGATTTCAAGCGGGGAGTGCAAGGGGTATGACCAGGGTGCGAGGGAATAGCATGTCAGGGGGCAGGCGCGTGGGCAGGCGCGGCGAGGTTTGGATATCAGTGGTTATATACGTGATGGTTGTGGTGGTTGTTATGGTTATCGTGATTGAGGCAGGCCTTCCGATATTGAGGTCTGTGAGGGATAGGGCTGCTTTTTCAAGGGTTAAGGACACCATGTCCGCGCTTGACCAGCATATAGTTGACATAGCCAATGAGGGGCCTGGCTCGCAGAGGGTGATTCCCCTTGAGGTTCCCAAGGGTGATGTAAGGGTTTCTGGCAACAGGTTTCTCTGGAAGCTTGAGACAGAAACAAAGTTAGTTGAGCCCAGAACCAAGATTGACCAGGGAAGCCTTGTGATTGCCTCGGATGTTGATGTTTCAGTTACTGATTATGGGAGCCATTACATTATTGAGAATTCGCGGGTTTTGTTGAATGTTTCAAGGTTCGGCAGCCCTGATAACTGGTCTGGGATAAATACCAGCGCGCTCATCAACTATGTTGAGTTCAAGGAGCAGAGCTCAAGGACAGCAGGCATATTCAAGTTCCTTGTCCAGAACATGGAGAACTCATCTAACGGGACAGGCTACACTTATCTTGTTGAAAGGGGAACAGGGCTTACTACAGGCACAGTTGTTGCCCATGTGAACGCGTCTAACCAGGAATATGACTTGAGGGTCTCGCTTGACAGCAAGGCTGATTTTTTCAGGGCTGCAATAGAGAATTTCAGGGCAAAATAGCTCGTAAGGTGCTTTTATGGATCTGCCTAAGGTGTTGTCAAGGCCCTTTGGCTCTGACACGAGTCCTTCAGAGGGAGCGGAGGTCAGTGCAGAGGAGCTTCCGAAGTTCTTCATAGACCTTAGGCCGCGTCTTCTTAGCCTTCCTGACATAAGGTCCAAGTCATCCATCAACATAAGGTATCCCCTGCTTCCCCCTTATGCATTTGCGCATATCTACTGGAACGAGGAGATGAAGGAGCTCATATATGATGTTGAGGAGCAGCAGCTTAACGACACTGAGAAGGAGCTTCTTAAGCTTATCCAGCTTGGCCTGGAGGAGATGATTAACATCAGTTTTGCTTATGCATCCAAGTCAAACCTCTTGTTGAAGTATCTTGAGAAGAATGTTCAGCTTATCCTCCTTGAGCTGGGCGCAAAGGTATCAAGGAAATCATACCTTAACATCATGTATTACCTGTACAGGGATTTCATCGGGCTTAATGAAATAGAGGCTCTTATGAATGACCAGTATATTGAGGATATTGAGTGCAATGGCGTGAGCAGCCCTATCTACGTTGTGCATAGGAAGTATCAGAACATGCGCACGAATGTGATTTTCCGTGAGCCGAAGAGGCTTGTTGACTTCATTGAGAAGCTTGCCCAGAAGACAGGGAGGTATGTGAGCTTTGCAAAGCCTTTGCTGGACGGAACCCTTCCTGATGGCTCTAGAGTTAATGCCACTTACACGAGCGACGTGACCACTCACGGCCCTACTTTTACAATCAGGAAGTTCACAAAAGAGCCTTTGACGCCTGTTCACCTTATTGGCTACGGGACATCTACGGCAGAGGTTTTTGCGTATTTGTGGCTGGCTGTGGAGAACAAGTTTAACATAATGGTTATTGGCGAGACTGCGTCCGGCAAGACAACGCTGCTTAACTCTATTCTTCAGTTTGTTCCTACTGAGGCGAGGATTGTTTCCATTGAGGATACTCGTGAGTTGAGCCTTGCGCATGAGAACTGGGTTCCTTCTGTCTCAAGGACAGGGTTTGGTATTCCTAACCTTCTCGGGAAGCAGTATGGTGAGGTGACGCTTTTTGACTTGTTGAAGGAGACCTTCAGGCAGAACCCTGATTATGTTGTGGTTGGTGAGGTCAGGGGCAAGGAGGCTTATGTGTTGTTCCAGGGCATGGCTAGTGGGCACCCTTCCTTCAGCACTTTTCACGCTGCTTCGGTTGAGACTGTTATCAGGAGGCTTGAGACCCCCCCTATTAGCCTTCCTGCTTCCCTTATTGATTCCCTTGATGTTGCTGTCAGCATCATCCACATTAAGGATCAGAGAAGGAACATAAGGCGCGTGAAGGACATGAGGGAAATAATTGAGGTTAAGCAGGAGCTTGGGAAGGCAGATACGAATCTTCTTTTCGAGTGGAATCCTGTTGAGGACGAAATCGTTTATCATGGCAATTCTTATCTTCTGGAGGAGATTAGCAAAAAGACAGGGATTCCGTTAAGGGAGCTGGAGCGTGAGCTGCGCATCAGGTCTGCTGTGTTGAACGCGATGAAGGAGCGTAATATAATGAATTATGAGGAGGTTTCCCAAATCGTCAACCAGTATTATAAGGACCCTGCGTCTGTGATTAAGCTTTTCGGCCTTGCTGAGGAGGCTACGCTTAGGGCGGAGGATGTCAAGGAGAGGCTTGGCAGGGATGCTGCTGTCCAGTCAGAAGGTTCCACGCCAGAGGTTGCTCAAGAGGTTTCTCAGGAAAGCCCTGTGGATGTGGATAAGGGGCAGCTTCCTTCAGGCCATGAAGCAGCGCACTCATCTTCTGAAGTGGAGATGGCTGAAGCAGAGCCTGTGCATGTGCCTGTTGCGCCTGTTTTGTCAGGTGGGGGTGTGCAGCCAGGTAAGGCTTCTGGGAAGAGGGGTGGTAAACAGTCTGGCGTGAGGAAACTTAAGCGTGTAGTTAAGCGCGTGAGGTCATGATGCTGTCAGGGAAGGTTGCTGAGCACATAAGGAAGGCTGCTTCAATGGTTGATGTTTATTCGTCGCTGGCTTCTAAGGAGGTAAGCAGTCCGGAGGAGCTTGCTGCCTCGAGGACCGAGATGAAGCTGCTCAAGAAGGGGATTATCTCTGAGCTTGTTGAGGCGAGGAAGAGGCTTATGCAGCTTGGAGGAAAGGTGTCTCCTTGAGCTGTTGATGGCAAGATGTCTGATGCAAAGCACATTCTGGAGGAGTGCCTTGAGCTTCTTCGTGAGCTTGAGGTGTATGAGGGTTACAAGAGGGAGCTTCTTCTTAAGGTCGACAGGGCTTACAGCGGTTATCAGAAGGGCAGGTATGGGTATCTTGCGTATAGGGGGAAGCTTAAGCCTGTTCTTGGGGGCAGGACTAAGGAGGAGTGGGTTAGGTATTACGATGCCTATGAGTATTCCCTGGTTAAGAGGTGCGAGAAGCTGCTTTCTGAGGCTTTTTATGCTGTGCACAAGGATTTCTCTTATGATGCTCTTTCTGTTAGGGCGAGTATAAGGCAGCCTGTTTTCGATTTGGAGTCAGAGCTGAAGGGCATAAAAAGGGAGATTGCCCAGAAAGTCAGGCAAAAGTCTGTGCTTGATGAGCAGATAGTGCGTGTCCAGGAGCAGCTTGCGGGGAAGCGTTCCGTATCTGTAGCTCCTGTTGCTTCTGTTGCTTCTGTTTCTCACGTTCCTCCTGTTCATCCTTTTCCCGAAGATGCAGCGCCTGTTGCATCAGCGCAGTTCAAAAAGCCCAGGTTGTTTTTTTTGGCAGTTGGTTTTCAGAGGGTGTGGTCTTTTTTTTGGAAGGTGAGGTTGCCTCGAGTCAGGCTGCCTCATGTAAGGCTTGGCAGGTCATCAGTGGCTGTGGCAGATAAGGCTCAGGTAGCTCAGGTTGCTCAGGCTGCTGTTGCGAAGGGTAAGGTCCGCAGGGGCTTTCTTGAGGGCTTTTCCTCTTTGTTCTCTTCGAGGAAAAGGTCGATTTTTCTCGAGGAGATTGTCAAGATGGAGACTCTTGAGAAGGCAGATACGAGGGAGCGCACTGAGTCTGAAGCTGCTGTTCTGGGGTGGATTTCCGGAATACGGGTTTTCAAGGAGGCCATGAAGAAGGAGATTGTTGACCGTTTCAGGAAGAAGCAGGAGCCTGTGCTTGGCGAGACAACTGTTATTCCTATTCATATGAAGAAGCTTAGGGAGCTTCGTGACAAGCTTTATGCTGAGGAGCGCCTGACAGGGTTTGAGACAACGCTTCTGGTGCAGGAGGCGAAGAAGGTCAGGAAGCTTATCTCTGCAGAGAGGTCAGAGGCTTATTCGGGGACTTCTATTGGCATAATTGCCAATGTCACTGTTAAGAGGGTCAGCCTGTTTCTTGTTGAGCGGTTTCCCGGGTTTTTCGGTTTTCTTTACAATGCCTTGAGGGCTGCGAACATCAGGATGCTGTCGAACACTTATGTTAATGTGATGATTCTGTCGACTGTTACTGTTTCTGTTTTGACATTCCTTGTGCTGCTTGTTGTTTTTTTTGTCCTGAACTATCAGCTTTACCAGATTGTTCTGAGGGCTTTTATGTTCGGGCTTGTTGCAGGGGTTCTTTGCGCAACTGTTTTCTATATCTATCCTTTCATGAGGATAAATGAGCGGAGGAGGAGCATTACCGCTAATCTTCCGTTCGCCATAAATCACATGGCGTCTGTTGCTACGTCTGGTGTCCCTCCTGCGACTATGTTTGAGCTTATTTCCGGCTCTACTGAGTATGGTGAGGTTGCCGTTGAGCTGAAGAAGGTTTCTGACTTTATCAGGATATTTGGCTATGACCTGCTTACTGCCGTCCGGGCTGTTGCGTCGACTACTCCAAGCGAGACTTTCAAGGAGTTTCTTGAGGGCATGGTCAGCACGATAGAGACAGGTGGGGATTTTGAGAGTTTCCTTAGGCAGAAGGCTGACGAGGCCACACTTACTTATCAGCTTGAGAGGCAGCGCTATAACCAGAGCATAAGCACGTATTCTGACCTGTATACAGGCCTTCTTATCGCCGCGCCTTTGTTTTTTGTTGCTGCTCTGGCGCTTGTCAACCTTCTTGGCGGCAAGATTGGGGGGCTGGGTGTTGATGTGGTTATAGCTCTCGGCACATATGTCGCGATCCCTGTGCTTAACATCATGTTTATTCTTTTTCTCCAGCTTAACCAGCCTGAGGCTTGAGTTCCGTATTTAACAAAAGATTCAGTATCCAGTAACAAGTTTTTTAAACTTATAAGCGGAGTTCCTGTCTTATGGGACTCAGGTTTGGCGCGAGGCACAGGGCTTCTTTGGTGCTGGCTTTTGTCTTGTTTCTGGTAGACCTTTTTTTCTTCAGGGGCGATGTGCTTTTTGTCCCCCTGATTGCTGTCGTGATTACTGTTGCGTGGCTGCCTCACTGGCTGGATGTCTTTGAGGAGAACCGTCGGCAGAAGGAGCTTGAGTCAAGGTTTCCTGAGTTTGTGCGGAATCTTACTGGCGCGATAAAGTCAGGGATGCCTGCGTCTGCCGCGGTGATTCATGTTTCCGGCACTGATTATGGCGCATTGACGCCTCATGTCAGGAAGCTTGCTAACCAGATTGACTGGGCTATCCCGTTCAAGAAGGCGTTCATTAACTTTGGCAAGGAAACGAGGAACCCTGTGATTAGGAGGGCGATAGCTACAGTGATTCAGGCTGAGCAGGCAGGTGGCAACATTGAGGATGTGCTTTACTCGATTACCGAGAGCCTTATTGAGATTAAGAAGATAAAGGAGGAGAGGAAGTCCAGCATACATTCTCAGGTGATGCAGAGCTACATCATTTTCTTTGTTTTTCTTGGCGTTATGATTATAATCCAGAACCTTCTTATTCCTTATATGTCGAAGTTTGCTGCTGGCGGCACTGACGGCTTGGGAGGTGGCCAGGGTGTCAGCCAGATTACTGAGAAGGTTGATATTGAGTTTTCCTCGCCGAACGCTTTTTTTACTTCTATGTTTGCGTGGTTTATAAGCCTTTATGGCATCTTTCTTATGATGTCCATGATTCAGGGCTTTTTTGCAGGTGTTGTGCTTGGCAAGCTTGCTGAGGGCGATTTGACTTCAGGGCTTAAGCATTCTCTCATAATGATGACGCTGGCTTTCATTGTGGTTACCGCTTCTCAGGCTCTGGCCAGTTCTGCGGCTTAAATAAGAAGGCTGTATTTCGTGAATTTTGCACTGAAGTTTTGCATTAAGCTTAAAAAGCCCGGTTCCAGACTGTGGTTTATGAGGCTTGTGATTGATGTCTCCAGGAGCCCTGAGCAGAATGCCGCTGTTTATTATGAGCTGGCTAAGAAGGCAAGGAAGAAGCTGGAGGGGCTGGAGAAGGCGATTGCAGACACAAGGAGGAAGATCGAGGCCCTTAGGCAGAGGAAGGAGCTTGAGGACAGGGCTGTTGAGAAGGCGGAGTTAAGGAAAAGGGATAGGAAGTGGTTTGAGAAGTTCCGGTGGTTTGTGAGCAGCGAGGGTTTTCTTGTTGTTGGCGGCAGGGACGCAACGTCGAATGAAATCGTTGTGAAGAAGCACGCTGCTCCTGACGATGTTGTTTTTCATACTGACCTTGCGGGCAGCCCTTTTTTTGTTGTGAAGTGCGAGGGGAAGCAGCCGGGCCAGGATACTTTGTTAGAGGCTGCGGTTGCGACAGCAAGCTTTTCCCGGGCATGGAGGCTGGGCCTTTCTGTCCTTGAGGTTTTTCATGCGCGTCCTGAGCAGGTCAGCAAGAAGACCAGGGCAGGGGAGTATATGGGTAAGGGCTCTTTCATGATTTACGGGAAGACTGAGTATCTCACTGCTGAGCTCAGGCTGGCTGTCGGGCTTTATGAGGGCAGGGTTATGTGCGCTCCTGAGGCTGCTGTGAGGAGGCACTGCAGTGATTATGCTGTGGTTGTTCAGGGCAGGGACAAGTCCAGTGATGTCGCCCGTGTTATAAGAAAGAAGCTGGGTGGCGACCTTGATTCAATTATTGCGGCGCTTCCTTCGGGCGGGTGCAGGGTGAAGAGTTGAATGTTGTTTTAAGTTTTTTCATAAGTAAAGCAAAATCACTGGAACTATGAGGCAGCCCATTGCGCTTGTCCTGTCTGTTTTGGTTATCATCGGTATGAGGCCTATTGCTGTTGCTGTGAATAGCACTATTAGCCCTGTGATGCCTGATATGAAGAGGGTTGTGGCTGCAATCAGTGCAGCTACTGAGGCGCAGAGCGTGTTGTAGTTGAGTCGGTTCACCAGCTTTGCCATGGCTCGCGCAGCTATGATTGCTGCATACGTCGCAATTGCTGCCGAGATTAGGGATGCTGCGAGAAGTTCTGTTAGGCGTGTTTGGCTTATGTCTCCAAGTATTTCGTGGGCTATGGCTATTGAGCCGTTTCTTGCCTTGCCTATTGAATATGCGGTTATTACTGCCATGAGCATGGATGTTGAGCTGACAGCGCCAAGCAGTATTAGGTATTGGTGTTTTTTGCTTGGGAATGCCTTTGTTGCTATTGTTGCTGAGTGTGATGGCCCGAGTGCAGGGAACATGCTTATTATTGCGCCAGCCATCATTCCTGACAGGACTGGTTTTGCGGTTTCTTTTGCACTTGGCTCCACTGCCTCTATTGCCTTCTGGTCAGGCAGTTTTGTTTCCCTGCGGAGGTTGCTTGCAAGAAGGCTGAGCCCGAACAGGCCTGACAGCATTGGCATCAGGGGCTCGTTCAGCCCTTCAATGCTGAATGCCTCTATCCCAAGTGCTCCTGACAGCGTCAAGGTGATTGTGCTCCACAGCTTTGCCTTTTTGCCGCGTTGCCATAGTATTATGGCGGCGGTTGCTGCAATAAGAACCCATTCTATGTGGTTGCTTGCTGCGCTGAATGCAGCAGGGATTATTGTTATCAGGGCAGGAGTTATGATGACTGTTGCTATTGTTCCGAGCAGGCATCCTGCTGTTGTTAGCCTGACTGCATCTATGCCCAATCCCAGTCTTAGGTATTCGCTTCCTGCAGTTGTTGCGTAAGCGCTGCCTTCAGTCGCTGAGCCAAGGAATACCGCCTGCACAAAGTCCACGTATGCGTGGGTTATGGACATTGCTATTATTGCTGTGGCTGTTGATTCAGGGCTGAGGAATCTGCTTGTGTATGGCAGGGCTCCCAGTATCAGTGTGGCAACAAGGTTTATGTGCAGGCCAGGTGTTATGCCTGTGATGATGCCCAGTGTGCATCCTGCGATTATTGCCGCCAGTATTTCCAGCATACTATTTGTCGTCCTTTTTTTGTTGGCTCTCCTGCTTTATTTCCTCGGCTATTATCTGGGGGTTTCCCTTGTAGGTTTCAGCTGTTCCTGTCACGAGGATTTTGTCTCCGGCTGAGAGGTTTTGCTTGCTTTTTCCTTTGAATTGAATCACTGTTACCTGCTTTTCTTCTGATACCTGTAGGATTAGGAGCTTGTCGGTTTCCCTGATTGACTGCAGGGTGCCTCTTATCCTTACGTCCTTTCCAGCGTGGCTGTTGGTTATTTCGTAGGTGTGGGTTTCAGGTATTGTTGAGTGTCTCGATATTATGTAGAGTGCCACAAGTCCTATTATGCCTGTGACGAGCGCTGTCCTGAGAAGCGATGTTTCATTCATCCCGGAATGATTTTTGGCAGGGTATTATTTTGTGCAGTTGGCTTATCCGCTTGGCTTTCGGAGGTTCAGAAAACTTTTTTTGCGTGGCCGAATCTTTTATGTGCTTTCTGTTTGTGCTGTTTGGTTTTTCTCTGAATTCCGGATTATCTCCAGGTCACTTCTACATGGTCTGTTCTCTGGTATGGCTTGATGTCTGTTTCCTCTATGCTCATTTTCCTGCCTGATTTGTGCATGAGTATTCCGAGCCATGCAATCATCAGCCCGTTGTCCACCAGAACTTTCCTGTCTTTTGGGACGAAGAGTTTTGCATTTCTTTCCTCGCACATCCTTTCTGCCATTTCCTGTAGCCTTTTGTTGCAGGCAACGCCTCCTCCAAGAAGAAGTTCATCCTTGCCGCAGTGCGCGAGGGCACGCTCGCTTATTTCGATGAGCATTGCAAAGGCGGTTTCCTGAAGGCTGAAGCAGAGGTCTTCCTTTTTCAGGCCCGCGTCTGACTTGCGCTTCAGGTTTGTGAGAAGCCCTCCGAGGCTGACGTCCATGCCTTTTACTGTGTATGGCAGCTTTATGTAGTTATTTCCCTTGGCAGCCAGCTCCTCTATCTTTGGGCCTCCTGGGAATCCCAGTCCTATATGCCTGGCAAAAACATCAAGGAAGTTTCCTGTCCCTATGTCAAGGGTTTCCCCTATTATCCTGTATTTTCCTGCTTCGTATGAGATTACCTGCGTGTTTGCTCCTGAGACGTAGAGCAGCACAGGGTCTTTTGCAGCAGTCATTAATCTCCCGATTTCGAGGTGTGCTATGCAGTGGTTAACCCCGATTATTGGCAGCTTGTTTTTCAGCGAGAGTGTTCTTGCTGCAGTCGCTCCTATCTTGAGGCAGTGTCCTATTCCGGGCCCTTGGGAGAACGCTATGAGCCCTGTTTCCCTTATGCTCAGGCCTGATTCCTGCAGGGCTTCAGTTATTGCATTAGCGCATACATCTGCGTGGTGTTGTGCTGCTTCGCCTGGGATTATGCCTCCTTTCTCTGTTGTGAATGCCTTTATTACGTTAGCAAGAACTCGTCCGTTCTCATCGATAATTCCCACCCCGAATGTGTGGGCTGTGGACTCTATTCCGAGGCAAATCATTTTAAGATGAAAGAATAATCTCCGAGTATAAAAGCCTGCCTAAGGGGACCGTGGCTTTTTATTTGCTCTCATGGAACTGGTGCTTCTAATGCTTTCAAATTTCTCTGTAAGGACCAGTGCTTTGGCTGCTATGGCTTCACAAAGAGTCATTTCAGGAGTTTGACTTGAAAGCGAAAGCGCATAATGCAGTTCCTCGCTTGTGAGCAGGCGTGCAAGGTCTGTGTGAGGCGTTGGTGATGATCCGTCCGATTTTGGTTTTTCCATGTATACCTGGAAGCCTCCATTGTAGCGCTTGATTTCAAATCCCGAGTACATCATGCTTACTGCGTTGTTACAAGGTTTGCCAAGAACTCGCCTTAATTCGCTCCATGTTCCTTCAGAGAACACGTTTGAAGAAACTATCAGGCCTATGCCCACGGAGTAATCGTTTGGGTTTGCTCTGATGTCTTCTGCAAGCCCAGCCGGGCTTCTGAAATATCTTATGGTGTTAGGGTTTGAGTATCCATGATTATTTGCCATGGCATCATGTTCCATAACGAGGACAGATGCTTTGATGTGTTCGATAGTTTGGGGGTTTCCCTGTATTACTGCAACGTATGCCATAGGTTTCGGGTTTTCGGTTTCAGTTAAATATTTTGTGGTTTTGTTTCAGCTTACGCCGTTCATGGGAAAATTTTTTAAAGTTCGGCATATTTCCTTTACACATAAATGGCCTTTTTCAGGGTGGCACTCAAATCAGAGTTGAAGGAAGGCTCAGGAAAGGTTGTTCTTGTTAACGGGCAGGAGGTTGCCCTGTTTAATGTCAATGGAGAGTTCTTCGCAATAACTAACAGGTGCCCGCACAGGGGAGGTCCTCTTGGTGAGGGCGAGCTTGACGGCTCAACTGTGACGTGTCCACGGCACGGCTGGATGTTTGATGTTAAGTCTGGCAAGGGTGTTTCGATGCCTGTTCAGGTCAAGCGCTTTAACGTGAAGGTAGAAGGGGAGGATGTCTTTGTTGAAGTCTAGCGGGTTTCGATTAGTGCTGAGTAGCCTTTCTTTTGACCTATCAGCTCTATCCTTCTCATAAGTTCTCCATATGCTTCCCTTGGGTGCTTTGCCGTAACGTGAATAGTTCCTGTTTCGCAATGGCCTGACGATGCAGAGTAACCGGGGGTTAACTGCGCAACAGTCTTGGGCCCGCGAATATATTGAAGCAGAGGGTTTCTTTTACTTGTTATCTGGAGTGCAGGGGCCTGATAATCAGGATAACACCCCTCCTTGTCCGCGAAGGTCTCGTAAACTACCTTCAACCCTAAGCCGTGCTCACCTACAACTGCTTCCAGCGTTGACTTGAGGCCAAGAAATCTCTGTGATGGGTCTATCCTTAGCATGCTGCTTGGAAGTCTCAATCTTATTAAAAATTTTGCGTTGGTTATTGCTTTTGCTTTGGCATGAGCACTTCGGCAAAACATATTTATAGCTGCCGTGTGCCTTTCTTTTTTTTGTGCCGGGATCGCATAACCTGGTAGTGCGCAAGCCTTGAGTCTGTGCAGGCCAGCTTGTTCCCGAAAGGGTATCTGGGTTCAAACATGCATTGTTATTCAGTGTGTTGAAAGTCCCAGTCCCGGCGTTCTGTTTTTTGCAAGTAATTTCTAAAACAGGATAAGTCTTCAGTTATGCACAAAATTTTTTAAGTTGCTTTTTTCCCCCTTTTTTGTGGTTTTTTATGAGTGACTTAGACGAACGGGTTTTTTCTATCTGTCGAGACAGGGGGCTGGATGAGTTAGCCGAGGTTTATCGTCGCCTTCCAACTGAGTTGCCTCGGCATGTGGATGCAGTCCATCTCGTTGCAAATACGCGTGACAATGAGGCCTCTTTGTTTGAGCGTGCGCAAGAGCTTTATGTGAGGGGCTTTTCAGAGAGGTTTCTTATTGTCGGGGGCGTTGAGGCCAATGGTTTCCCGGGTTATGACAATTGGAGCGCAGTTCTAAGCAGTTATATAAGCAGTGATGTTATTTATCCTGTCCCTATTGATAGGCGTGACAAGGTTAACACTCATTCAGAGTCAGTTGCTCTCATGCGTTACGCCCGTGAGCAGGGCTTTAGCTCGGTGTGCATGGTTGCGGCCCCTTTCCATTTGTTAAGAGCGTTTTATACTGCGGTTAGCGTGATGCTTGATGCAGAGAAAGGCTATCCGGGGCTTGTGTTTTATGCCTGTGCCGGAACTCATCTTGATTGGGGTGCTGAAGCCCTTCACTCCCAGGGGACCGTCAGGGCAACAAGGTCTGCGCTGCTGGGAAGGGAGATTGCTAACATTAAGGCGTATCAGGTTAATAGCGCCCCTCCCCCTCTGGCTCCTGAGAGGGCGGTTCTTGATTACATCAGTTCAAGGTCGCTATGGGTTTAAGGTTTAGTGAAAGCTATAAAGGTAAAATAAAATCAGGTCTTCTTGAGGTCTTCCCATAGGCCTACTGTGTTCCCTTCGGTGTCTGTGAACATTGCGTACATTCCCATGTCTCCTACTTTTGCGGGCTTCATGAGCATCTTTCCGCCTGCCTTTTCTATTTTCTTTGTGTAGGCTTCGATTGACTGGACTTTTATTACTACTCGTGTGCTGTCTTTTGGTGATTGTTTCCTGTACATGCCTCCGTTTATTGCCCCGGGGGATGTGGGCATCATTTTTTTGTCGACAGGCACGGTCATTACTATCCTGTAGTCGTCCATGAATGGTGTCTTGTTTATCTCCCAGCCGAATGTTTCGATGTAGAACTTGTTTGCCCTGTCCATGTTTTCTGCTGGTATCTCGAAGTGTACTATTTTGTCCATGTGCATCACCTTTTATTTATTTTTTCCATTCTTGCCTCGTTGTGTAGTCTGCGTAGGTTGTTTTGGTTTATTAAACCTTTGTTGCTTTTTTGCGGCTCTGTTATCACGAAAGTGCTTTACATCCCGAAACTGGTTTACATTTGAGTTCGTCCCACACCTGTTTAGGGGTTTTGTAGCCCAAGCTCATGTGTGGCCGTTCTTTGTTGTAGTAGTT
>JACQST010000009.1 GCA_016211185.1 Candidatus Woesearchaeota archaeon | reverse complement strand
CAGGAACAGGACTCGGAGCAGGAGCACAATCACCAGGACAACTCAACTGCTCACCACCATCACACAAACCATCACCACAAAAAGAACTCGGAGGAACAGGAACAGGACTCGGAGCAGGACCTAAACAATCGCTTATGCAGCCAAACTCCTCACCAGGGTCACACAAACCATCACCACAGAAATCTGCCCTGACAGACTGCGCGAACAACAAAATAGAAGCAACCAGAAAAGCGGACAGAACCGAATACAGCAAAAATGAAAACACTGCCTTCATGCATAACCACCCCGAACTTTATCACCTCTCTTTCCCAAGCACGAAATTCAGTCACTTGCCAAGCAACACATTCAAGTACCTAACATTTTCCTCAGGTGTGAGCGCTGCTAACTTCACAGCATCTATCAGCCCCTCCCTCTGCTCAGCAGCTTTCCCAATCCCAACATAAAAATTAAGCCTCGTAACCCCAACACAAGGATTATTCGGATCCAGACCCCCATAATAAACGCTCACAATACCATTAGCCCTTGCAAAAACCGCCCTGCCTAATGGAGTGCCACAACCACCAGCATTCGGGTCACTATAATTAACAAGCTCAGAATTATCACGAGCAACAACACCATCATACATCTGCCCAAGCAACGACCTCGAAACCTGCCCACCGAAAAGAACCCTAATGACGCCATCAGGATCCTTATCCGCAATAACAGAAAAAAGCTCCTTATTCAAGCCAACATTCGCCTCTGTCCTAACAGCACCCTCAAGAGTCCTAATCTGAGCATCCAAAGACATCGGAGGAATCTGAGGAGGAACAGGCGTAGAAGTATAAGTAACAGTAACCTGAGGACCAACAGTAGGCGAAACAACAGAAGTCGAAGTTGCACTCACCGTCGCAGTACCCGTAGCATAGCCCGGCGTAACCGTATAAGTAGAGGTGGCGGTAGACGAAGGAGTCCCAGTCGAAGCAGGCGTTCCTGTAACCTGCACAGGAGGAACACCAACAGCAGGACTGGCAGTACCATAAAGCGTAGGCGTAGCTGACGGAGTCCTTGACGGAGTCTGAGTAACCGTCGAAGTTTGTGTAGCTGTTGAAGTCCCTGTTGATACAGCAGTAGCAGTGGCACTACCCGTCGGAGTAGCTGTCGGAGTGCCTGTGAAAACCGGAAGCACAAACTGCGTCGGAGTGGCTGTAACCGGAGGAGTCGGACTCTGTACTTTAGTTGGCGAATAAGAAGGATAAGGCTTTGGTGTGCCGAACACAGCAGCGGTTGCGATTGGAGTTACAGTTGTTGTCTGGCCAGCCTGGCTTTGTCCAGAAGGCTGATTGGATATGAAAGGAATGCCAAATATCGTCAAATAAATCCATGCCAACGCAGCCATACCTGTTACTGTAGCACAACCAATAGAAGAACCTATAACCCTAGTCATCCCTACACCTGCTCTGGAACTTGACAAGTGGTCAACAAGCCCATCATAAGCACGAACAAACCTTGTTCTGTATTCTTCTGCTAGCCTCCCTTCAGGGGTTCGAGTATCAAAACGGATTGAAGAAAGCGCCGACATACTGTCGATACCATGCAGTCTACCACGACCATCTCTTAAAGACAAGCTGTCCGGGCTTATTCCAGCCAGCGTAAAATTCGTGTCTAACCTCAACCACCTGGGCTGGATAACGGCAGAATCAACACCAACCAAAGGCGCTAAAACACCTAAATCATCCATCTGAACGAGGTATCTGCCCATAAAATAAGGCTGGTTCAAGGCAGAAACAATCTCAGGGCGCGAGACATTATCACCCAAGCCATTAATGCCTGCAGTCACGTTGCTCCAAAAATCCTGGGCTTCTTCAATCCTCGGGCCAAATGGGAAGTTTGCTTCTGTGGACAGAACAGCCCATACCTCTGGCGCGGCAGTTGATGCGTCCACCATTTCATCCAAGGACCTGTAAACCAATGCAGCACCAGCCCTTGGATTCAGACTAACACTTGCCGCTCCAAAATTATCAACAGAAGAAACACTATAAGGAATACCTCCTATTGATACCTCACCAACACCTGCAGGATGCGTCATTAACAACTCTGCAAGCCCTGCATTATTAATCCTGCCGATAACGTCTGTCTTAGCTGCCATCTAAACCGGAAAGCAGGATATAAGGCGTTTATTTAAACTTTTTGTTTGGTAACTATTCTTTAATGGTGAAATGCATGCGCGGAATAATGGGTGCACTCCACCGGCAAAAACTTTTAAAGCAAACAAGCAAACCCAGAAAGAGATGATAACAATAATAGGGGCAGGCGCCGCAGGAAACTATTCGGCATACCTTCTCGCCAGACAGGGATTTGACGTCCAGGTAATAGAAGCTAATGAGACAATAGGCATTCCAATAGCCTGCACAGGGATACTGACATCGCACTTCGACACACTCGTAGAGCCAAGAAAGGAATTCATAGCAAACGAAATAGACACGGCAAGGATACACTCGCCCAACAACCAGCACGTCACAGTAAGATTCAAGCACCCAAACAAGATAATGCGCAGAGACATCCTTGACCAGAACGACGCCAAAATGGCCAAACAAGCAGGCGCAGAATACAGGCTTGGCGAAATATACCTCGAAAACAGGGAAAACGATGGAAAGCACACAGTCAGGATAAAAAAACTCAAGACAGAAGAGGAGTATGAAACACAGACAGAAATCCTCATAGGCGCAGATGGGCCTGCAAGCAGGGTTGCAAAAAACAACGGGCTGTTCGGCAACAGGAAATTCTACTACGGGCTCCAGGCAACAGCAACAATGGACAACAACAACGCAATAGACTTCTATCCGAGCCAGGAAGGCATAGCATGGGTAGTGCCTGAATCAAAAAACAGGGTAAGAATAGGCATAGCAGGAATGACAGAGCCACACAAATACTTCGACAAGTTCTGCACAAAGATACTGGGAGAGAACTACAAAGAAAAGCTCCTTGCAAAGCAGGCCGGGCCAATACCCCTCTACGAGCCAGGCGTAAAGACGCAGAAAGGCAACGTATACACAGTAGGCGATGCTGCAACAATGGTTAAGGCAACAACACTCGGCGGAATAATGCAGAGCCACATCGCAGGAAAAGCCCTCGCAAAATCCTTAATCGAAAGGAAAAACTATGAAAAAGAATGGAGAAAGGAACTCGGAAGAGACTTATGGATGCATTTAATGATGAGAAAAGCAATGGACCGGTTCGAAGAAAAGGACTACAACAGGCTAATAGCAATATTCCAGAAAGAAAAAAACAGAAAGATACTTGAAGAATACGACCGAGACTTCCCCACAAAATACATGACCAAGCTCCTAATGCAGGAACCCGGGCTACTATACTTCGCGAAGTTCCTCCTTCAATAACATTTATAAAAAGAGGCATTGTCTGCAAAAAAATTCTGCCAAACATAAAAAAAGTCGGGCGCTGAAATGGACGGAAAAGACAAAGACGAAGACCTTGACATAGACCTGAAGAACATATGGCCATTCAGGAAGAAAGAAAAGCCCAAGGCCGAACAAACACACCACTCCAAAGACCCCTCCAAGGCAGACCAAGAAACAGAACAACAACACTCACCAGAACACCACAAAGACGAGGAAGACTCTGAAATAGACCTCAGGCAGCTATGGGCAAAGACAAAAAGCGCATTCAGGGAAACAGCAAAAAAGCCCGCGGAAAAGACAGAAGACGAAGTAGCGCTTGACGTATCCTCAATAGCATCATTCTACAACAGGCACAGCGACAAGATACTCCCACTGATTGGAATAATCCTCTTAGTGATTGTAAGCACATACATACGCATGCTACCTGCCCAGATGACATACACCGAGGACTGGGGCAGGCAGGTCATGCATGGAGAAATAAGGAACGACCTTGACAACGCAATAAGCCAGCAATACCCGAACCTGCCGCAGGACAGAAAAGACGCGCTGATAGGACAGGGACTCGACAAGGCAATAAGGACAAACAAATACAAATTCGAGACAGGACAATACGCAGGCGCAGAAATAGACGTAAAGCAACAGACAAAACTCGCGGCAGACAAGTTCAAGACATTCTTCATGGACTCAAAAAACAACCCATACATGCCAGACATAGACCCATACTACTGGTACAGGTATGCGAAAAACATAGTCGAACACGGATACCCCGGAGACATACTCAAGGACGGAAAAAGCTACGACACGTTCCAACTTGCACCAAACGGAAGGCTCATAGAGCCAGAAGACACATTCCACCCATACTCAATAGCCTACCTATACTTCATACTGAGCGCAATCAGCCCCTCAATAACCCTTATGGGAGCAGAGATGCTTTACCCTGTAATAATCGCGGGCATAACAGCAGCCCTCGTATTCCTAATAGCAAGAAGGATAGCAGGAAACGTAGCCGGGCTGTTTGCAGGCCTAATGATGGCCATAAACCCCGCATTCATGACCAGAACACTCTACGGCCACGGAGACTCAGACACATGGGTAGTGTTCTTCTCAGTCCTCGCAGCATACCTCTACCTTGAGGCGCTCGAGGCAAAACAAACCAGAAACAAGCTAATCCTTGGAGCACTCGCCGGAGCAACAATAGGACTATATGCACGCTTCTGGGGAGGCTGGTGGTTCATATTCGACATAATAATCGCGGTAACAGCGCTATACACAGGCTACCTTGCGGTTGCAAACAGGAACGAAGTAATGCGAAACTTCAAAGGATTCATACGCAAACAGGAAACGACAACAACACTAACAGTTTTCCTGGCGTTCCTCCTTACCTCAGCAGTAACCGTATCCCTGCTATCAAACTTCGAAACATTCGCCACAGGGCCAATAGGCTCAATAGGATTCACAAGGATAAAGCAGCCAGTAACGGAAAGCCTGTGGCCAAACGTGCTCACAACAGTGGCAGAGCTAAACGAAGGAGACATAAACGGCATACTAAACAACGCAGGAGGGCTTTTCCTTTTCTACATAGCGCTCCTCGGAGTAGGAATAACCATAGTAAAGAAAAGAGTCGACACAACAGAGATGCTATACATAGCAGCAGCAGCCGTATACTGGTTCGTGCTCCTGCTGCTAAGAAACAATTTCCAGCAGCAGCCATTCATACTGCTCCTCGCAGCCCCGATAGTTCTAAGAGTAGCCTACGCGGCACTAAAATCAGAGCCCATCGACATGAAGCCCGCAACAATGCTAATAATCTGGTTCATAATAACGATATATGCAAGCACCAAAGGAATAAGGTTTGTGCTTCTGCTCGCGCCTGCATTCAGCATAGGATTCGGAACAACCATAGGGTTCCTCTACAGGCACATAAGCCACATTCTTGTAAGGGAAATGCACCTTAACAGACTGCTTGCCAACACCTCGCTTATAATAGTTGCGGCAATGCTGTTCATAACCCCAACAAACGTCTGGGGAATATCAACAGCAGCAGCAAGAGGCGACGTGCCGATGATAAACGACGCATGGTATAACGCGCTCGCAGCAATAAGAGATAACTCAAACAAGACAGCAATAATCACCTCATGGTGGGACTTCGGCCACCACTTCAAGGCACTTGCAGAAAGGCCAGTAACGTTCGACGGAACAACACAGGGAAGCCCGCAGGCACACTGGGTAGGGCAGATACTGAGGACAGACAACGAGGAACTCGCCGTAGGCATACTCAGGATGCTTGACTGCGGAGGCAACAACGCTTTTGACGAGCTCCAGAAGACAAACACCGCAGACACCATAACATCGGTAAAGACCCTATACGACATATTCGAAGAAAACAGGGACACTGCAAAGAGAACACTCACAAGGAAATACGGAATCAGTGAAGAGCAGGCAGAAAACGTGCTCAGATACACCCACTGCGAGCCGCCAGAGGCATTCTTCATAGCCTCAGAAGACATGATAGGCAAATCAGGGGTCTGGGCACACTTCGGAAGCTGGAACTTCGAAAAAGCATACATCTGGCAGAGACTGAGAAACAAGCCCCATCAGGAAGCAATAGAGGATATGCAGAAAAAATTCAACTACACAATGGAACAGGCAGAGCAGACATACGACGAGATGATAGCCATACCAACAGACTCCGACGCAAACACATGGGTTGCGCCTTGGCCAAACTACGCACAGATGGACAGCTGCCAAAGGGAAAAAGGCAACACAGCAACATGCAACAACGGAATGCGCATAAACCTCACGAACCAAGATGTGTGGTTCTATAACCAGCAAAACGAGATAAGGCACCCAAAAGGAGTCGTATTCGTGACAGAAACAGGCATTGAAACAAAGACATACGAGCAGCAAGACGTAGGAGTCGGGGCAACAGCAACAGTCATACCAGAAGGCAACAACTACAGGCTCATAATGGCAGTCCCAGAGCTTAATGCAAGCATGTTCACAAAGATGTTCTTCATGGAAGGCCACACACTAAGGCACTTCAAGCTCCTCACAACACAGACAAGCGTAACAGGCGCAAAGATATACGTCTACAAAGTAGACTGGAAAGGAGGACAGCCGCACATCAACGAGGAATACAGAAAAAAACCAGAGCCGCAGCCAGAGCAACAGCAACAGCAGCAGCCTACACAGAAAATCGAGAAAACCAAAGCCAGCCCCGGAGACAACATCACATTCAACTACATAGGCTTCCTCGAAACCGGACAAGTATTTGACAGCTCCATAATAGGCTGGGAAAACAAGAACACAACAAAAGACACCGCATTAGGAGAGGACTCTGCGCCACTCACGTTCACAGCAGGAAGCCTACAGATAATACCCGGGCTCGAAGAACAGATGCTCGGCATGAATAAAGGCGAGGAAAAAACAATACAAGTCCCGCCAGAAAAAGCATACGGAACAGACCCGGAAAAACACCCGCTCGGCAACAGGACACTCTACTTCAAGGTAAGAATAGAGGACATAAGATAAATTAAGAGAACAAAGCAGAAAATGAAGCTGTACGCAATAATACCCGCATACAACGAGGAAAGACACATACAGGAAGTAGCCGAAAGAGCCAAAAAACAGCTCAGCAACGAGAGCATAATAGTAGTTGACGACGGAAGCAAGGACAAGACATATGAACACGCAAAACAGACAGGCATAACAGCAATAAGACACGTAACCAACCTCGGAAAAGGAGCTGCGCTCAAGACAGGCGCAGAATACGCGATAAGCAAAGGAGCAGACGCACTCATATTCATAGACTCAGACCTGCAACACATGCCAGAAGACATCCCCTCCTTCGCAAAAGCAATCGGAACCACAGACATAGCATTCGGATACAGGGAACCCAACAGCCAGATGCCCGCAGTGCTGAAATTCGGAAACTGGTTCATAGGAAAAGCAATAAAAACCCTCTTCGGAATGAACATAAAAGACACCCAGTGCGGATACAGGGCAATGACAGCACAGGCATACAGGCAGATAAAATGGACATCGCCAGACTACAGCGTAGAATCAGAAATGATAGCACTCGCGGGAAAGCACAAGCTTAAATACGCCCAGGTCCCGATAGAGACCATATACATCGATAAGTACAAAGGCACAACAGTAATGGACGGCATATCAATAGTCATGAAGATGCTGTGGTGGAAGATAACAAGGTAAAAAAATGGTGCTCGTCATACAGGTGTTCGGAGCCCTGTTCGGGCTTTTCCTAATATACCTCTCATTCCTCAACCTGAAAAGAAAAGAATTCACAATAAACGAATGGCTCGTCTGGACACTACTATCCGCAGCAATAACACTCACCTCCCTCATACCAGAACTCCTAAACCCATTCGCAAGAACCCTCAACATAAGCAGAAAAATGGACCTCGTCATAATACTGGGGTTCATATTCCTCATAGCCACAACGTTCTACATGTACAAAACTACTGAGAAAACCCAGAAAAAGGTTGAAGAAGTAGTAAGGAAGATAGCCATACAGGAAGCCGAGAACCGACTGCAAGAAAAAAAGAGAAGTTAGTTGTGGTTCAGGGCGCATCAGTAGGGTTCCAGCAAGTCCTGAACCCCTCATCAAGCGAGTCAAGAAAAGCCATGTCCCCCTCATTTATTCTGAAGCCAAAAACATCTGCATTTTCAGCTATCCGCTCCTTATTAGCGGATTTAGGCAGCACAACCATCCCCTTCTGCACACACCACCTAATCAAGACCTGAGCAGGGGACTTACCGCAGCGGGAAGCTACTTCAGCCAGCCTTGCATCATCAAGCCTCTGGCCATGAGTCAAAGGGCTATAAGCCTCAACAACAACACCCTTCTTCCTGCACAGCTCCAACAGCCCTCTCTGGTAAAGAAACGGGTGAAGCTCAACCTGATTCACAGCAGGCACAACACTGCAATCCCCAAACAACCCCTCAAGATGCCGCACAGTGAAGTTGCTCACGCCAATGGAACGGCACAAGCCCTCTGCCTGAAGCGCCTCCAAAGCCTTCCATGAACGAACACGCTGAGGAACAGGAAAATGGATAAGATAAAGGTCAACATAGTCCAGCTGCAGACGCCTCAAACTGGCCAGAAGCGCATCTCTCGGGCTTTTGTGGTCAGCGTTCCAGAGCTTTGTAGCGACGAAAACCTCCTCTCTGGCTACCTTGCCTGACCTCAAAGCTCGGCCAACACCCTCCTCATTCCCATAAATAGCGGCAGTATCAACATGCCTGTAGCCAGCCTCCAGCGCCCAGCCCACAGCAGCCTCCGCAGCCTTCGAAGACATCTGCCAAGTGCCAAGGCCAAGAACGGGGATTCCATGCCCATCATTAAGCCCAATCATCGGTGAAACTGCCATAGTAAAATAACGCATTCATATGAACTACTCTAAAAAGTTTCCGCTGCCAATAAACCGCTATCTTGTATAAAAGTAACGAAATATTCATAAACATCCTGCAAAAAAGATAATACAAAAATGAGAATACTCTACATACTGGACAACTACTGGCCGTTCAAAGGAGGAGCAGAAACCCTGTTCAAGAACCTGGCAGAAGGAACAGTGAAGAAAGGACACACAGCAACAGTCCTGACCAGAAAGATAAAGGGCACAAAAAAATACGAGGAACACAACGGAGTAAAGATACACCGCATAAACTCCTGCCACAGATACCTATACAGCCTCGAGGCAATACCCAAAGCAATAAAACTGGCGGAAAAAGCAGACGTAATACACACTTCCACATTCAACTCGGCATTCCCGGCATGGATAGCAGCCAGAGCAAAGAAAAAGCCCGCAGTAATAACAATCCACGAAGTATGGCTCGGGAAATGGGCAGAATACACAGACATGAGCCCCGCAACAGCAGCAATACACGACCTGCTTGAACAGCCCATATACAGGCTCGGATTCAAGAAACACATATGCGTCTCAGAATCAACAAGAAAACAGCTCCTCAAATGCAAATGGATAAACCCAGAAAAGACAATGACGATATACAACGGGCTTGACTACAGCCATTTTGACCCAAAAAAGCACGACGGAAAAAAAACGCGGAAAAAACTCGGGCTCGGAAAAAGCTACACCTGCCTCACCTTCGGAAGGGCAGCGCCAAGCAAAGGACTGAAATACGCAGCAAAAGCCATAAGGCACATAAGAATAAAGAACTTCAAGTTCCTCTTCATAATAGCAAAAGACCACAGCAAAAGCCACAACGAATTCATCAAGGAAGCCAAAAAAGCAGGAAACAAGGCAATAATACACGAACCCGTATCATACGAGGAACTGCCAGACTACATAGCCGCAGCAGACTGCATAGTTGTCCCGAGCCTGAGCGAAGGCTTCGGATACGCTGCAGCAGAAGCCTGCGCAATGGGCAAACCAGTAGTGGCGAGCAACACAACATCCCTCCCAGAAGTAGTATCAGGAAAATACATCCTTGCAAAGCCAAAAAGCCCCGAATCAATAGCAGAAGCAATACACAAGGCATACAACAAGGAATACACAACGTCAAAGCCAAAAAGGTTCACCATAGAGAAGAACGTCGAGCAGCACATAAAGCTATACAACTCCTTAGTCACTAAACAGTAACATATTTAAACACTGTTCTATTCGCTTTCCCGCATGAACCCGCTAATAATAATAGCAGGCCTGCCAGAAACAGGCAAGACAACCGCAGCGCAAAAGCTAGAACAACGGCTGGAAGGATACGAGCTACATACCCCGCACCCCATAGAACAGGCATGGGGCATAAAAGAAGGAGTAGCTGACGAACACCCACCTGTATGGATGGAGCTGTACAACTTGGCGCAAAAAACAATTGAAGAAGGAAAGGGCGCCATAGTGGAGGTGCACTTTGTAGACACGACAGTCCGCGAGAGTTTTTACATGCTGACAGCCTACTGGAAAACCGAGATACTGATACTGGAATGCACATGCAGCCCTGAAGAGGCAGCAAGAAGGCTTGAAAAAAGGCTCGGAAACCCGCCAGAGCCAAGCCCCTACACCCGTGCAGCAGCTATAAATAGCCCAATAACATTAGAAGAGCTCAATGCTCGCATGTCAATACACGAGCTAAACGGACAAACAGTGACAAGGTCACATGCAGTGTACGACACAGAAACAGGCACAATCGAAATAATATATGCAACCCCAGGCATTCGAAAAATCTTAAGAACAATCGAAGATACACTCATATACAAGGCAAACCCCTGAGCCCAAACAGGAAAAGGCTTAAATACACTGACACCGTAAAAAAAAAACAGATGGGAAAACAAGCCAAAAAGACCGCGATAATGCTCTATTTCGGCCTTGTCGCCATGCTGATGCTATTCCTGTTCCTGCACGCATTCGGCATAGCGCAGATACAGACAGACTTCTTCACAAGATACCTGATAGCCCTCCTATTCATACTGCTCATCCTCCCACTTGTCCCGAAGGTAAAGATTTTTGACGTCGTCGAAGTAAAAAGGGAAACCCGCATGTTCAGGACAGGCAACAGGAAGTAGCCAAATCCCAAAGGCAGAAAGCCTTTTAAACAACTTTCTCCTGCCAGCCCGAATGAGAACAGCACTACTCACGCCTACATTCTCAAGGTTCAGCGGAATAGACAGGCTGGTGGAACAGAAAGCTGAGGAACTTGCTGCAAAAGGCGAAAAAGTCACTATATACGCGCTGGAAGCGGACATGAAGCCAAAAAACGCGGAACTAAAAGTCCTCGGAATGCCAAAAGGAGCATTCACACAGAGGCTCTACAGGCTGTTTTTCTTCCTCGACACAGCAAAAGTCAACAAATGCGTGAAGCAGATGAAGGAATACGACACCATAATCAGCTTCTTCTACCCACTGAACATAATCGCCTCAAAGGCAAAGCAGAGATACGGAAAGAAATACATATACTACAACGCGGGCATAGCGTTTCCTAAACTGTTCAGCCCAACCGAAAGGATTTACCTCAAGCTGTTCCGAATCCTGACCAACAGAACAATAAGGAACGCAGACCAGATATACTCAATAAGCGACTTCCTCAGGAAAGAGCTGAAAAAGGAAACAGGCCTTGACAGCAAGGTCGAATATGTCAAGATAGACCACGAAAGGTTCAACGGAATACTGAACAGGAAAAAAATAATTGAAACAAGGAAAAAACATGGAATAACAGGAAAAGCAATCCTCTACGTGGGAAGGATATCCCCACACAAAGGCATACACCTCCTCCTTAAAGCGTTCAACACGATAACAAAGGAACTACCAGACACAAAATTAATCATAGTGGGAAAACACACATTCGGCAGGTATTCACAAGAATTAAAAAGGCTGTCAGGGCCAAACGTAATATACGCAGGATACGTGCCTGATGAAGAATTACCCTACTACTACGGAGCATGCGACCTATATGCAACGTGCAGCCTGTGGGAAGGATTCGACATACCAGCAGTAGAGGCACAGGCATGCGGAAAAAAAGCCATAGCATTCGACACAGGCTCGCACAGAGAAGTCATAAAGAACGGGGTGCTGATTGAGCCAGGAAACACAGAAAAATTCGCAGAAGAAGCAATAAAGATGCTAAAAACAAAATGACAGTCCTAATAACAGGAGGAGCAGGATTCATAGGCAGCCACCTTGCAGAAGCCCTCCTCGAAAGAGGCGAGAAAGTAACCTGCATAGACAGCCTGAATGACTACTACGACCCCGAAGCCAAGAAAAGAAACATAACAAAAGCACTGCAAAACAGGAACTACAGGTTCCGCAAGGAAGACATACTCAACCAGAAAGCCCTCGAAGCAGCATTCCAGGAAGCAAAACCAGAGGCAGCAGTCCACCTCGCAGCAAGAGTAGGGGTAAGGCCATCACTCAAGGAACCAGAGCTATACACAGACGTAAACATAAAAGGCACTGTAAATGTTCTTCAACTCGCCAGAAAATACAGCGTGAAAAACACAATCTTCGCATCAAGCTCATCAGTATACGGCGCAAACAAAAAAGTGCCGTTCTCAGAAGAAGACAGGACAGACAAGCCAGTAAGCCCCTACGGAGCAACAAAAAAAGCAGGCGAACTCATGTGCCACAGCTACCACTCCCTCTACGGAATGAACATAACCTGCCTCAGGTTCTTCACAGTATACGGCCCAAGAGGAAGACCAGACATGGCGCCATGCAAGTTCACAAGGCTCATAGACCAGGGAAAAGAGATAGAGGTATACGGCGACGGAAGGACAAAAAGAGACTACACATACATAGCTGACATAATACAGGGCATAACCGCAGCAATAGACAGACATCTCGGATACGAAGTGATAAACCTCGGCAACTCAAACGCAGTCGAGCTCCAACACCTCATAACAGCAATCGAAAAAGAACTCGGCAAAAAAGCAAGGACAAAACAAGCGCCGCCACAGCCAGGAGACATGCCAGCAACATACGCAGACATAACCAAAGCAAGAAGGCTGCTCGGATTCATGCCGAGGACAAAAATAGAGGAAGGAATAAAAAGGCTCGTGGCATGGTACAGGGAAAACAAAGACCACACCTGAACATGATAACCGTCCTAATACCCATATACAATGAGGAAAAATCAATAGCGGCAACAATAGAGCGCATAAAGAAAACACTCCAGAAAACAAGACACGAAATAATAGCCATAAACGACGGAAGCACAGACAAAACAGCAGAGATACTGCAAGGCATACAAGGAATAAGGACAATAACGCACCCATACAACCTGGGATACGGCGCAGCGCTCAAAACAGGCCTCAAGAACGCGAAGCACGACTGGATACTAATAACAGACGCAGACGGAACATACCCAATAGAAAGCATACCCCTGCTCCTTGAGCACCACGACAGATATGACATGGTCGTAGGAGCACGCTCAGGAAAAAACGTGCCCACCATGAGGAAACCCGCAAAGCTCATACTCGGACTGATGGCAAACATCCTCACCGGAAGAAAAATACCCGACCTCAACTCAGGGTTCAGGCTGTTCAGGAAAGACATGGCCCTGCAATTCATGAACCTCTACCCAAACGGCTTCTCATTCACCATAACGATAACCCTCGCAGCACTCACAAACAGCCACACAGTCAAATACATCCCAATAGAATACCACAAAAGAGAAGGAAAATCCGCAATAAACCCTGTAAGGGACTTCATAGGATTCATGACACTCATATTGAGAATAATGGTCTACTTCGACCCCCTCAAGTTCTTCCTGTTCCCGGCATTCATAACAATGAGCCTCGCAACAGGCCTCGGGCTATACCAATACCTCTTCGAAGGGCACGTAACCCAGTTCCCATTCATAGCCCTGCTCGCAGGCCTCCAGATACTCCTCCTTGGACTGCTTGCAGAGCTCATAGTGAAGAGGAGCAAGGCGTGAGTTAATTCACTATTCAACAGGTTAACAGAAAATTTAAGAATAGCGCCTTACAGCAATAGCGATATGAAGCAAGAGAATAAGGCGAACGCACGGAAGGACCCTTTTGAAGCTCTTGATGCCATGATGCCCCCAGACAAGCCGACAATGCCGATATCTGAGCTCGAGTGGAAAGCAAAGACTTCCAAGTTCAAGTTATAGGACTTAAAGGCTCCAAAATTAAAGTTATTTTCTTCTTGCAGTTTTCACAGTAAAAGACGTATTTTAACGTGCCGTCATAGCTGTAACCTGCTGAAGCACAATAATTACTGCATATAAGGCACGCCCTTAATCTCCTTGCAGCCTTACCCATAAAAACATTCCTATAACCTGACTTCTTAAACTTTGCCGCAAAACCACGCAAGATTTCCGAATCGGTCAACTAAAGTAAACGCAGACGAGACAGAATTATAATGTCCATAAAAAACCGGAAAACCATGCTTATATAAAAAAAGTTTTATGTTCCCCATCACTTCTCCCCATCATAGATAAGCCTTATCTCCTCAGCAGAAAGGCTCCTGTTAACTATCTTGACCTCGTCAATAACGCCATTGAAGACCCAGCTCGGGCCCGGGATAGCTGCAATCAGAACAGGAGAAGGGCTGTCAAAAACAGGGCCTCTCGAGTTTGTAACCAGAGCGCCGCTCTGAACACCATCCAGATAAACAGCCATCCCATTGACGTTGCCAGCACTGTTGTAAGTGTATACGCCTGCAACGTGATGCCACCCTGTATCAGCAACCGCTCCGCTTGGGGTTGAAACTGCGCTGAACTGATTCAGGCCATTACCCACATCAGACACCCTGAGGCTCACCCCGTCATTAGCATCAATGAAAAGCGAATAAGCAAGGTCCACCGGAGGGTTAGAGGGTGTTCCCTTGCTGACAATCGAATAAGAAGACGGAACAACATTCGAACGCTTAAACCACGCCATGACAGTAAAGCCCTGCGAGAACCTCAGGCTCGGGCTGTTCCCAACATCTATGAAATCATTCACGCCATCAAAGCCGCATCCACTGCCTCGCCAGCCCTGCACACCGCAGGCAGCGCCTGCCACAACCCCATCGTTATGGAAGCCCGAATAATCAGTCGCGTTACCCTCCAGCCGCCAGAACCCGGAAAGAAGGCCAGTCACGTCATCAGAAGAAACATTACCCGAGCCCTGAGCATTCACCAGCATATCCCCCACGCCCTCATGGAGAAGGCTTCCGGGACGCCTCGAATACTCAACAGAGAGAGAATACTTCCTTTTTCCGGAAAAAGCCCCTGTATCCCCCAGATAAGAGCCATCCAGGCGGGTACAGTTAGAAACAACAACCACACTCTCGCCAGCACCAACCCTCAACTGCTGCGGAGAAACAAACCTGCACAAAAAATTCCTGCCTGCAAGCCCAACAGACAACAACTTAATGTAAACCGCCTCTGACGCGCTGTTCCGCAACACCAGCGTAGCCTTGCCTGAGGACAGATCCAACGAGAAATCCTCGCACTCAAAACCAGACAAAGCGCATTTCTCAGGAACAAAATCATAAACATTCAGGACACCGAAATACGAAAGAGCCCCAAGAACAACCAACACCATAACTATGGCAAAACCATAACTCATCAAATGCTCAACAGCAGCCTGAGCCCTGGACATAAGACAAAAACAAGGAAACACGTATAATAATATTTTGTATTTGTTTAGCTCAGCATAGTTGAGTGGTGAGCATTCTGTGGAGTTCTTGTCGGATGTTTTTTTGTTGGCTTTGCCATGTGGCGATGAGT
>JACQST010000008.1 GCA_016211185.1 Candidatus Woesearchaeota archaeon | reverse complement strand
TCAAAACCTACGAGACATTCGCATCACTCATCGCCACATGGCAAAGCCAACAAAAAAACATCCGACAAGAACTCCACAGAATGCTCACCACTCAACTATGCTGAGCTAAACAAATACAATTTTTGGAGTTTTTGTGTTTCGTGTTTCATGGCAAACTTTATATAGTTGCGGGCTCCTTTTTTTGTCTGTGAGGCTGTTTTGATGTTGCCTAATGTGTATAAGGACCAGCGTGTTGGCATCTTTGTGGATGTGCAGAACCTTTACTATTCTGCGAAGAACCTTTACAACACAAAGGTTAATTTCCGCGAGATTCTGAAGGCTGCTGCGAGCGGCAGGAAGCTCATCAGGGCGATTGCTTACGTGATTAAGGCTGATGTGAAGGATGAGGCTAATTTTTTTGAAGCTCTTGAGAAGATTGGGTTTGAGGTTAAGTCGAAGGACCTTCAGGTTTTCATAGGCGGCGCGAAGAAGGGTGACTGGGATATAGGCATTGCAATGGATGCCATTGAGATGGCTCCGAAGCTTGATACTGTTGTGCTGATTTCCGGCGATGGCGACTTTCTTCCTTTGGTTCAGCATTTAAGGAGTGCCTTGGGGTGCAGGATTGAGGTTATGGCTTTTGGCAAGACTACTTCCAAGAAACTGATTGAGGAGGCTGACAGTTTTGCCGATATGGATTTGAGCAAGAGATTCCTTATCTGAGCTTGTTTCCGGGGGCTTATGGTTGGTTCTGTTTTTGATGATGCCTTGGAGCTGCATTCGAGGCTTAGGGGAAAGATTTCTGTGCAGTCAAAGTTTCCTGTGCGCTCAAGGTCTGACCTTTCCCTGGTCTATACCCCCGGGGTTGCCGGGCCTTGCAGGGCCATTGCTTCGGACAGGGGCAGGGTTTATGATTACACCATGAAGGGCAACTCTGTTGCTGTTGTGAGTGATGGCAGTGCTGTCCTCGGGCTGGGCAATATCGGTGCTGAGGCGTCTATTCCTGTGATGGAGGGCAAGTGCCTTCTTTTCAAGGAGCTTGCCGGCATCGATGCCTTTCCTGTTTGCCTGTCTTCGCAGGATGAGCGTTCCATTGTTGAAACTGTTGTGAACATCGCTCCTGTTTTCGGGGGCATAAACCTTGAGGATATTTCGGCTCCGAAGTGCTTCTCTGTTGAGGACGCGTTGAGGGAAAAGCTTGATGTTCCTGTGATGCATGATGACCAGCACGGCACTGCGATTGTTGTGCTTGCTGCCTTCATTAATGCGATGAGTGTTTCAGGGAAAAGCAGTGATTCGGTCAGGGTTGTGATTAGCGGTGCGGGTGCTGCTGGAGTTGCTGTAGCGAGGATGCTAATTGCGTTTGGCGTTCAGGACCTTGTTTTGGTTGACAAGGCCGGAATTATTTACAAAGGCAGGAAGGAAGACATGAACCCGTATAAGGAGGAGCTTGCCCGCATTACTAATCTTGACGGGCTGCAGGGCTCGCTTGCTGATGCTGTAAGGGGGGCTGACATGTTCATTGGCTTGTCTGCTCCGGGGGTCTTGTCCTCTGAGATGGTTGCTTCGATGAGTGAGCCTGTTGTGTTTGCCATGGCAAATCCTGTGCCTGAGATTATGCCTGAGGATGCATTAAGGGGCGGTGCTGTTGTTGTTGCTACTGGCCGCTCTGATTTTGCAAACCAGATTAATAACTCGCTTTCTTTCCCTGGAGTATTCAGGGGCGCTCTTGACGTGAGGGCTTCCATTATCAATGAGGACATGAAGCTTGCTGCTGCCAGAGCCATCGCTTCTCTTGTAGAGCCCTCCCGGGGCTGCATTGTTCCTGAAGCCCTTGACAGGAGAATCGTTCCCGCGGTAGCAAAGGCTGTTGCTGAGGCTGCTGTGAGGAGCGGTGTTGCGCAGAGATGAGTGTTCTTGTTCTTGGCGGTAACAGGTTTATGGGCTTTTTCCTTGTCCAGAGGCTTTTGGATGAAGGCAACTATGTTACTGTCCTCAACAGGGGTAGCAGGAAGGGCTTGTTTGGTGGCAAGGTTGAGGAGCTTGTCTGCAACAGAAATGACTCAGGCAGGTTTCGTGCTGCGCTTTCAGGCAGGCGTTTTGACTGCGTTTTTGACATGTCTTGTTACACTCCTTCGCAGATGAGGGGCGCGATTGATGTCTTTTCTGGGAGCGCGGAGCGTTATGTTTTTGTTAGCAGCGTGGCTGTCTACAACATGGGTGACAAACTTCCCTATACTGAGTCTTCTCCCCGTTCTGGAAGAAACCCATTTGGCAGCTATGGGGAGGATAAGGCTGCCTGCGAGGACCTGCTTTTTTCTTCACATGGATTGCCGTTCTCTATTGTAAGACCTACTTATGTGTATGGCCCGCGGGATTACAGCGGCAGGATGGACAGGGTTGTGGAGTTGGTCTCTGGACATAAGACATTTAGGATTCCGTCTTCTGACCCGAGGGTGCAGTTTGTTTACGTCCATGATGTTGTTGATGCGCTTGTTGCCTGCTTTAAGAGGGATTCTGCTGTTGGTCAGCCATTTAATGTCTGTGGCGATGAGGTTATAAGGTATAGCGAGCTTGTTGGCATTATAGGGGAGCTGTTGGGGTTACGTCCAGAGGTTGCTTTAAGTGCTGATACAGATTTTCCTTACATGGAGTGGGAGATGTTTTGTGATACTGAGAGAAGCAGGAATGAACTGAAAATTAAATACACCCCTCTCAGGGAGGGGCTTAAGGAGACTCTGCGCTACTCCAATTAGCTATTCGAGTTTTAAGTACGCGTCATTGAGTTTACTGTTGCTTCAAGGCTGTTGAGCCGGACTATCCTTCCATCTCTGTCTCCGACTTTTAGAAGTACTTGTGGCATCGTTCTTTCATCGTATCCTTCTGGGGATAGCCCGTCTGCAAGTGCTTGACTAAGTGGAACAGGGCTTTGGAGGTTTTTCCTTGTTATTGTGTACGAAAGGTTGTGTCCTGAATATATTCCTTCTTCTGGTCTTGCAGTGAATGCGTCCCAAGGGAATGGCGTTACTGGGTTTTTTCCTCTCTGGTCAGTTCCCTGTCCCGTTGTCACTATTCCTACTATTGCGTATTTTGCCCTTAAAAATCCTGCTTCCGGAACAACAGGTATTCGCAAGCCAAAGTATTTTGGGGCTGTGCTTTCTCCGTTTCCTGACGAATAAACCATTTTACCACCTCTGGTTTTTTGTTTTTTGGTGCATTTACGGCTGCTTATCAATTTTTTCTTGCTTTCAGTGGACAAATGTTTGTTTTTTGACTGGTTTTATTGACGTTTGTTCTGTTGCGCGTTTTTGCCGCCCTTGTGCAGGGAAACGTTTGTTTTTTCTTACAGTGTGGTTTTGTTTCATGCGTCGTAGTACAGGTGGAATTCCCAGGGATGCGGCCTGAGCCTCACAGGGTCCACATCTTTCCTGCGCTTGTGCTCTATCCATGTTTCTATGAATTCCCTTGTGAATACGTTTCCCTGCAGCAGGAATTCGTGGTCCTCTTCGAGCCTGTCAAGGGCTTCTGTCAGTGAGAGGGGTGTTGTCCTGAGCTTTTTCTTCTCTTCCCTGCCGAGCTCGTATATGTCCTTGTCAACTGGCTCTCCAGGGTCTGTCTTGTTTTTTATTCCGTCAAGCCCTGCCATCAGCATTGCAGGGAACGCAAGGTAGGGGTTGCTGGTGGGGTCAGGGCACCTGAATTCTATTCTTTTTGAGCCTTCTGTTGTCATGTACATGGGTATCCTAACTGCTGCGCTCCTGTTTCTTTTTGAGTAGACAAGGTTTACAGGCGCTTCAAACCCCGGCACAAGCCTTCGATAGGAGTTTGTTGTTGGCGCTATAAGTGCGCAGAGCGCTGGCGCGTGTTTCAGCAGCCCGCCTATGTAGTGTAGGCAGGTCTTGCTTGTCATTGCGTATCCTTCCTTGTCGTAGAAGAGGTTTTTTCCGTTTTTCCAGAGGCTCTGATGAACATGCATGCCTGTCCCGTTGTCGTTGAACAGGGGCTTTGGCATGTATGTTACTGTCTTGTTGTGTCGTACTGCTACGTTTTTTGTGACGTATTTGTGTATCATCACGTTGTCAGCGGTTTTCACAAGGCTGTTGTATCTCATGTTTATCTCGCATTGTCCCGCGGTGGCGACTTCGTGGTGGTGGCATTCTGCATGGACTCCGCAGCTTATCATGGTGAGTGCCATCTCGTTTCTTATGTTTTGCAGCGAGTCTGTTGGGGGTGTTGGGAAGTATCCTTGCTTGTACCTGACCTTGTATCCGAGGTTTGGGTGAGGGTTTCCCTCTTTCCTGTGAGTGTTCCATATGCCTTCCTTCGAGTCTATCATGTGGAAGCTGCTGTGCTCGTTCTGCCCGTATCTTATTCCGTCAAATATGAAGAATTCCAGTTCAGGCCCCCAGAAGCTGATGTCTGCGATGCCTGTGCTCAGGAGATGTTTTTCTGCCTTTTTTGCCATCTGCCTCGGGTCTTTTTCGTAGGGCGTGTCTGTTTCAGGGTCTTTTACATCGCATATCATTACAAGCGTGGATGGTGAGAAGGGGTCTGTGAATGCTGTGCTCGGGTCAGGGATTACGAGCATGTCGCTTTGGTCGATTGTCTGGAACCCTCTTATGCTTGAGCCGTCAAACCCGAATCCGCTCTGGAACGATTCAGGGGTTAGCTCTGTTGAGGGTACTGAGAAATGCTGCCATTGGCCAGGCATATCGACAAACCGCAGGTCTATTATCCTTGTGCTTTCAGCCTTTATCTTGTCCAGAACTTCCCTTTCATTCACAGTCACCACCCCGTTTGTTTGTTTTCTTTTTCTCGTATTTCTTTGAGACAGGCTTTGCCAGATAGGTGAGCGTATAAAAACATTTTTGGTTTTTTTCTGAACAAAAACAAGCTTTGTGCCTACTCATGTTTGATGTTTGTTTACTTATGCCAGCAGAACCTGATAAGTTTTATATATCCGGATTCCTTAATCCCTGAGTTTTCTGTAGCCTATGAATATCAGTATTGCAAGTAGTATTCCGAGTATTACGAATTTGGCTATGTCTGCAAGGTTGCTCCAGTTTCTTATTGTGCCCACGAGTATGCTGATTATTCCCCCTATGAGGAGTCCTGTGCCTACTGACTGCACGTTTATGGCAAGCCCTGCAACAAGCGATGTTACCCCGACTACCACAAGTATGAAGAAGACATTGCTTTCATATTTGTCATGCACTTGCTGGAAGCTGTATTGGCAGGTTTCGCAGTATGCCTTTGTCGGGCAGCCTACAGAGTCGTATTTGTACTGTATGTATCCCTTGCTTTCTGTGCAGTTTTTCTCAAGCTGCTCTGAAACGGTTACGGGCGTGCAGTTTTTTGGCTCCGCATAAGGGAATTTTGCCCGCTCATAAGCCATTGCTGGGCAGTAGTCCTCGTATTTTGGCGCCTTGTAGAAGGTAGCTATGCCGTAGTTCACGAACAGGTTCAGGACTATGGCTATTGCTATTGCAAGCCCCCATCTCTTTACTGCGCTTGTTTTGCTCATCTGCTTTGTGTTTGCATATGTTTTTAAATTGTTTTCGTTTCCTGTGTTCATGGCAATCATAGAGGTTAGTGGGGTTTCAAAAAGGTTCAGGGATGCTGCGGGAAGGGGTTTTTATGCGGTTAATGATGCAAGCCTTTCAATAAATGAGGGCGAAATCTTTGCAATACTCGGCCCTAACGGTGCAGGCAAGTCAACACTGGTAAATATGATGCTTGGGTTGCTTCTTCCTGACAAGGGAACTATCAGTGTGATGGGAGAGAGGGCTGGAAATCAGGAAGTAATGGAAAAGATAGGGTACGCTTCAGGTGATGAGAGATTCCATTGGTCATTGACGTGTGGGGATATACTCGGCTTTGCCGGAATGGCTTATACTGTCAATAACAGGGCTCGCAGGATAGGTGAGCTTCTGGATTTTTTTGGCCTCAGGGGCGTCAGGGATTCTAAGTTTGATGCTTTGTCAACAGGGGAAAAGGCAAAGCTTGCGCTTGCTTATTCATTGGTTGCGGATCCAAGGATACTTTTCCTTGATGAGCCAACTCTGGGCCTTGACCCTGACATTTCGATAAAGGTCAGAAAGGAGATAAAGGCTATCAGGGAGCGCAGGGGGGCGACAATAGTTTTGACAAGCCATTACATGAGGGAGGTTGAGTATCTTGCGGACCGTGTCGCTTTCATAAACCGCGGCAGAATCATGGAGGTCAGCTCTGTTGCGGGCATCAGGAAGCACTATCCTGATTTGGAAAACTATTTTGTGGAGATGGTTAAGGGATGAGGCCGTATAAGATTGTTGCTATGCTGTATAGGGACTCCCTGATTATCCGCAGGTCAAAATGGAGAGTTTTTGAGATTCTCTATTTCCCTCTGACAAGCGTGTTGGTTTGGGGCTTTTTTTCAGTGTATTCGAAGACGTTTTCTGTGGAGGCGGGCCTTGTCCTTTTGGCTATCAACATATTCTGGAATTTTGCTTATGTTGGCCAGAGCACGGCCAATCTGCAGATGATGGAGGATATATGGAGCGGCAGCCTTAAGGCTATTCTGCTTTCAGGGGTTACTGAGGTTGAATACGTTGTGAGCAGGCTTGTAACGGCTGCAGTTACTTCCTTGGCTGTGCTTGCACTCATGATAGGGATTGCTCTCATCTTTGTGCCTGAATTCTCAGATGTTCTTGGGAGCGTGGTTTTTCTTTCCTTGTTTACTTTGGTGTCCTCGCTGGCGCTTGCCATCATCATAACAGGCATGATAGTTACCCTGGGCAAGAGCTATGGCTTCATTGCTTGGACGGCATTGCAGGCTTTCATATTCCTCTCCGCGCCCTTCTTCCCAAAGGAGACTTTTCCGTGGCCTGTAAGGGTGGTTTCAGAGTTCATGCCGTTCACGCACATCTTTGAGCAGGCAAGATATGTTGTTGTTGGCAGCCCGGTGTTTTTTGGAAAGCCCGCTTTGTCTTCCTTAGCGTACTTTGTTGTTGCGTGGCCTTTGTACATTTACCTGTTCCGTCGGGCAAGGAAGAGCGGCATGCTGGCAAAGCTCGGATAGCTCTAATCATTGTAACTTGGTAGTTGAAATATTTAAACATGTTTTTCATGTTGCCAGCTTGATTGCCAGGCCAGTAATCTTTCTGTATGTGCCGCACATGTTTGGCAGGCTTCTGTCACAAGTGATCTGATGCTGGAGTGCCACTATTTTCTGTTCTATGGTTACTCGATATTCCACTACCGCGTCAGCCCCCATTTGTATTGCTTGCGGAACAAGAAAAGTCAGATGGTTACGAAAGTCAAGATAGAGTGGAACTGTGAAAAGTGGATCACCAACTGGAGGGCGTGTCAGTTCTTCTGCTTCGAATTCATGAAGGTAATTGGCATGTATGCGTCCCAAAGTAGCATATTGTTGCCGTTTTTCAGTCTCAAAATCAGGTTTGGATAGTGGCGAGACTTCGAAGTTATTGCATACTGAATAAAATACCGATTCGTTAATTTTGTGTTCAACTTGAGCTTCAATAAATTCGCCATAGCTTCCTCTTCGTCCCAGAACCAAGCAGATTAGATAAAACGCAGGATTTTTCACGAACCGTTCAATAAATGTGAATTTTCCCGCTGCAGATATAAAAGCATCCGGTCGGCTTTCAAACTCTCGCATTAATCTTTTTTCCAGGTTTGATGGTGGTGTTGTGTTTGCCATTTTAATGGGGAAAGATGTGTTTATTTTATATTTTTGTTGTTGGTGTAGCAGACAATAATAGAAAGAATTATAAGCGGCCGAGATTTTACCGTTACATGCTCGAGCAAGCTCTCAGGTCTGTTCTCTCTGGAAACGAATCAAAGGTTTATGTTGACTTGTTGAAGTTTGGCCCCAGTATGGCTTCAGACGTTGCAGGCAGGACTCATGTTAACCGTAGTGATGCTTATGAGCAGTTGCAGAGGCTTATCAGAAAGGGTTTGGTTGGGTTTGTTGTGAAGAGCAACAGGAGATATTTTAAAGCCAGTCCTCCGTCTTCTTTGCTTTCCTTTATTAGGATCGAGAGGGAGCGCTTTGATGAGCGTGAGGCTGGGATAAGAAGGGTAATTCCTGAGTTGAACGCTGTTTCAAGGCTGTCTGCTTCATGTCCGGAGGTTAGCGTATATATCGACAAGGATGGAATCAGGAATATTCTTGAAGATATTCTATCTACTCTTAAAAAAGGAGATGTCCTGCTGGCTTATGGTTCTGATGAAGAATTTTACGGGGTATTGACCTTTTATTACCCTCATTTTATCAGGCGGAGGGTCAAGGCGGGTATAAGGCTGAGGTGTGTCTTGTCTTCTGAAAAAAAGGTCAAGTTGCCTCTTTCTGAAATAAGGTTCAAGCGGGGTAGCTATCTTCCTGTCGGGACTGTAATTTATGGTGATAAGGTCGCAATATTCTTGCTGATGGGCACCCCCACAGGGATATTGATTGAGAGTGAGCATGTTGCTGATGGCTTCAGGTTATTTTTTGATTGGTTATGGTCTGCTTCCCGTAGTTAGAGTTCCGTTATTGTAGATTTTGGTTTAAATTCTGCTGTTTTCTCGGTATTCTTGTCCGGGTGGATTCTTTTTGCAATAGCTTATTAAATGCCGTATCATTCCAGAAAGGAATGAACTTCCAGTCTCTGCAGAAGGTTGAAGGCCCTGACTTCTATCTTGATGTATCCATTAAGGCTGGGAAGCGCGCTGTGGTTAAGGCGGCTTCTAAGGTGAGGGGCGAGAAGCTTGAGCGGATGAAGGTTGTTGAGTCTGAGCGTGTCAGGGTTGTGGGCAGGAACCTTCACGGCATGCTTTCCTCCATCTTTGAGAGCTTTCCTGACATTGATAACCTGCCTGACTTTTACAGGGAGCTGGTCAGGGTTCTTGTGGACAGGGATTCGTTGAAGAGGTCTCTGGCTGCTGTGAGGTGGGCTGACAGGCAATGCCTCAGGTTCGGGAGGATTTATTACGGAAAAATCAGGGCTTCGCGGGATGTGAAGTCTGTCCTTCTTCACAAGAAGGCTTTTTTCGGCAGGGTTTCCTCTGCTGTGAAGCAGGTGAAGCTGGAGTTTGCCATTATCGAGGAGGCAAGGCGCGTTATGAAGCGCTTTCCTGCTGTGAAAACAGACCTTGAAACGGTTGTGATTGCGGGCTTTCCTAATGTTGGCAAGACAACCCTTCTGAAGGCCATTACTGGTGCTGACCCCAAGATTGCGCCTTATCCTTTTACTACGCAGGGCTTGATGTTTGGCTATCTTTCCGGTAAGAGGAAGGTTCAGTTTATCGATACGCCTGGGCTGCTTGACCGTCCCCTTAACAGGAGGAACAGGATTGAGCTTCAGAGCATTCTTGCCTTGAAGCACCTGGCAGGCTCCATGATTTTTGTGATTGACCCTTCTGGTTCTTCAGGTTATGGCTTTGACGAGCAGCTTGGCTTGCTCAGGGATGTTTCAAGCGCCTTCAGGTTGAGGACTGTTGTTGCGCTTAACAAGGTTGACCTTGTGGACCGTGAGGAAGTCTCCATGCTCAGGTCTCTTCTTGACGAGTTTGTTGTATTGGAGATTTCTGCTGAGAAGGGTGCTGGCGTTAAGGAGCTTATTGATGCTGTTGTGAAGGACGCATAAATATTTTTAAAAGACCGCCTGCCTGCGTGTTTGATATGGCTGAGTCTGGACTTGAGAGCGTGTTGGGCAGGGGTCGGTCCGGAATTGTTTTTCGGTCTGCTTCGGACAGCAGCCCTTTTGCCAGGAAGGTCTTTGTTGGGGACAGATTAAGCAATGCGGTTCATTATTTTTTTAGCGGCGCACCTAACCCTTATGGCTGGAATCAGGATGCGGTGAAGGCTGCTTTTTACAGGAGAAATGTTGTTGCGGATTTGTGCGAGTTCTGGTTTGGCTCTGAGATGAGGGTTGCGAGGGCTTTGGGCGTTTCATGGAATGAAAAGTTTAGGGATTATGAGTTGCAGGCAGAGCTTGTGCAGGGGCATCACGCGTGGCTTCACAACCCTTTCTCCAGAAAAAAGGAGGGCAATCTTGAAGACTTGCTTGGAAGGATGAGCGCTCTTCAGGCCCGTCTCCTTGAGTCTGGTTTTGATGGCCTTTTGTGGCAGGCTGGGAAGGGTAATCCTGTTGCAGCAGGGAATTTCATGAGGGATGGGAAGGGTTGGGTTTGGGTTGATTTGGAGTCTGGTGTTCCTGCGCTTTTTCCTTTGAACCCTTGCTCATTATTCTCTTTTTATCTGCCCAGGTCGTTTTCTTATGGCCGTGCCTTGTTTGATGATGTTGATGTGGACAAGCTGTCTTCTTATGTTCGCTCGAATGAGCAGGGGCTTGCTTCGGTTCTTGGTGCCGGCAGGTTTTCTGAGTTAGTGCTTAATGTTGAATTTCTTGGTAGTTATCAGGATTCGTGGAAGTCTGTGGGGCGTGCTGAGGCCGGGATAGAGTCTGCATTCAGGAAGGGTGTTTTGTCTGAGGAGTCTGCTGGTTTTTATTCGCGGCATCCTTCATTGTGGTTTGCGAGGGAAGCTGCAAGGAACGTTTGGGCTGGATACAATTTTATTCTTGGGGAGTTGCCTTGGCGGGCTTTTAATGCGGTTACAATGGCTGATTACAGGTCTTTCCTGTCAGATGCCTTGAAGTATGTAGTTTCGCAGGATTTCAGGCAATATGTTGCTGAGCGCTACATTCTTGAAAGGATTACGACTTGGGAGTCAAGAGGCCAGCTGATGC
>JACQST010000078.1 GCA_016211185.1 Candidatus Woesearchaeota archaeon | reverse complement strand
CAAGCTGTAGAGATACTTCGGGACAATGCAGATGTAGGACTTAGATTCCATGACCCTAATGACTGGTGGTACACAATGGACATAGACCGTTCAGCGCAGAAATTCGTGATAAACAGAGGAGGAAACCTCGGAGACAACAACGACTTCGCAATAGACTACGCGGGCAACGTAGGCATAGGCACTTCATCTCCAGACCCTGCTGCCAAGCTCGATGTTAATGGAAACATAAAAGTAACAGGCAACATCAACATGGGAGGAGCAACAGCATACAAAGTCACAAACCTCGCAGCACCAACAGCAGCAGCAGACGCTATGACTAAAGGATACGCTGACAGCACATACGCGACATATGGTTGGGTTTCCAGCAACTTCGCTCCTATTGGTGGCTCTGGAAGTGGAACTGTATTAGGAGGTGGAAATATATACAATGATGGAAGCTCTGGTTCTTGCACCTTTTGCGCAAAATGGGGCAGTGCTGTATGCGTGGAGACAACGAATGCATGCGGGCCTCCTTCTTATACTTTTTCTACATACAGTTTGGCTTGTCCGGCAGGCTCGACAATGCAGCAGACAGGCAGGTGGTCATACAGCCAGACTTCACCGCCTTGGACTACTGCCACTCAGAACTTTTACATTTGCGTGAAAAATTAGTTAGTTTAAGCCAGAAACCATAAAGAAACCTTTTTATATGTCTGGAGCGGATTTATTAGTATGCAGGGGGAAGAGATAACCACTGGTGTTGACAGGCTTGTTAGCGTTATCGAAAAGAGGAAGCGCATCAGCATTAGTGATGCCGCGGCTGAGCTTTCTGTCCCCGGCGTTGTGGTTGAGGAGTGGGCTGAGTTTCTCAAGGACCAGGGCGTTATTGACATCGAGTACAAGTTCACGAGGCCTTTCCTGGTGAAGAAGGAGTTCACCAAGGAGGAGCTTGTCAAGAGGTCAAAGGATTTTGAGTCAAGGAAGGATATCTTTATCAGGCAGGTTCAGTCAGCCATCAATTATGTTGAGAAGGAGTCTCTGGGTTTGAGTAGTTTGAGGGAGGAGTTCAAGAGGCTTGGCTCTGAGCTGGAGGGCGAGGTTAAGAAGGTGAGGGCTGACCTTTCTGTGCTTGAGGACTATAACGAGATGAAGAGGGGCGTTGACCAGGAGATTTCGAAGCAGCAGCAGGAGTTCAGGAAGCAGATGGAGTTTGTTGAGCAGAAGATTCTTGAGAAGCAGAAGGAGTATGATGAGCTTGTTGAGCATATAAAGGGCCAGGAACTTCTGCTTGATGAGGAGATGGGCAAGGCTCAGCTTATGCGGAAGAATGAGGAGATTCTTAAGGAGCGGCTCAGGAAGATTGAGGAGGCACGTAAGCTGATGGAGGAGCAGGTTGCGCGGGAGGAGGGCAATGTAAATAAGCTTAAGGCAAGCCTTGAGGAGATGAAGATTCTGTCAGAGAAGGTCAGGAAGGGCATTGACCTCAGGAAGAACGAGCTTGCGCCTATGATGGAGCAGAGCAGGCAGCACCAGAAAAAGATAGAGGAGATGCAGTCAGGGATTATTGATAAGATAGTGCAGAAGAACAGGGATATCGGGAAGACCATTGAGGATACGAAGAGGGCGAAGGAGAGGTTTGAGCAGCTTTTTGACCAGAAGGCAAAGATTGACCTCTTGATGGACAAGATAGATGCTGACATGAACAAGCTGAAGTACGAGCTGGCTGGTCTTGTGTCCCAGGCCAGGATAATTGCTCTGGTAAAGAAGGGGAAATCCGACAAGTCTATTGCAGAGCTTGAGAAGAAGTTCAGGGAAGCTGAGGGCAAGAAGAAGGGGTTTGAGAAGGATGTTTTTATGCTGAAGAGGCTTATCAGCTTCGGGAAGCCGAAGGCTGGTAAGACTAAGTAGTTTCCCTGGTTTGTGGGAAAAGGGGTGTGTTTTTTGGCTGGAAAGGATAAGGCAGTTGAAGGTAGACAGGTCATTGAAACCTACAGCTTTGTCTCCAACAACATACCCATAACCATCAGCATCTTCAGGGCCAAGAACGAGTTTGTGCCTGTCTATGAGCCCTCAATCTCAAAGATAAGCAAGAACACTGAGCTGATTCTTGAGAAAATCCGCCAGGAGATGGTCACGCAGGTTAATCTTGGCATGGCTGACATCCTTGACACGAGGAAAAGCGAGCTTATTGAGCAGAGCTTCAGGAAAAGCATCGAGGTATTGGTGAAGAAGCATTTCCCTGACGCTGACAAGGCAACCATAGACCTTCTTATCGCTTATCTGGTTCAGAAGAGCCTTGGAATGGGGAATGTCGAGATATTGATGTCTGATGGGAGCCTTGAGGAGGTGGCCATCAACAGCTCTGATGAGCCTGTCTGGGTTTATCACAGGAAGCATGGGTGGCTTAAGACGACTATTGCGCTTCAGTCTGAGGACCAGATACGGCATTTTGCCGCGATGATTGGCAGGAAGGTGGGCAGGCAGATAACTATCCTTGAGCCTCTGATGGATGCGAACCTTTCCTCAGGGAACAGGGTTAATGCGACTTTGACTCCTGTTTCCCTGCACGGGAACACCCTGACGTTCAGGAAGTTCGCTTCAAAGCCGTGGACCATTACTGACTTTATCCAGACAGGCTCCATTTCAGCAGAGGCTGCGTCTCTTGTGTGGCTTGCTGTACAGTATGAGCTTTCAACAATCATTGCTGGAGGGACTGCTTCTGGAAAGACCTCTGCGCTTAACGTGATATCGAATTTTTTCCCGCCCAACCAGAGGATTATAAGCATCGAGGACACCCACGAGATCCAGCTGCCAAGGTTCCTGCACTGGGTTCCCATGATAACGCGTCTTTCAAACGTTGAGGGCAGGGGGAACGTGTCGATGCTTGACCTTCTTGTCAATTCTCTCAGGATGAGGCCTGACCGCATTATTGTTGGCGAGATAAGGCGGAAGAAGGAGGCTGAGGTTCTTTTCGAGGCGATTCATACAGGCCACAGTGTTTATGCCACAATGCACGCCAATAATGCCAAGGAGACCATTAACAGGCTCACTAACCCCCCTATTGAGATACCGAAGACGCTGATTCCTGCTGTTTCACTTTTAGTTGTCCAGTACAGGAACAGGCGCATAGGCTTAAGGAGGACTTTCCAGATAGCCGAGATTCTGCCTGACGCGACCCCTAATGTTCTTATGCAGCTCGACATAGCCAAGGACAGGCTTGTGAGGGTTAACAGGTCTGTGGCGCTTATGGACACCCTACAGCTGTATACAGGCGTGAGCAGGGCTGCTATTGAACGAGACTTGAAAGACAAGGAGAGGGTGCTTGACTGGCTGGTGAAGCAGAAAGTGAATAGTGTTGACGGGGTTGGAAGGGTGATAGCTGAGTATTACACTAACAATAACGAGCTTATGAAGCTTGTCAGGTCGAACAAGCCTCTTCCGGGTGCGAAGGATGCTGCAGAGGCTGTTTAAGAGAGTTAGCAGCTATATGCCTGGGCTTGCTATGAAGCTCAAGCAGGCAGGGTTTCTTGATGACCCTGCTGTTTTTCTCCAGAAGACAGCTATGTCTGCATTTTACATAACTACTGGCCTTATGCTCGTCATAGTGTCTGTGTTTTCAAGGCTGGACTTTTTCGGCAGCGCTTTGTTCCTCCTTTTCCCTGTGCTGTTCATTGTCCTGTTCTTTTACCTGCTTAAGATGCCTGATATAGTGATTCTCAGGATTGAGCGCGAGATAGAGAAGGACATTGTTTTTGCGGGCAGGTTTCTTATTATAGAGATGAACTCCGGCGTGCCTCTTTACGATGCTATGAGGAATGTTTCGAAGAACTACGAGGCTATTGGCAAGTATTTCAGGGACATAGTTGAGAAGGTGGATCTAGGGACTCCTATGGAGGATGCAATCGGGGAGCAGATAGACCTGACTCCTTCATCGAACTTCAGGAAGCTGCTCTGGCAGCTCCTTAACTCCCTTAAGACCGGCGCGGATATTTCTAAGTCTGTTGGCTCCACGGTTGACCAGATTGCTAAGGAGCACCTTATACAGGCAAGGGAGTATGGCAGGAAGCTTAACCCTCTCGCGATGTTTTACCTCACTATTGCAATAATAGTTCCTTCCATCGGCACTGTGATGCTCATAATACTGTCCTCGTTCCTTTCGCTTAATGTCGACTTGAGTATTCTTCTGGGACTTTCGGTTTTCATGGGTTTTGTGCAGTTCATGTTCCTTGGCATGATAAGGTCGCAGAGGCCTTCGTTTGAGATGTGAAATGATGAAAAGGCGAATAAGGAAGCAGTTGAAGAAGGGTGTGAAGAATGCTATCTCTGCCGAGGCTGAAAATGCAGGCCCTGTACAAAATTCTCAGGTGGTGAATGAGAAAAAGGGTGAGAATAGTTTTAGGAAGAGGTTTTTCAGCAGCGCAGAGCTGGTGAAGGGCTTTATAGGCATGAAGAGGGAGGGCTCTGATGTCTTTGCAAGCGTCCACCCTAAGGGGTTTGTGAAGATTAGGAGGCCCAGCCTCAAGGATTTAAGCGGGACAAAGAAGCCGCTGAAGTTCTATCTTGAGAAGGCAGGTATAGACGTAGAGGGCATGAGGCTTTCCCTTCACGTTTTCAGGTTCGCTGTTTTTGTCAACCTTCTGCTTTCAGTTTATCTAATCTACAGGTTTTCCACAGACCTGAAGGTTGGCGTGTTTTATGTCAGCCTTGCCATGGTTGGTGTGTGGGGTCTCGTTTTTGTTGCTGTCCTTATGCTGACTTGGCTGCTGCTTCTCGTGTTTATCGACCTGCGCATATTTAGCAGGAGGGTCGGTATAGAGGAGGTGCTGCCTGACTACCTTCAGCTTACCGCCTCAAATATCAGGGCAGGCATGCCTCTTGACAAGGCTCTCTGGTATGCTGTGAGGCCGAGGTTCGGTGTTTTGGCCAATGAGATAGAGACGGTCGCGAAGGAAACTATGAGCGGTGAGGAGCTTGAGGACGCGCTTAGGAGGTTCTCCGGGAAGTATGACTCTGACGTTCTGAAGCGAGCCATTAACCTGCTTATTGAGGGCCAGAACGCTGGCGGAGAGGTGGGTGACATCCTTAACAGCATTGCAGAGAACATAAAGGAAAACCAGCTTATGAAGAAGGAGATGGCCGCAAACGTTACGACTTATGCCATCTTTATAGGGTTTGCAACTATTATTGCTGCCCCTTTCCTGTTTGCTCTTGCAGGGCAGCTTCTTGTTGTGGTTGACGGCATAATCTCAGGCATCGACCTTGAGGAGATAAAGGGCTCTACAGGTCTTGGGTTCTCTTTTCTTTTCTCAAGCAGCGGTGTTTCTGAGAGGGACTTCAGGATATTCTCGTACATAAGCCTGACAATAACGTCGACTTTCTCTGCCGCGATTGTTGCTGCGATAAGGAAGGGCAGCGTGAAGAAGGGCATCAGTTATGTGCCTGTTTTCATATCAGTTTCTCTTGCCCTTTACGTTTTCTGGTCTTTTGCCTTTGATTACCTTTTTGCAGGCTTCAGGTAAAAAGAACATTTTCTGGTCAACAGCAGAAAGAAGAGCTTATTCCGGGAGGGGAGGCGGCAGTCCATTCTGGGTTTGAGAATCTGTCGCTGGAAACGCAGAGTCTTCGCCAGGCAGGGGCGGAGGCATGGATACAGAGCCTTCTCCGGGGCTGAAGCCTTTTACCGCTTCCTTGTTCTTGTTCTTGAGCTGCACATAGGCAAACCCTACCACAACAAGTGCCAGTATGACAAGTGTCAGAAGTAAAGCGAGTGTCTTGTTTATCTCTGCCTTGTGTGCAGAGGCTTCTTTCTTTAGGTTCCTGCTGAGTTTTCCCAATTTCATTTTCAAATGCAGTGTTTTAGTTTATTTTATGTCAGTGCCGGTAGCATGTTGCTGCCCGGGACTCCTGGCAGGGTGTTCTGCACAAAGCCCAGTGTGCAGTCAGAAGCTACTTTTATGACCATGCCTTGGCCGACATCGCCCTGCTGGATAGTGGCGCTGCCAAGCATGTTTCTCCAGTTGCCTCCATACATGTATGCTCTGGAAGCTTGGCAGTTCCCTTCGAATTCTCCGAGCGCGTGGCCTGTCATATCTTGCGTTAAAGATATGAAGTTCCACCCAGCACTCAAACTTACATCAGCATTTCCTGGAACAGCTCCTGAAGCTGTGCATGCCTTAGGGGAGTAAACCCAAACGCTGTCAGGAGCAGCACCTGAGCCATGAGCATAACGCGAATACTGTTTCGCAGTCCTGTCATAGCTGTAACTCGTAAAGTCAGACAACGAACATTCACTAAGAGACATGTCAAACACCGCAGTCGAAAGTATGTTCCAGCCCTGGTTGATTGGAACCTGGAAGGACAGGACTGGAGATTGAGCCGGAGGCTGCTGAGGGGAAGAGGGCACAGACGATGAAGTTAGAGTAGGTGTAGACGGCTGGCTTTGGCTTGGCTGGCTGGATGAAGCTGTTGTAGCAGTTGTTAGTGCTTGTGATGTAGCAGGTACAAGCACTGCAACAGTGCGCTCATTAGACGGAGGTGAAGTACTGGTCAGGGTAACTGAGTTTTGAACATCAACGTAACCTGACTTGACAAACTTCACACTGTAAGTCCCTGAGTAAAGGTTAGGGACAGTAAAAGAACCATCATTCCCTGTAGTGGTTGTAGCCGGATACGGCAAAAAAGGTTTATCAACAGAAACCGAAACGCCTTGAACGCCTGAGCCATCAGACAATACAGCCTTCCCGTAAATAGAACCAGTCATTCTGACAGAAGGTTCCGGTGACATGAGAAAGTGTTGGTTGTTATTATGAAAATTTGTGCTTAAACTACCACGCATTAAAGCCATAGAATCCTGATAACCGTTAAGAGTAACCTTAACAGAGTAAAGCATGCCAAAAGGAACATTCTGTATAACCAGGAGACCTTGATTATCGGTAACACCCTTTGACCGGTAGGATCCATAAGAGCCGCCAGAACCGCCATCATCAAGCCAAACAGTAGCTCCAGACAAAGGAGCATCAGTAATGGCAGATTTAACTGTAATGGTAAGCGTGCCAGACGTAAGTGAAGACTGCACCATAGTCATAAAGGCGTCTGCATTAACGCTGGGCCGACCAATATCCAGAATGGGTATGTCTGCAACAAAATCATAATAACCATTCATGGTTACCGTGAGGTAATATGGGCTATAGAGCAGCGGAACATGACCACTATAGCATAAGACTTTAATTTTCGTAAGTTTTATATACTTGTTCACTTCTTGATTT
>JACQST010000077.1 GCA_016211185.1 Candidatus Woesearchaeota archaeon | reverse complement strand
AGCCCAGGCGTGGCGTGGCCCTTGCTCATCACAAACCTATCCCTGTCGGGCCACTTAGGATTCCTGGAATCATAACGCATAGCGTAAAAAAAAAGAACAGATAGTATCTCGGCGCAGCTCAGGCTCCCGCCAGGATGGCCAGAGCCAGCCCTGTTTGTCATAACAAGGCTCTGCATCCTGATCTCCCTTGCAACAGCCATCAGCTTATCTGCATTAAATTCAGACATGTCTTCAAAGTGCCACTGCTTTATAAAAAGTTTATGCGGCAGGTTTTGAACCATTCACTCCAGCGTATTTTCCTGCACTCATGAATTCTGCTCCGAAGCAAAACATCGATATCCTGCAAGGATGCACTATGCATTTTGACAATCTGCCTAGTTTCAGGCACGGTTACACCCAAAAACACATCGCCCTCGCCATACTGCCCCTTCCCTGTCTTGAAGAACCTGGAGAGAACAAGCGCCCTTGAAGGGTTTGCTCTTTTCCTAAGCTCATCGATTATGGCCTGAGCAGTCACCCAAACATCACCTTAACAGAGGAAATTGCGCGCTCCCTTGTCTTAGGAAATGCTGCCACGCTTATCCTTATGTGAAAACAGCTTCCGCCATCGGTAAGAACACATTCGCCCTTAAGAAAGCGCTCCTTGTCAAGACGAGAATCCATCTGCAGCAAAAGAAGCTTCCTCTGCAAAGTTTTATATATGTTCTGGTTTAGTTTCGGACAATGAAACACAGCATAAAGACAACTGTTTTTTTGGTCTCTCTTTTTCTGCTGGCCCAGATTGTAGGGCTCAAAGTAGTTGACAGCTACATAGACAAAGAGGCTACACGGGAAACAGGAACAACGCAGTTCAGAGACCTGCCATATAGCATTGAGAGGCCTGACGTAAACCCCACAACATCAGTATGGATGATAGTAATAGCTATGCTCGTAGGAACAGGGCTGCTCCTGCTCCTCATACGATGGAGGAAAATAAACTTCTGGAGGGCATGGTTCTTCCTCAGCGTGCTTCTGACGCTCAGCATTGCACTCTCTGCATTCATAAACTCCTTGCTGGCCTTCACAGCTTCCCTAATATTGGCATTCTTCAAGGTTTTCAGGCCGTCCAACATAGTCCACAACGCAACAGAAATATTTATTTACGGCGGACTTGCAGCAATCTTCGTGCCGATACTAACAATAGCAGCAGTATCTGCACTTCTCCTCATAATCTCTGCATACGACGCCTACGCTGTCTGGAAAAGCCGCCACATGGTGAAACTGGCCAAATTCCAGGCCTCAGCCAACCTGTTCTCAGGCATACACATAGCCCGGAAAGAAACAAAGACCGACTACAAACCATCCGGGAGGCTGCAGAAAGTAAGAAGCGCTTTCCTTGGAGGAGGAGACATAGGGTTTCCGCTAATATTTGCAGGGGTCGCGATGAAAAACACAGGGTTCCTTCCTGCGCTTGTTATAACACTCACTGCCACAATCGCACTGACCATACTAATAATTCTTGGAGAAAAAAACAAGTATTACCCTGCAATGCCCTTCCTTACTGCAGGGTGCTTCGCAGGCTATGCGGCTCTGCAACTGCTCCCCCTCTAACTTTATCTGCCTGACTTCCTCATCAGAGCAACAATTCCATCCTCATGCCCGGCTCCCACCACAGCAAGAATCCTCTCCTCAGGAAACTCAGCCATAAGCGACTTAAGCCGCGAGGCCATGTGCTCATCCCTCTCTGAAACCAAAGCCCTGTAAAGCCCGGGAAAGCTTTCCCTGACATCTGCCATCAGCCTCCTCACCAGCCGCTTCTCTGGAACCTTGGCCAAGTCAATCCTCTCCCTGCGCGAAAAAGGCGACAGGAAAATCTCGCGAAGCAGCCTCAGTTTCTCCCTCCACGTGAACTCCTGAGAAAATCTCCTCAAAGTAACCTCAATATCCCTGTCTATAAGAGCAATCCTCGCACCAGAATCTCGGGCCAGCTCCACAGCCAGCCTCATTTCAGAACCAGGCGCAACACCCACATGCTCACCAAGCTTTCTCTGAATCCATGAGCCAAGCAGCGCAAACAGGTATCCCTTGATGCCAATCCTCCTCGCGTCAGAAAGACGAACCCTTGGCTCTACATTGCTGAGCAGAGCATGAAGCCTCCTGTAATCAAGCTCAATCGCAACTATACCCGGCCCATTCTCAGAGAACTCCCTCCTAACCGCCCTCAGGCTGTCCTCAGATATGTGAGAAGTGCCGATTATTGAAATATTCCCTTGCCTGAACATAAAAAACCAACAAAAACTTTATATATTTATATGTAGCCTATTCATCAGCCTTTTTACAACTTTAAAATAGTATTGGAGGGATATGCATGCTGAAAATGAAAAGAATCACCGAAAGCTACAACATGAAGGTGTTCACAGACTCAGGCGAATACTTTGGGGACGTTGAAGAGGCAATACTGACACCCACAAAAGTCATTGCTTGGAGGGTAAAGGCAACAAGAGACTCTTTCCTGAGCAAGATACTGGGAGGAGGCGCAAAAGGAGTCATAGTGCCCCACCAGCACGTGAAATCAGTAGGAGACGTAATGATAATAAGCAAGCTCGCCATACCTTCCTACAGCAAGGAAACAGAGGAAGAAGCCTGAATCAGGACTGCAATACCCGCTTTATTATTCTTGCGACCTCAGGATACTTATCTGGAGAAACCATCTCGGTATGGGCAACCCTTCTGTCAAAAGCCGAGCAGCTCCCCATTACATAATAATTCTGTGCAAAACCAAGATAAGCGCTTGAACGAGGCACTACTCCGTCACCGTCCCCGCCTCCTGTAACACAGCCAATGCCAACTATGTTGTGAACCGAGATACCAGGGTTGCCGGCGCTGTTGAGCTTCCTGAGAAAAAAAGAGCCGGAATCCATGTCAGCGCACTCCATCTGCTCGCCAAGAACATTGCACAAAGAGCCAGCAGTAGAGTTTACGCCGTGATTAGGGGTGTTGAGCATTACGAGCTTATCAACATGAGCCTCGCCGAATATCTGGATATAGCTCCGCGAAACAAGACCGCCCATAGAATGCGCAACAATCACTACCTTTTCTTTCCCTGTACGCCTCCTGACCTCCTCAATAAGGTCCTTCAGCCGAATAGCGTAGGACTCAATCCCGCTGCTCTTCCTTGGAACAAGAACATACCTCCCAGTACCATCCCTCAACGTGTCGTAATAATACGAAAGACTTACCGTGACAGGCTTGCCTGAAATGCCCCAATCGCCAGAAGCAACACCCTGAGACGAGTCCATATACAGTATGCCCGCGTTGATGTAGCCCTCAGCCTCAAGCTCCTTCTGAAGCTCAAGGAAAGAATCAGGCATGAATTCAGGCGGATTATAGCGGCTGACAGAATGGCCATGCACAAAAACCACAGGATACGTCCTCGAATCGCCACTGCACAAAGGACCTGTACAGCAAGGAGCGCACTCACCAAAAACACAACATACCGGAACAGGCTCGTCAAGAGTAGTATTAATCCTCAAAAAATCCCCAGAAGGAGCAGGAACAGAAATCTTGCCCAGCGTAATATTCAACGCAGAAAAACCATGAGGAGCAGAGCAATACCTGTCCAGAAAAGCACCCGCAGAAGAAACCGAGGAAAGGTTGGCAAAAAACCTCAGCGTTAAGTTATCGGAGAGACTCAAATTATTGGACATGTTGAAATAAAGCTCCTGAAGCCCAGCCGCGAAGTCAGGGCTGGCCAAAAGACTGCCGACACCAAGAGAGGAGTAAAGGCTATTGTACGCCTCAGAGCCATTCAGAGAAAACCCCACACTCCTTGCAGCATAATAAAAAGACGCATTACCCAAGTCATCCACCCACCTACCCACTTCAGAGCAGGCAAACCCCATCTTTCCCGAAACGGAAGAAAAAGCAGGCACAACAGGGCTTCCTGTACAGAAATCCTTCAGCCTGCAAGCCTGCTCCTTCTCACGCTCAATAAGGCTTACTGACTCAGAAACAACAAAATCAGAAAGCCTGCTCGCATTGACGTAAGAGCCCGAAAAAGACTGATTTACTGTTTCCAACTCATCCAAAACCTGCGAATAGTTCTCATACTCAAGACGCAAAAACCTTCCTGCCAAACCAGAAAGAGCCGAAGAAGCACCCAGAACATCAGACCTCAACTCAGGAATGCCACGCGCATCAGCAACCGACAAAACATAACCCAGCTCATAAGAATAGTTAAAAGACCTTAACATGCCAACAAGCCTGTCATGCTCAGCCACCTGGGCCTCTGCAAGCTGCCTAAGCCTACTGACTAACAGCGGAGAAGGGACAGTCCGATGCATAAACTTCACGTTAAGCAGCCCGTAATCCTCCTCCTTCCACAAAGCCCTAAAAGCCTCAGCCTCAAGAACAAGGAACTGGACATGGTCGTTAAGCTCAGCCTTCACAGGAAGAAGCTCCCTGAGCCTTGTTACCTCCTCAAGCGCAGCCACCTGGCCAAGAACCTTCTGGCTCTCAACATAAACCCCATCTACCTCACCAAGATGCAGAGCCAAAGCCCTGCCCAAACCACCCTTCAATGCAAGCTCGGCTTCAGTGTAATTGTAGTTAAGCGTCACTATAGAGGAAGCTATCTTCTGGCCATTACCTGAAATGCAGCCAAAAGAATCAAGGTTAACACATTCTGTCTCAAAACCGTAAAGGAACTGCCCAGTTCCCCTTCGCGAAAGCCCTAACGAGTAGTTCCTCACAACAGACTCCCCTCTGCCAATCCTCACAGTGCCGTTATCAATAACAGCCCCCTTCCCGATATCCCTGAAAGAGTAGTTGCACTCCACAGTGCAAAACATGCGGGTATCAGCTCCCAGCAAAAAAGAGATGTTCGTAACATTACCGTAATTAGCATGAAAAGACGTCTGACTCGGCCTCAAATAAACCACGAGGCTCTCGGTAGCCAGATAATCCACCATAACCACAACCGCAACTACAGAGGTAAAAAGGAACACAGCCGCAGCCACAGAAAAAAACCTAAGCCGCACCCTCCTCCCAAAAGGCCACGCTAAAGCCCTCACCTTAGCCTCGCTTCCAGATTTTCTCGGCATAAAAGCAGCCATATCAATACGCATATTTAAATCTGGCTTTGCGAAACCTATTTATTAATGCCCTGATTTGCCCAGAACCACACGGCAGTGGTCTAACGGCATGACAGGAGCTTCCCAATAACTCCAGCTAAGGAATCAGCTCTTAATCCGGGTTCAATTCCCGGCTGCCGTACTCCTTTTGTAAGAAAATCGAAATATCTCTCTGTCTATCTGGAAAAATCTTCTCTGTGAGCAAGAGGGAAACACAGCTTCTCCATTCTTGCTGCCGTTCGCAGAAAGGAATATAACCGTGGCGACATCCTCGGCTGTCACTGGAAAGCTGCCGTTACCGAAAATTTTTTCATACTCAACACGCACGTACTGAGCTAAAATTGTGCAAAAACAAGCAAAACATGAAAGCTTAAATTATTTTTTGATATGTTTTTCGGTATAAAACCTTGTTGTGAACAACTTATCTCCGGCAGTTGGCCGAAAAGTTTATATACACTAGTTACATTTAGCATAGTTACGTTACATAAAATTTGTATACGGGTGATTATTTTGGATGTAGTGACTGTAAGAGTCCATAGTGAAGTATCCAAGGCAATAGACTTCTTAACTAAAGAGAGGAACAAGACGAAAGCCGACTTGATAAGAGAGCTTATGAGCAAGGCTGTAAGAGAGGAACAACTAAAGATATACCTGGAAAAGTATCGCGACAAGGAAATAACCTTGCGGACGCTTGCCAAGAATATGGGCTTGCCGCTTTGGAAAGCATACGAATTGGCATCTACTGCAGAACTCCCCTATTCAAAGGCTGATTTACAGAGAGACCTGAAGCTGGCCGCAGAGGCTTAAATGGTCGTTGTTGATTCTTCTGCTCTGATTCCTCTAATAAAAATAGGGAGAATAAGCTTATTAAAAAAGGTCTTCAACAAAATCATTATCCCGGAGCCTGTATGGGAAGAAGTTATTACAGAAGGCAAAAGATTAGGCAAACCGGTTGGCGAGCTTGAGAATGGCAGAGGAAAATGGTTTACTGTCCTTATGGCTGACAAGGGTATTGTGGTGAAAGAAGATAATCTTGAAAAGAACGATTATCTCGTGTTCAAGGCTGCAAAAGACACTAATGAAATCCTTCTGACAAACGATGCAGCCCTTTACTATTATGCTTTATCCCAAAATTTCAAGTCGTATTGGCTTACAACCCTTCTTTTAATTGCAACAAAAAAGGAAAAAATCAGCAAAAGTGAAGCAGAAGATATTCTGCTGGAACTCGTAAATACTGGAGGTCTACATCTCAAAAGCGACATTCTTACAGAGCTGCTTGCATTAATAAAGAGCTTTTGATTCACATTCTTTATATAAGCAGGAATTCTGCATGGATTCATGCCTGCTATCGAGGATGAGCCGATACAGCCATGCCCGAATTGCGGCCATGAGATGCCTGACCTGAGAGGAGGCGAGTTGTCTGTATGCAGGAACTGCGGCTACAAGGACGACTGCTGCTGATATTGCAAACGGGTGATTATTTTGGATGTAGTGACTGTTAGGGATAACTTTTTATAGCAACAAGCATTCCTTCTTAACGATTGTTAACATGTCTGTTCTGCCCCAGGAAATACAGGTATGGTATGTGCTACCAGCACTAAGAAGGGAACTGGCCGCGGCCCTGATAGAAAGGCACGGCCTCACCCAGAAAAAGGCAGCAGGGCTGCTGGGCGTGTCAGAAGGCGCAGTATCGCAATATCAGAGCGCAAAGAGAGGAGCGGGAGTAGACCTTGGCAACGAATTGGGCAACGAGATAGAGCTTTCCTGCAAAAGAATCTCCGATGACGGCACACAAGCCATGGCTGAACTAATGAGGCTTTCTGAACTTGAATCTGTGAAAAGAATAGTGTGCAAACTACACATACAGCAAGACGCATCTGTAAATGCAGGGTGCGACATCTGCTTCAGGTGATGACTGAATGACTGCAAACCTTGAACTGCTCAACAAGGATTACATCGAAAGATACGGCTTCAGAGACCCTGAAGTTTACGTCAAGAAGATAGACAGGGGACTGTCAAGGGATGTTGTTGAGGAGATTTCTGAAGAGAAAGGCGAGCCGGAATGGATGAGACAGTTCAGGCTCAAATCGCTCGAGACATTCCGCAAGAAAAAGATGCCTGCATGGGGAGCAGACCTCTCAGGAATAGACTTCGACAAGATAGTCTACTACCTAAAGCCGTCAGAACGCAAGTCACGGACATGGGACGAAGTCCCTGAAAGCATAAAGCGGACATTCGAGAAGCTCGGCATACCAGACGCTGAGAGAAAATTCCTCGGCGGAGTCGGGGCACAATACGACTCGGAAACAGTATACCACAACATAAGAAAAGACCTTGAGGAAAAAGGCGTTATTTTCATTGACACAGACTCGGCACTAAAGGAACACGAAGGACTGCTGAGAGAATATTTTGGAACAGTAGTGCCTGCAAACGACAACAAGTTCGCTGCGCTCAACAGCGCTGTATGGAGCGGAGGAAGCTTCATCTACGTGCCCAAAAACGTCAAAATAGACATACCTCTCCAGGCATACTTCAGGATTAACGCCCAGAACATGGGGCAGTTTGAGAGGACGCTGATAATAGCTGATGAGGGGTCTTCAGTGAACTATACTGAGGGCTGCACTGCACCGGTTTACTCAACAGACGCGCTGCACGCAGCAGTAGTTGAACTTATAGCACACAAGAGCGCAAAGATAAGATACACCACAATACAAAACTGGTCTAATGACGTTTATAACCTTGTTACCAAGCGCGCATATGCCTATGAAAACGCTGTTGTTGAGTGGATTGACGGGAACCTTGGCAGCAAGGCCACAATGAAGTATCCCAGCGTCTACCTTCTTGGAAGGAACGCAAAAGCAGACATACTCTCAGTTGCCTTTGCAGGGAAAGGCCAGCACCAGGACGCAGGAGGAAAAGCCCTTCACTTCGCACCAGACACTACATCAACAATAATATCCAAATCGATAAGCAAGGGCGGCGGCAGGACATCATACAGGGGACTGCTGCACGTTGAAAAGGGAGCGACAAACGTGAAATCAAATGTGAGGTGCGACGCACTGATACTCGATGAAAAATCAAGGTCGGATACATACCCATACATGGAGATAGAGGAAAACGACGCCACAATAACCCACGAAGCCACAGTTGGAAAAATAGGAGAAGAAAAAATCTTTTACCTGATGTCAAGGGGACTGACAGAGCAGCAGGCAATGGCGATGATTGTACTGGGCTTCGTAGAGCAATTCACAAAAGAGCTTCCCATGGAATACGCAGTTGAACTCAACAGGCTTATACAGCTCGAGATGGCAGGAGGAGTGGGATGACAAAAGAAAAAAATGGGTGGCTATCAGGTTACAGGAAGAATGCCGCAGAAAAGGCAGAAACGCTACCACTCCCGCAAACAGCATACACCCATCCAGACATTGACCTGGACAAAGCAGCAACGAGAAGAACACCTACCACAATACTGCACTCTGAAGGGAGGGAAGGAATTGTGTTCAGAGACATCTTAGAGGCAGACCTGCGGAAAGAACACTTCAATGACGAAACTGACAAGCTGGCCGCAATGAACACAGCATACTTTGAAAAAGGGACATACATACACGTGCCCAGAAACACGACATTCAGCGCGACGAGAAAACTGATATCATCCAACTCAGGCTTCACAAGAAGCATAATCATACTCGATGGAGGAGCGCACCTCGACTTTGCGGAAGAACTCGCGTCAGGAGAAAAATCATTCTTCCACAGCGAACACACACAGATATACCTTGGAGAGGGAGCCACCCTCAACTTCGCATCAGCACAGGACTTCGGACACCAGACAGCCTTCACATGCACAAGGACAGCCGTGCTTGGGAAGAACTCAAGAATAACCTGGAACCTGCTCAGCACAGGCTCAGGAATGACCCTATGCAAGAGGGAAACGCTACTTGAAGGAGAGGGGTCCACGGTAAAGGACACAGAGCTAATACTCGCAAACGGAAACCAGCACATAGACAGCACTACAAGCACATCGCATATCGCGCCAAACACCACAGGAAAGATATCAGTGAAGGCAATACTTGGAGACAGTTCCAGACAGGTATCATACGGACTGGTAAAGATAGGGCCGGAAGCCAGAGGGACAGACTCATTCCTCGAAGAGCACTCAATGCTACTCACCAAAAACGCAAGGGCAGACTCAATACCTGCGCTGGAAATACTCACAAACGACGTCCAGGCAAAGCACGCCGCAACATGCGCGCCGCTTGACGAGGAAAAAATATTCTACATGACAACAAGAGGGCTTGATAAACATGAATCAAAAAGGCTCATGGTAGAGGGCTTTGCCAGCGCGGCTTTTTTACAGATGCCTGAATCAGCATCTGCCCTGAAGGCAAGAGGGAAGAAATGGATGCAATCACTCTGGCAATAAACACCGAATCAATAAGGAAGGATTTCCCTATACTGCGAAGAACAATAAACGGGAAACAGCTCGTTTACCTTGACAGCGCAGCCACCTCACAGAAACCAAGACAGGTGATTGATGCAATAAAAAGCCACTACGAAAACAGCAACGCAAATGTGCACAGGGGAGTGCATACACTCAGCCAGGAAGCCACCGAGACATACGAGGCAGCCCACGAAAAATGCGCGCAATTCATCAATGCAGGCTTCGATGAAATAATCTTTACAAAGAACGCAACAGAATCAATAAACCTCGTGGCGTATTCCCTAAGCCACAGCCTCAAGAAAGGAGACGAGATACTCTCAACAGAGATGGAGCACCACAGCAACCTTGTCCCGTGGCAACAAATCGCGCTCGCCAAGGGCGCAAAGATAAAGTTTGCAAAGGCAACCGAGGAAGGGCTTGACTTGGAAGACGTGAAGAAAAAGATAACTAAAAAGACAAGGATAGTTGCAGTCACCCACGCATCAAACGTGCTGGGAACAATAAACCCTGTGAAAGAAATAGGGGAGCTGGCACACAGCAAAGGAGCCGTAATGCTTGTTGACGGAGCCCAAAGCGTGCCGCACATGCCTGTGGATGTCAAAGAGATAGGATGCGACTTCATGGCATTCTCGGCTCACAAGATGCTTGGGCCAGACGGACTCGGGATACTTTTCGGAAAATCAGAGCTGCTCAAAAACATGCCTCCATTCCTGTTCGGAGGCGACATGATAAGGGAAGTAAAGCTTGACACAACCAGATTCAACAGCCTGCCGTGGAAATTCGAGGCAGGAACGCCAAACGTAGCTGGAGCAGCAGGGTTCAGCGCAGCAATAGACTACCTTGCCTCAGTCGGCATGGATAACATAAGGGAGCATGAAAAGCAGCTAACCGCATACTGCATGAAAAGGCTTGGGAGCGAGACAGACGTAAAGATTTACGGACCCCGAAAACGGACAGGGCTCGTATCATTCAACCTGGGAAAGATACACGCACACGACACAGCAGCGCTACTTGACCAAGAAGGCATAGAAGTCCGGGCAGGCCACCACTGCGCAATGCCCCTTGCCGAAAAGCTCGGAATAACCGCATCTGTGCGCGCGAGCTTCTACCTTTACAACAAAAAACAGGAGATAGACCTGCTGGCATCAGCCCTTGAAAAAGCAAGGAGCGTGTTCAAATGAGCAACCTCTACCAAGAGCACATACTCGACCACTACTCCTCACCCAGAAACAGGAGGGCGATGACTGAGCATGACATATACGAAAGGGACACAAACCCCCTCTGCGGAGACGAGATAGCCATTTATGCAAAAACAAAATCAGGAACAATAACTGAAGCAAGCTTCCTTGCAAGAGGCTGTGCCATCAGCCAGGCAGCTGCCTCAATGCTTACAGAAACAGTTACTGGAATGACGCACAAAGAAATAAAACTGATGGGAGTGAAAGAAATGACAGACATACTACAGCTGGAGGTTGGCGCTGCAAGAATAAAATGCGCAATGCTCTCAATAAGGACACTCCAATCAGGGATAACGCGATACGAGGAAAAAAATGGCGCTTCTGCAAGTTGAAAACCTCAACGTGACAGTTGATGGAAAAAGAATACTCAACGGCATAAGCTTCAGGATGAACAAAGGAGAGATATGCGCATTCATGGGGCCTAACGGCTCTGGAAAAAGCACCCTGGCATACGCCCTAATGGGACACCCAAGATACAAGGTAGAGTCAGGCCGAATACTGCTCGAGGGAACAGACCTTACACAGTCATCCCCTACAGACCGGGCAAAGGCAGGACTATTTCTCTCATTCCAGTACCCTGCAGAGATACCAGGCGTCAGCACCGAAGGATTCCTCAGAGCAGCCTACAACTCAACCAGGGACAATAAAGCAGGCGTTATGGAGTTCCACAAGATGCTGCTTGAAAGCATGAACGAGCTCAAGATATCGCCGCAATTCGCTGCAAGGCACATCAACGAAGGATTCTCTGGCGGAGAAAAGAAAAAGATGGAGATACTCCAGATGTCAATCCTAAACCCCAAACTCGCTGTCCTTGACGAGACAGATTCCGGACTTGACGTTGACTCGCTGCGAACCGTGGCCAATGGAATAAATAAGTTTATTAATCCGGATGCAGGTGTCCTGCTGATAACGCACTACCAGAGGATACTGCAATACGTAAAGCCGCACACTGTTCACGTAATGATGAACGGGTCAATCGCAGCCACAGGCGGCAGTGAGTTGACCTCTGAGATAGAAAAACAAGGATATGACTGGATAAGGGCGGAAAGGCATGGCAAACTACCCGGCAAAGGTTCTTGAAACACTCCAGGAAACGCCAAGGGTAAGGATATTCAGGCTTGAGCGCGAAAAATCATTTGACTTCTCCCCGGGCCAGTTCGCAATGCTTTCAATAGAAGGCCTCAAGGGGAAGGAAGGCGCGCTTGTCAAGCGCTCATACTCCATAGCCTCATCACCACTACAGAAGGAGCTTGAGTTCTGCATAACAAAGGCCGAAAACGGGGTTTTTTCAGGAGCAATGCACAGCCTCAGACCAGGCGCGACAGTAAACGTGCAGGGACCATACGGCGCATTCAGGCTAAAAAGGCCTGTCCGGGAAAACACCACCTTCGTGGCAGGAGGCAGCGGAATAGCTCCTCTTATGAGCATGCTGCGGACACTCATTCTGGAGGGAAACACACCGCGAGGCATGAGGCTTTTCTACGGGTTCAGAGCCCCTGAGGATTACACATACAAAAAAGAGATAGAGTCAATGGCGAAATCCGGGAAGCTCTCGGTTACATTGACTGTAGACCAGCCAACACCCTCATGGAAAGGCGAGAAGGGATTTGTAAGCGAAGCTGTAAAAAGACACTCGGATTACCAAAAGACAGATGCCTATGTGTGCGGACCCCCCATAATGGTGCCGGCAACAATAAAGGCGCTTGTAGAGGCAGGATTCAGGCCAGAAGGAATCTATAAAGAGCAGTGGTGAGTTCCCTACTGGGGCAGCATTTCCTCGCTGTCAACGGATACCTCAAAATGCTCATAAAAGTCATCATATTCGCTCTGTTCCATCACAAGCACCAACAAAAAGAAGCGTGATTTGCTTTTATATATTTTTTTCGGCATTATGTGAACAAAAGTTAAGTAAAACTGGAAAAATTTAAATACTTGTTCGAATTAATCCTGAAAAAACGGATTTTTTGATAAAAATGGGAATCAGCGAACTGGACAAGGCAATAATCAACCTGCTTCTCAATGACTCAAGGCTGTCCTACAGGAACATGGCCCGGAAAGCAGGAGTCTCTGTAGCAACAGTGATGAACCACGTAAAGGCCATGGAAAAGGCAGGCGTCATAAAAGGGTATACTGCTGTAATCGACCACGAGAAGATAGGATTTGACGTTGACGTCCTCATAAGCATAAAGGTGTCGAAAGGCAAGCTGTTCAATGTCGAGAACAAGATAGCATCATCTGAAAACGTGTTCGCTGTATACGACGTAACAGGAGACTACGATGCAGTTGTCCTTGCGCGATTCAAAAACAGGAGAAGCCTTGACAGCTTCCTCAAAAAAATCCAGACACTCGAGTTCGTGGAGCGCACAAACACAGTAATGGTTCTGAACACCATAAAGGACAGAACACTCGGCGTATAAACTCTAAAACTAAACTCTAAACAGAAGTCCAAAGACTTATAAACCTGACGCGTGCAGAGAAAAGAATGCGTGAAATGTCGCCAAAAGGCCAATCATCAATAGAGCACGCCATGGCTTACGGCTTTGCAGCGGTATTCGTCCTCGTCACAATAAGCGCAATAGCCTATTTCGGAATCCTTGACTTCAGCTCGGCAATCCCTGAATGGTGCACAGCCCCTGAAGGAAAATGCTCTGCATACAGAATAGATGCCGGAACAGGAAAAATAAACCTCACGATAACCGGCAATTCAAGGCTGTACATAACCAGCGTGACGCTAAAAAGCAGTTCAGGCAACATCCTGTGCAGGTTCTCCACAGACACCCCACTCCTTACCGAGCCGAAGCAGGCTGCACACATACAAACCAGCCCATGCACAGGCATCGATGGAACACCCCTCGGGGATACAGGCAGGCTCCTGAAGAAGAACAGGTATGACGTCACCATGCAGTTCTCAAACAAGGCCGGCGGAATTATCCACGAAGGCAAAGGAGGGCTGTTCGGAAAGGGACACGGGAAACCGGCAAACATCTCGTTCATAGACACAGAAACCGCAACAGCATACTGGGCACTTGAAAGAGACGCGACAGACAGAACAATGCGAAACAACGGGTTCACGACTGCAGCTTGCACATCACCGGGGAACAAAGGGCGCGCGTGCAGCTTCAGCGACGGAAGCCACATAACCGTCCCTGACACAGAGTTCCTCAACCCAGGACCGAAAAGCTTCACGATAATCGCTTGGCTCAGAAGAGCAAACACGGCCACGACACCCTCTGCGATAATCAGCAAGGGAACGCCAACACAACCTGGAAAAAACCTCGCGTACACACTATTCGTTGATGCTGGCAACGGACTTAGCTTCAGGGCATCAGACACAGGCACAGGATTCAGCACAGTCTCCACATCACCTGATGCAATAACAGACACAGAATGGCACCAGGCAGCGGCAGTCTACACCTACAAAAACGTCGGAAGCGGGAACGCCATAAGCCTCTACCTTGACGGAAGACTAGCGGGCGCAATAAACAATGCGCAAGGGCCCATAGCTCACAGCCCAGAGCCTCTGATAATAGGAGGAGCAGGCCCTACAGGCGAGATATGGCCGTTCAACGGCATCATAGACGAGGTAAGGATAATAAACGCAAGCCTTACAGAAGAAGACCTCCAGGCCATATACAACTCTGAAAGAAGCTAGTCTTTTTTTGGATAAAGCAAATCCTCAACATGGTTCGTGTAGGCAACCGCCCTGTTATAGTAATCCTTTATCACGTCCAGATTAATTGTTATTATCCCCTGATCAGTCGTTGCAGTCATTGTGACGTGCCTCCTATACTCGTTGCTTTTCTTGTATTCTGCCTTGCTTATCTTCCTCAGCATCAGATACATGTTAACCATATCAGCAACAGACTCATCAGGATAAAGCTTCTTAACAAGCTCGCACTTCAGCCCAGCCTGGTCAGGCACTTCCCTGAGCAGCTTCCTTTCCTTAGCCTTATACAGCAATGTGTCGATGGAGAATCCAAGACCGCTAATCAGGCGAAGAATAATGCTCTTAATGACATCAACAGTCCGCGTATATTTCAAACTCACATAAAGCAGATGATCTGCCCTCTTCAGCTCCTCCCTAGCCTGCTTCAGGATTTCCATATTTACCACGCCAAGAAATAAAAGCAAGCTCAGCTTTTCTTCAACTTAACTATCGCCTCTGCAAGATCGCCTTTGCTCAACCGGAGGGCGTTCACAGCAGCATCATGACTGACACCTGCCTGCTCCATCACAAGGGTAACATCGTCGGGATTTTCACCCACCACCCTATCAACCGCAGTACCTATCACCTGGAATGTATCCTGACCCATCATGTTAACCCTCGTAACTGAAGGGTTGCTAATCACAATATCCCTGCCAACAGACCTGATGATTACTTCAGTAGCAGGGATATCCTGGCTCTGAATGCCCATCTTCCTCATTGCTGCCTTCAATGCCCGCTCATCCATCCTCATTTTGCAGCCTTCTCTGACACTTCACCCGAATACATGCAGAAATATCTCAATTACCATAATCAGAACAGCCAGAAGCACAACGTGGCCGGGCTTAAGCTCTACCTTGCTCTTGTAGTCGTCAAAATACCGCACAAGCCCACCCATCGAGCTAGGCATCTGAATACGGTCGTTCTTCACCATGGAGAAAGATTAGTTTATTAATATAAAAAGCTTTTGTGCAGCTCAGTATCTCCGAAAAGGGCGCCTTCTTTGGCCGAAGTAAGGTTGTCTTAAGATTTTTCTGTTGGTTTTTTGTATGTATCCCTGCATTATTCAATCT
>JACQST010000076.1 GCA_016211185.1 Candidatus Woesearchaeota archaeon | reverse complement strand
GCGATGCTCGAGAAAGACGTGTTCCCGAAGCTGGCAGCAGAAGGAAGGCTCTACGGATACCCCTTCAGCGGGCAGTGGTTTGACACCGGAACTCTCGAAAGATATGAACGCGCAATCAAGGAATGGAAAGACCTTGACTGAACCAAATGACATTCTTCAAGGAATACGACATAAGAGGGCTAATTGATGAGGAGCTGAACGAGGAAACAGCCACCAGAGTTGGAAAGGCACTGGGCACATTCCTGCAGGGAAAACCCGTCCTCGTTTGCAGGGACATAAGGCACTCATCCGAAAAGATACAGCAGCCGTTCATAGACGGGCTGCTAAGCACAGGAAGCGACGCAACATACATAGGCGAATACCCCAGCCCGGTGCTGTTCTTCAACTCATGGAAGCAACGCAAAGACGGAGCAATGATAACCGCCTCCCACAACCCTGCAATATATACAGGTTTCAAGTTCGTCGAGCCCAACGGATGCAGCTACGTGAACCAGTATAGGGACCTCAAGGCCATATACGAATCAGGAAAATTCAGAAAGGGCGAAGGAACGTATTCAGAGACAGACGGCTACGGGCAATACCTGAAATACCTCCAGGCAGTCATAAGGATGGGAAATAAGAAAATAGCCGCGGGCATAGAATGCCTCTACGCATCCTCAGCAGTAATAATGCCGGACCTGTACGAAAAATTCGGCATAGAAACTATACCGTCCCACTGCACGCCAAAGCCAGACTTCAACAACGAAAGGCCTGAGCCAAAAGGCGAAAACCTTAAGGCAATCTCCGGGATGGTTGTAAAGAACAGGGCAGCATTCGGAGTCGGGTTTGACGGAGACTGCGACCGCTCAGTATTCATAGACGACAAAGGCCGAGAGCTGAATGGAAGCGTGGCAGCGGCAATATTCATACGGCACATACTTTCAAGGCACAAAGGCCCGAAAAACGTGGTAATGACAGTCGACTGCAACTCAGAGCTGAAGCAGCTCGTCGAGTCTTTAGGCGGAAGGCTATACTGGAGCGAGGTGGGCCACGGGTTCATAGGAAGGAACGTCTACGAGCACAAGGCAGCATTCGGAGGCGAGATGAGCTCACACTTCTGGTTCGAGCACTACCCATTCTCAGACGGGTTCATGGCAGGCCTCAAGATGGCAGAGCTGCTCAGCAGCACAGACAAGAAGCTATCAGAACTGGTCGACGAAACAAGATTCGCGCCAATGCTGAAAGAATACGTCGACTGCAAAACCCACGAAAAAAAGGAAATAGTAAAAGACCTGCTTGTCAGTAAATACTCAGCACACCCAACAGCCACAAAAACCAGGGATGGAATCAAGTTCTTCCTCAATGAGCTTGAATGGGTCCTCATAAGGAAATCAAACAACCTGCCCGAAGTGTGCCTTGTGATAGAGGCAAGAAACGAAACCCGGCTAAAGGAGCTGCACAGGGAATACAGGAAAGCAGTTGACGAGGCAATAGCCATAGTATGAATTTTATATATTCACCCAATAAAGTCTATGCCGAACTCCCTTCGCTCACTCTGCCTCCTCTGCAGCCTCGGCCTGCCAAGAATCTGAGGCGACTTCACCCCTGTAACTATGAGAAGAGCCCTAACTGTCTTTGCAAGGTCATCAGATATCTGCGCACCCCAGATAACCCTCGCATCCTCATCCAGCTTGTCAGACACAACCTCGACTATCTTCCTTGCCTCCTCTAGCGTCATGTCAGGCCCGCCGGCAACATTAATCAAGGCACCAGTTGCGCCAGTAACATCAACATCCAGCAAGGGATTTGAGAGAGCCTTCTCAACAGCCTCAGAAGCCCTGTTCTCCGTATCACTCTCCCCCACTCCAATAAGCGCAACGCCAGCACCAGTCATAACAGCCCTTATGTCAGCAAAATCAAGGTTTATCAGCCCAGGCTTCGTAACCAGTTCAGTAATGCCCTTCACAGCATTAGTCAGGATCTCATCAGCAACCTTAAACGCTGTCTGGAGCGGAAGGTCAGGCGCAAGCTCAAGCAGCTTGTCATTTGGAATAACTATGAGCGTGTCAACAATCGACTCCATCTTCTCAAGACCGATGATAGCGTTCTCATACCTCCTGTTCCCCTCCATAGAGAAAGGCAAAGTAACAACACCAACAACAAGAGAGCCTGTCTTTTTTGCTATTTCAGCAATCACAGGGGCACTACCTGTACCTGTGCCGCCTCCAAGGCCGCACGTAATGAATACCATGTCAGCCCCCTCCAAAGCAGACTTTATCTCAGGCTCAGCCTCCTTTGCAGCCTCAGCGCCAACCCTCGGGTCAGCACCAGCTCCCAAACCCTTTGTGAGCTGCTTCCCAAGAAGAATCTTCCTGTCGGCAGTGGAGTAAAGAAGGTCCTGCGCATCAGTATTGACAGCAATCGTCTCAGCGCCTGTCACGCCAATCTCGCTAATCCTTGTTACAGTGTTGTTGCCACCGCCACCAGCCCCAAACACCTTGATGCTTGCACGATGAATGTTCAGGAACTCCTCAAGCTCATTGTCAGCAATGTTGCTTCCCCGATGCTCCTTAATCCCTGTGCCGATAAAATCCTTCCCGCGCTCTGCCATCTAAGCACCTCAACAAAAACCCTCAAACAAGCAAGATAAAAACTACTCGGGAAATAATCCAGCTCCTATATAAATTTTGTCTTGCAACTTGGAAACATGGCCTATTGCATTACTGAAGAATCACTGTGCAGGCTTTATTTCTACGTCCTTTATTTCAGGCAGCAGCCTCTTGATGTCCTGAGCAATCTTTTCTTTCAGCTGCTCGGGAATGCCTCCCTTAAGCTCAACAGACGCAACACCATCGCTAACAGACGCGCTGAAGTCCTTGAAGAAAAACCTGAGCAGGTAATCCAGCTTCTCCTTAGAATCCAAAATAACCCTCTTGGCCTCAACATCGTACTGAAGCTCCTTGCCAGCCAAAGGATGATTGAAATCAACAATCACCCTGCCCCCAGAAACAGCCTTGACAATGCCGTACATCCCATCGATGTTCACCTGCATTCCTGGAGCAGGAACTATCTGCTGCTCCCTGAACCTTGCGCCTGAAAGAAGCTGAAGAAGCTTCGGGTTCTTTTTCCCAAAACCATCCTCAGGACTCAAATCAAAATGATACTTCCCAACAGTCTTGCCAACAAGTTCCTTCTCAATGCCCTTGAGCATCTGGCCCTCGCCTATGCAAACAACAACCTCACCATACTGGCCCTCATCCATCCCACTTGAGCGGGCAACTTCAGCCACGGTTGTATCGAAAACCATTCCTGTCTCCTTAATCCTGCCCGTGTAATCAATAGCCACGAAGTCGCCCTGCTTAATCTCCCCAGACAAAAAACATCACCTGAAACACGGCAACAGGCGCACATTTAAAAAGATATTGAATTTTCCCACCGCACTTCAAGCATACAAGACAACAACCAAAAAGATGCTTTATTAATCACTAATAAGTAACAATAATAGAAAGGCTTTTAAAGACGAAAAGCTTACCACAAACTGTGTACAACTCCATCGACCGAATAGGTGAACTGGCAGACTACTGCGTGCAACGCCTCACAGGGCAGCACGGATACCAGATTCTGGCAAGTGAAGAGCTTAGAGCACATAACCCGGAACCTAATAGAGAGCCTGTTACAATAGGATACGGAGCAGGGCTCAAGCATCGAGACATAAAAACAAAGCTTCACCTAAGCTTCTACCCGATAGAGCAAGTCCCTGGTATCGACCCTGTCACAGGACAGACGCGTAGACAAGCCATTCAAGAACATATTGAAACCGGACAGGAACCGCAAGGACTTACACGCGTTATTCTTCCAGACGGAACAGCATTCTTTGTCAAACTCCTCGGAGATGACTCGTTTTATGCTGCAATCCAATACGTCGTAGACATAGGGCGCCTACCAGACCACACCAGAAACATGAGGCAGCTACGCTCAGTCATAACCGCAAAAGAAGGCCTGCTCGAAAGGATACTCAGAGCAAACCATCTCTAATTCTTCCCACCCTGCCTTCTCCTGAAAGCAGAGACTATTGCAGCAGCAACTTCTTCAGGGCTTAAAGAAGTAGTATCTATCACCAAATCATAATTAGACATATCAAAAGGGTTCAAGCCGTAAAACTCAGCATACCTCCTGAGCTCTGATTCCTTCCTCCTGGCAGTGTTCAATACAGTGTCCTTCAATGTGCTGTTCTCCCTCTCAACTCTTCTCTTCGCCTCAAAAATCCTCCTACCGGCCTCATCAGGCGAAACATCAAGGAAAACCTTGAACGAGCCGGGAATGAAATGAAATCCCAAACGAGAATCCACCACCAAACTATCCTTCCTGCCAAGCTCCCGCTGCATGGAATCAAGCTCAAGGTCAATACTCCGGTCGCTTTCAGCAAGCCTGCTGATTTCAAGGAGACTCACACCCTTCATGGAAGCCAAAGAGCGCATCAAGTCACCTATGGATTCACGCCTAAAACCCAGCTTAGAAGCAACAATATCAGCAACAGTGCTCTTTCCGCTCCCAGGAGAGCCAGAAATCGTGATGTTCATGTGCAAAGACTCACGGCAGATTTAATAAAGTTATTGCAAAAAGCTTCCTAATCCTTCTTCAACAGAATTTCAAGAACATTGGCATACGCAGGCCGGGTGATGAAAACACCCACGGAAATCCCTATTATAGTGGTAAGCGCAAACCCCCTAAGCAGCCCGGCACCTGCAAAAATCAGGGGAATCATGGCAACTAGCACAGTAAGGTACGCACCAAAGATAATGCTGAACGCCCTCCTGATATTGTCACGCCAACCCTGAGCCCTAAATCCAGCTTGGCCCCTCAAAGCCTCGTCAGTAATGATTATCTGGTCATTAACACCAGTCCCAACCGCAGCTATTATTCCGGCAACAGCGGCAAGGTCAATGTTCCAGCCAATCAAGGCAGCAGCCCCCAACATTATCAGAATCTCAAGGAGACTCACCACAAGAATAGGCACAGCAATCAGAACGCTCCTGTACTGGATGAACAACACTATTCCGACAGCAAGCGCAGACATCAATGCCAGGAACAACGCGTTGTTAACGAACTTCTGCCCAACCACAGGAGAAACAGTGTCTGTCTTGATGATTTCGAGCTTCACAGGAAGCGAGCCAGTAATAAGAATGGTCTGAAGCCGCCTCATATTGCCAAGAGCGTCCGTAACCGCGTCCTGCTGTGTTGCGCCAGAACCAGTCCCTGAAATGCTGACATCAGTCACAGGCTTACCCTTCAGCTCAGCGCCTATCCTCAAGGAATCAACAAGCTGGTCATCAAGGTAAAGCTCAAGCGAATCAGCAAGATACCTTCCAGACGCATCAGAAGTAACCTGAAGATTCTTTGTGGCAGCAGCCTGCCTCTCAGCAGCCAACTGGCTTAAGGTAATCGAAAACCTGAAACCACAATACCACACCCCGTCCTCCTGGCTGCAACCCCTGTTCGGGTCAATGCCCGCGCAATTAGTGCTCCTGCAGACATAGGTTATGTCGCTCCCGCCCCTGAAAACAGTCACGTTAGAAACCTTGGCCTCAAACTTGCCCTGCCTCGCCAAAAGCTCCTTAACCTCCTCCTCATTCACGCCAGCTATCTCAACAAGAATATACTTGTTACCTGAAAGGTCAACTGACTCTCGGACAACAACATCAGTAAGCCCGAAAACGTTAAGCCTCTGCTTCATGTTCTCAATCAGAATCGCAAGGTCCTCAGAAGGAATCTCGGTCACAGGCCGCAAAAGAACCCTCGTGCCGCCCTGAAGGTCAAGCCCCTTCCTTATGTTAGTCTTCGGCGCATCATAAACCTTGATTCCTATATCCCTCGACCCAACCACAAACTCAACAGTCCTGTTAGTCCTCATCGTGCGCACAACAGTCTTGTTCACCAAAACAAAAGTCCCGTTAACTGACACATTCTCCTCAACAACAACAGTGACATTCCTCAAAACCAGCTCAGGAAGCACAGTAACGTTCACAAGCGGCTGCGAATTAACCCTGTAAATAGCCCTCGTGGTCTTAACAACAACAGTCCGATTCGGAGGAATCCCCTTAACAGCCTCATAATAATCCGAAGCAGACCTGACAGCCACATTATTAAAAGAAACAACAGCCTCCTTGCCGGCAGGAGCCTCATTCGGGCTCGGGCTCACAACCCCGGCAAGCGCAGCAGCACTACCCTGCTCAACGCTCCTTATAGTAGCGCCGCTCCTGAACGGATTGGGAGAAATATAATAAAGAGCAATGACAAGCGCAGCAACAACTATCCAAACCCTAAAGTTGCGCCCAATCCGCCTTGCCTTTCCCATAAAAAACCTCAAGACCCCCTTGACTCAAGATACCACCTAAGCACGCCAGCATTGGTGATCCACGTGTGAACCATATCAAAAACAAGCCCCACAGTAAGAACAAGCATAATCTGCCTTATAGTATCTGACTCAGAAAAAACAAGCCCCATAGAAGTCGCAGCAAGAGCAGTAAGCGTCATGAAAACACCAGTCTTCATCGCGCCCAAAGTCCGATGCAGCACAGAGCCCTCCTTCCCCCTTATAACCCTTGAAGTCAAAAGAATGTCAGTGTCAACAGAATAACCAATAAGCATCAGGAAAGCAGCAAGCCCGGCAATCGAAAGGCGCTCATCGATAAGCACCATAACAGCAAAAGTGCAGAGGATATCACTCACAGCAGCAGAAATCACAAAAAGCGAGGGAACCAACACCCTGAAGTAAAGCAGCACAGTAATCCCCATAAGGACAAAAGCAGCAACAAGCGCAGTCACAGCCTCCCTCATAAAACTCTCGCTCAGGCTGGAGCCGATAACCTGCACAGTATACTGGTCAGGCGACAACCCCCCAAGCCGCGAGCCAAGCTCCCCTATGACAAGCTGAACATCACTGCCTGAGCCCTCAGACTCAACAATAAAGCCGGTCTGCCTGCCAGCCTGGCTCAAAACCCTTACGGCAACATCCCTGCCAAGAGCAGAAGAAAGCTCAGAGCCCAGCCTCTCCGCATCAACAGACCTGTCAGTGAACACGCTTATCGTTATGCCACCCTTAAGCGAAACATCCCTCTTGAAAAGCTCGCCAGTCACAGCATAATTCACAGCGATGATTGCAACAGAGGCAACAATAAGAACAAGAGGTATAACAAGCAGCTTCCTGTAATGCACGCCATAAATGTCAGTCAGCGCCTTCTTAGTTCCTGCAATCATCGATAGCCCCAGCCAGCAGAAAAGCGCCCAATTAATAAATTTATCTATGAGCTGGGGTGTGGGACAGAAAAGACCTGACAGAATAAACACGGCCAATATGCTCACGTCCTTATGGCACAACCTCTCTTGGCTGGGCTAACACTTTAATGTCCCACACCCGATTCAAACATAACATTTATAATCTATGCAATGTGATTACCACGTCGTGAAAGCTGATTTTAAGCCAAATTTTGCGTTATCGTCTAATAACGCTTTTTCCCAAATCGTTACTAACCAGATATTAAGTTTCTGAAAATCTAAATATTGCCCAGAATATCTGGCACGGAAATCCGCTTTTCTTTAACATCTGAACAATCCGAGAATGTTGTATTGGAGAAGTTACAGATAATACTCAAATAAAATCCAAAACTACTTAGCAGCAAGTTCCGATATCTTTGTTTGTTTTTTCTGTTCAAGAAGTGAATTTATTCTTTTCTCTGCAGTTTTGATGTATTCCTCATCAATATCATATCCGATATAACGCCTGTTTTGCATTAAAGCTGCTACTGCTGCAGTTCCGCTTCCCATAAATGGATCAAGGATTATATCTTTCTCAAAAGTGTATAGTTTAATGCATCTAAGTGGAAGTTCAACAGGGAAAGGTGCTGGATGTCCAATTCTTCTGGCAGATTCCGCTCCGAATGTCCAAACACTTTTTGTTAACTCTAAAAATTCATCTCGAGTCATAGTTACAGGCTGGTCATCATGATTTGCTCTTTGATAAGATTCTTTTGAAAAAATTAAGATATACTCGTGAATATCTC
>JACQST010000084.1 GCA_016211185.1 Candidatus Woesearchaeota archaeon | reverse complement strand
GTAATGAACACAATGTACACGGCTGTCCTTGAAAGAACAAGGGAAATCGGCATAATGAAGGCGGTGGGGGCCAGAAACATGGACATCCTCATGCTGTTTCTGATAGAATCAGGATTGTACGGGCTTGTAGGAGGCCTAATCGGAATTGCATTCGGCCTTGGAATAGGAAAATCAATAGAGTATGCCGCCGCCAAATTCCTGGGCTCAGAACTTCTGGCGGCGTCAACAAGCCCGTTCCTGATAGGAGGAGCACTCGCATTCTCGTTCCTGCTTGGATGCATATCAGGAATAACCCCGGCAAGGCAGGCGGCCGGGCTGAACCCGATAGCGGCGCTGCGCTATGAGTAAGGTTTAAATTCCCCCTCCTTTCCTCTTGACAAATGGCGCGAGACCTGACAACCGGAAGCATAAGAAAACATATCATTTTTCTGGCAGCACCAATGCTTGCGGCAATGTTCATGCACAACCTGTTCACACTGGTTGACACGTTCTTTGTCGGGAAATTAGGACCTGACGCAATCGCGGCAGTGTCTGCGTCGTTCCCCCTTTTTTTCATAATAATCAGCCTGATGGCAGGGCTTGGAATAGGCATAACATCGCTCACTGCAAGAAGCATAGGAGCAAAAGAGCATGCGAAGGTTAATGTAATCGCTGAAAACGGGTTGATTGTAGCGGCAACTATTGCATTAGCGGCTTTTGCAATCGGACTTGCGGCAATCAGGCCGCTAATCGGGCTTATGGGAGTGACAGCTGAAGTGAATAAACTGATGTCAGACTACCTTGGGATAATCTACCTTGGAAGCTCTGCATTTTTCATTGGAAATGTTGCAAACGCGATTCTTCAGGGAGAGGGCGACACAAAAACCCCGATGAAAGCACTCATAATAGCAAATCTGGCAAATATCATACTTGACCCGCTTCTGATCTTCGGGCCCGGAATCCTGCCGGCAATGGGCGTAAAGGGGGCTGCAATGGCAACAGTGTTCTCACAGGCAGCCGGCGCAGTTTATGCGTATGCTCACCTTTTCTCAGGCAAGGCTCTGGTAAAGCTTGCATTCAAAAAATTCATTTTTTCATGGCAAATAGCCAAAGGCATTCTTACCGTAAGCCTGCCAACAACAGCATCATACCTGGCAATATCCATAGGACTGTTTTTCATCAACAAGCTTGTTGCCAAATTCGGCAGCCAGACTCTTGCAGGGTTTGGCATAGCAATGCGAGTTGAAGCAATAGCAATACTTCCCGCGCTTGCCATCGGAATGGCCACACTGACGATAATCGGGCAGAACATAGGAGCAAAAAAATTTGGCAGGGCAAAACAAACCTCGCTTTTATCCACACTCGCTGTCTTCGGATTCATGGAAGCTGTCGGACTGCTCTTGCTTTTGAGTGCCACATCATGGCTCCCTGTTTTTACAAATGACGAAAAGGTAATGCAGGCCAGCACAGGCTACTTCGGAATGGTTGCAGTTACATACGGATTTATAGGACTAAGAATAATCGCGGCAAACTCATTTCAGGGACTGGGAAAGGCATTTGCAGTCCTTGGTGTCACAGGATTAAACTTCGGACTAATGATACCCGCCGCCTACATTCTCGGATTCACTCTCAACATGGGAATAAAAGGCGTCTGGACCGGAGTTATAGCGGCGAATATTATTGCCGGAATAATTGCGCAGCTGTGGTTCCAGAATACGCTGAAGCATGCCGAAAAGCTGCATCTGGAAAAAAGTGAATTGGTTATCGCCCAATAGTCTTCTGCAGTACGGCAAGCTGTTGCTCATAAACCGAAATCCCAAATCCTGCTTTTTTAGCAACCTCGACGCAGAAATCTATGCTCCACGGCTCTGTTACAATCAAGCTTCCTCCCAACTTAAGACGGGATGATGCTGCCTTGAGCATCTGTTCAATCCGGATATCAAACGTCTTGTTCATGACTTCCTTGAAGTTATTGTCATAAAAATACCTTTCAGGGGCGAGTTCGGAGTCAACCACCCTGTAAAAGAATTCCCACTGCGCCTCATAGCAAAACACCCCGTTGGCGCCCATAAAATCAAATTTTCTGTCCCAAAAAATCCTTTCAAGTTCAGAGATGTCGCCATGAAAAATATGGGGACCAACGGCTAAGTCTTTCTGCCCTTCCACGCCCTCGCTTTGGTAACCAAGAGCGCGCAGAAAAATCACAAAACTCCTGCCACCGCTGCCAAGCTCAAGAAAGCTGGTATTTGACGGCTCCCTGCCAGAACACAAATCCGTGAAAACATTAAAAAGCGTCTTATAGCCGTCGGGAATAAGCATCTCAATGACAAGCGGGTTCATTTTTCAATTTCGTCAATCCTCTGACGGAGCTGCTCAATCGTCTTGGAGTTGTCCTGATGCTGCAACGTATTGCCGCATTCAGGGCACTTGAAGCTTATATCGGCTGCCTTGTCAAATTCAAGCCTCACGCATAAGGTAGGGCAGATGTAGAAAAGGCCCTGGTTGACTTCCTCCTTATGGAGGCGCTCCCTTAGCTGCTGCAGTTTCTGCTGCTTGGTGGCCGTAGCAAGAATACCAAAAGACTCAGGCTTCAAGGTCCAATAACTGATATACCAACCTTTCTGCCTGTCCTTTTTCCTGTAGTAAGAAACAAGATTGCTTGTCTGCATGGCATAAAGCATCTTCCTGACAGCATTAACCTCTGCCCGTATGCTTTCAGCTATCTTGAATTCAGAAATGTTCTTCTTTCCTTTCAGGTATTGGACAATGGGGACAGCCTGCTCCCCAACCACTTCGGCAACTGTCCTCAAATGGCCGCTTTTCTTCAAGGCCACCGCAAGCGGCCTCCTGACCTGTGTTTTTAAAACCTGTTTCATGCCTACCCCCATGAAAGTCTAATGAAGGCACTACTATAAAAACCTTTCGATTCTTGTCCTTGCAGGGTAGTAAAAGAGCTTAAGCGGGCTTGTGCTTTGGCGAATCCGCCTTACAGTGAGGGCAATAGGGAACAAGGAATTTCAAGATACCCTTCACTATTAATAAAACAGCGAAAAAACCCAGCCAGCCTGTCAAACCGGTCATTGTACCCGTGGCCTTTACGCCCCACATTGGCCAAACACCTATATTAAAAAGCACCAGGCCGCCAATTACAACCTTCATAACAGCGCCACACTTCAAACACGTACCATGACCACACATGCAAAAACACCTCACTTGAGAGCCCAAGGCTCTTTTTTGCTGGATATTGCGGCCTGAGAATAAAAATGTTCCTAAAGCCTCCGGCGGGAGTTGCACTTGCAAATGCTCGTTTTCAAACCAAAAAATTTTGGATAAGGTGGAAAAGTGGCAAAGAGATGGAGTATGTCCTCCATTCTATGAAAAAGCCCCTGGCGAGAGTTGAACTCGCGATCTATTGCTTACGAAGCAATCGCTTTAGCCGCTAAGCCACAGGGGCACTCCAGAACAACTAGAACTTAAAAAGGCTATAAAAACATTTCACTTGAGCTGCTGGACAATGGACTCCCTGTCCTTAAGCTTTGACTGGCACTCAAAACAGACAGTGTGCCTTCCCCTGGCGTCCCTTATATAAGTGCCCTTAATCTTGTCCAGAAAAGTCCTTGAAACTGACTTGCCGCAAATATCGCATTTCATATCCTGACAGAAACGGCCCTTTTTTAAAAAGATTGTGCGAAAGCAATAAAAGGAGGAAATCTGTGGAAAACCAAATGATAAGCGTCTACATAGCCTGCCGCGATGAAAAAGAGGCGAGGCTGATAGGGCTGCACCTGCTTGAAAGACGGCTAATAGCGTGCGCGAATATTTTCCCTGTCAAAAGCCTTTTCAGGTGGAGAGGAAAAATCACTGAAGAAACTGAAGCAGTGATGATTTGCAAGACGCAACAGCAAAATTTTGAAAGGATAAAAGAAGAAGCCCGGCAGCTTCACAGCTACGAAATACCCTGCATTATTGCCCTTCCATGGGTGGAAGGCGATGAAGAGTACAAGAACTGGGTCAGGTCAGAGACGCATAACGATACATAGGTAAATGTTATTAATGAGTTCCAAAACCTGTGGGTCAAATGCCCAACCGAGCGCAAAGAAGAAAACAGCTTGGCTTTTTAAGGCGCCTGACAAGAGACAGAAACTTATCTGCCATAGAGCCAAATGCGTCCAGCCTTTCAGCAAGGTTTGTGTACAATCAGAGGACAATACATGATCTAAGCATTGCGGTAACGGCAAGCATCTTTGGGGTAAGAGAATGGGATGTAGTGGCCCTGCAAGCAGGAACAGCAGAGAACTCAAATGAATTCAGCAGCATCCCAAGGCAAATAATGCAGCTTTTCAAATTCCAGGGCAATGAATCCTACATTGCTGCCATTGCTTCGGCGCGAAAGTCAGTAAGGGAACTCACTATTCACACTCAGTCAATTCTTGAAAACCCCTTCACAGGCAAGCTGGCAACAGAGCCCCTGCCGCGCATTGAGGATCTCAACAGAGAATTCGGCAGAATAGCATCAAGGAAATTCAGGTCCGGAAATGCAACATTCACGGCTCCTGATAATTGGGCAAAAAACCTTCTTGCAAACATTTCACAGAGCAGGTCATCTATCGAGAGAGACTTGCCCACTTTTGAATCCAGGAAATTTTGCAGTACATCCCTGGAGAGAACACTTGAAGAAGTTGAAAGAGTGGCAACCGATGGCAGCGCCCACGCAGCCTACCTGTATTTCACCAGAATGACGCGATGCGTGCTCCCTGAAAAGCATGAGGAAAGGCATGGAAGTCTCATGGAGAAGGCCCCAAAGCTGCGCATTCTTGCCGAAATGAGGGAAGGCCTTTTCTTCAGGATTCTCCGCCTTTCAGGAGATCTTGATTTTGCCAAAAGCTACATTGAAGTCGGCCGATTAGGCCTGGAAGGAATCCTCGACGCTCTGGACAAGGAAGAGAGCCGTACACGCTATCCAAAAGGGCTGAGGTACCTCTATTTGCAGGACTTTATCTATACTCCCAGCCTTATAGTGGATTTTGCACTCAGGATGAAAAAGAAAGAAATAAATCCCGCAAGTGCAGGCGAGCTTCTGAGAGCAATTCCCGTAGGCCAAAGAAAAGCCGCGTTTCGCGAAATAGACAAGAACCACGATATTTTAAAGCTGTACGACGCCCTGAAGCCACACGGCGTGAGTGCCGCATCATACGTCTCCTTCATGAACTATTTTTCAAATGTTGAAATCACAATGGATGGGCAGGCCAGGCAAATGCAAGCCGTTGTGATGGAGAGCGCGAAAAATAGCAAGGAGGCCGCTGCGTGGCTTGTCAACTATCCAGAGCTCCTTGCAATTTATGAGCCCGCATACATAATCGGCGTCACAAGAAAGAAGGCTTCAGGCCAAAGACTTGCTCTATTGCAGGCTGCGTTGAATGATAAGGCCAAGAGGCAGGCGGCCCTTGAACTGGAGCCGAAACTCGGACCAGATGGACTCAAAAAACTCGCAAGGGCGTTATCGGTCATTGATTCAGATTCCCTCACGGGCATGGAAGTAACACTGGAGGGCATTCTCGCGCTTGAGCCGGCCAGTCTGCTGCAGGAAAAGTCTTCAAGACATGATTGGGCTGAAATTGCTTACACGCACAATCCCGGCCTGCTTCACGCGATCACGGCCACATATCACAATCTTCCGACACACTTGAAGCACCGGGTCAAGCAGATTGACAACTATGCACGCCATAAAGGCGTAAGGGAGGACGGGCTTTTCAAAATCCTGGTTGCGGTAAACAACCTGAGCCCCGAACTGCAAATGCACATTCTTGGGGACGATGGCATTTTCCAGGCAGCGCTCCCAAGGGTCACTGACGAGCATTTCATGGCAGAGCTTGAAGAGGCCGCCAGGACAGAGACGCCCCACCTTTCCGTTTACAGAAAGGTGGTTCGCACCAGCGGAGGACTTTCCAATAAATTAATCAAAATCGCACTGGAGGAAGAGGATGAAACTGACCAAAATTTCGGCATAGTTTATAGGATTGGAATCATAGCAGATATCGAGAATTCAAGGGCCTGGGTGGAAAGCGTGGCTGAACGCCTTTCTGACACAGGAATAGAGCCTGTTTTCATAAGCTTCAGAAAAAGAGGAAACCTACCTCACTGTGACGGGTTCCTGATACATCCTGGAGGCCGAATGCCACACTTTGCATCTGCAAGAAACGTGGGAGGAATGCCTGTAAGGGTCATCAATGGCGGTTATGGCGCAGATGCAGTGGCAAGAGCGGCAATTGCCTTCAGAAATTATCTTTTGGAGAATGCAGCCTAGGTTATCTCAGTTCCCCTGAATGGGCTTCCGGCCAGAAAGTCACCAAGGTTCTTAAGGTCCTTCCCCATCACTGCCACCCTAAGCTTCATGCGCTCAGCGACCCTGGCAGCCACGGGGTCAAAAGGAGTATTCAGGCCGGGGCTCCACCTGCGAACGCCAATCAATTCCCTGAAATTCTTCCAGGAAGTCTCATGAACAGGCTTTGCATCAGCAAACTTTGAAGGGTCCTTGTCATAAACATAATCCGTGTTTGTAATGTTTATTACAGTTTCAGCGCCAAGATTTTTTGCAAGAAGAACGGCAATGTAATCTGTTGAGCGCCCGGGCTTCCACCCTGCGGCGATCACAACCTTTTCCGAAGCGCTCAGCCTGATCTTAGCATTGGGATTTTTCACAACCTTTGGAAAAGCCAGTTCGCGAAAAATTGTCCTCATGAGATGAGCATTAAGCCTCGTTGCGTGGATGCCCAGCCAGTCCAGGTCTTCATCAACAGCCTTCACAACCTGCCGCGCCGCGTTCTGATACTCGCGGGCTGTCTTGCCGCCACCGCAGATTATTGCAAATTTGAAGCCGCCATTTACAGACTTAAGGATAAGCTCCCTAAATCCCTTCAGAAACTCCACATCAATCTGGCTTGGAGCCATGACAGAGCCTCCAAGAGAAATAATAACTGTTTCGGAACCGCCCATTTCAAAAAGTGAACTTCCAAAATTGCGGTTATAAATGTTTTCATTGAAGAAAGAAAAAAGGCAGAAACGGTATCTGCCTTGCGATGCCCATCGTCAATATCAGATTAAACGGCAGACTAATATTTAAGCCTTTTGAATCTGTCAGTATCTCCGCATTGTGAATGATTCTTTTACCTGCTGCCAACAACGAAGGCGGCAAGACGCCACTTTGCAACGCTGCAAAGTGGCTACAGCCACCCCGTAGGGGGCGTCCCCCGGCTGCCTTGCGCCAATGTTGGCAGTCGTAACCGTAAGCAACTCCAGCCTGAACCTGCCCAGTTTAACCCCTTCGTGTCACGTGATGCCCTGCTCTTGAGAAAACAGTTTAATCAAGCCCAGCAGATATCTTTTGAACTGCACGTAACCAACAATTCGCTTGGTCGCGTTCCAAGCGAGGTGCAGCAGAAGCTGCGCCATGAAGTAAAAGTAGCGTATGATGTGCTCATTGCTCTTGCTCTTAATCTTAGCTTCGTCCATCACCCTGAAGTTGGTCTCAATCTGCCACCTTTGAGGGTAAATGCGCAGCAAGCCCTTGCTTGCTGCCAAGCTCGTGGCGAAAAACATGTCAAACTTGTTATTGCCTTTCTGAACATCCTTAATGACGACGATTTTCGTGCTCGGCTTCCATGTTGACTTATCCTTCTGGTATGCCATCTTGTGCCCGAATGCGCGAATGGTTTCTGTTTGTTCAGCGTAGAATTTCATGCGCTCATTCTCAGGAACGAGAATGAGGTACTTCATTCGTTCAGCCTCGAGAAAGTCAATCAAGTGAGCAATGTAAAAAGCCCTGTCAAACAGAGCGACATCAACGTGAATCCTCAAACTCTTAACATACTTGAGCAGGTCAATAGTCAAAGTGGCAAGGTCAGCACCTTGCCTGTAAGGCAAGGCCATCAGTGTCATGGGAACAGGCTTAACCATACTTACGACAAGCCACTCGAAAGCCTCGTCAGCTCCGCGCTCATGCTTAATTCCCCTAACATTCAGACTGCCATTTTTGCCCCAGTAAAGCTCTTTGGTCGTGTCGATAGCAATAACGCACCGTCGGATTTTGAACTTTTTGAGCATGTCTTGAACGACAAGCTCAAAGGCTTTCCTGATATCCTCATCGTAAAGCTGCTTAACATGCCTGTGCAGAGAATCAGCTTTACTCCCGTCAACAGTCTCAACATAAGTAAGCATAGAGCCTGCCTCCACAAGAAGCAGGCAGAACAAGGGCAGCCAAGCAGAGCACCAACTACCTTGCTTCCTCCCAACCCCTAATGAAAAAGTTTTTTAACAAACCGTTGCAGTAAGCTCATTTTGCTAGCGTATATTCGGGAAGCAGTCCTAGGCAACTGCTTCCATTTGCTTTTTTCTACAAACTCAAAAGTAGCTAAAACTCATTCGGGAATACTTTT
>JACQST010000083.1 GCA_016211185.1 Candidatus Woesearchaeota archaeon | reverse complement strand
GCTCTCAGGATAGCCCACCATGCCTGTGTTGAATACGACTTCTCCAGAAATGGATTTTTCTGCACCGAAAGAAACACCCTCAACCTTAGTGCAGTCCTCAAGCTCAAGATAAGCAGACATCAAAAAAAAGAGAAACACCTCGCCCATATAAAAAGTTAATTGTTACCCCAGAATCATGTTAAGCAGAGCCATCCTCACTGGAATGCCGTTATGGGCCTGCTCGAAATAGATGCTCTGCGGCTCCGAGTCAAGGTGAGGATTTATCTCATCAACCCTTGGGAGCGGATGCAGAATCTTGAGTTCAGGCCTTGCCTGGCTGAGGAATGACTTATCAAGCCTGTATATGCCCTTCACAGCAGCGTAGTCACGCTGGTCAAGAAAACGCTCCTTCTGAATCCTCGTCACATACAGTATGTCCAACTCCCTGCTGACATTCGAAAGCTCGCCATCCTCAACGTAGTCAATGCCTGATTCCTCAAGGTCATGGATAAGCCCCTCAGGCATCCTCAATGAATCAGGGGAGATAAAAAACATCCTGGCCCTGAAAAGAGACAACGCGTGCGCAAGGCTGTGCACTGTCCTGCCGAACTTAAGGTCGCCTATGAACCCTATGCTAAGGCTGTCAAGGCTGCCGCGGGCCTTCATTATGGTGAAAAGGTCAACAAAAGTCTGTGTCGGGTGCTCATTAGTTCCGTCACCTGCATTAATGACAGGGCGCGAGGCAGCGTCAGCTGCCTTCCTGACAGAGCCTGCCTCAGGATGCCTCATCACGAGAACATCGCAGTAGCCATCCACAATCCTGATTGTGTCATTTGTGGTCTCGCCCTTCGAAATGGACGTGTTTTCAGGCTCAGAGAAACCAATAACCGAGCCGCCGAGACGATGCATGGCAGCCTCAAAGCTGAGCCTTGTCCTTGTCGAAGGCTCAAAAAAGAGCGAGGCAAGGATTTTACCCTTCAGCGATTCACCATATTCCTGCCTGTACGCCTCCATGTCAGAAGCAACATCAAGTATCTTAAGAAGCTCTGCCTTGCTGAAATCCCTTATGGATATTATGTCCCTATCTTTGAAACCCATTAAAAAACAGGTGTTCTTACGCTCAACTTTATAAATTTCACCAAACACCCCCTCAAAAATGACGATCATAGCGGCAACACACATGTTCCCTGCACAAGGGCTGGAATACCTGATTTTCTGCGCTGATAGCCAGCTGACATTAGCAAATCATTCAAAATCGCATGGGCAGAAGATAGTTCCTGCAGGCAAGCACCTTGTAACGGCATCAGGAATACTCTCACTTATACATAAAGCCTTTGCAGTTGTCAGTATAAAGATTTCTGTCCAGAACGTGCAAACAGCAGGCGACCTCGCCAGCCAGGTTGCAGAGAGCATGAGGGGCTACATGAGAGAAGGGATTGCAGCTTCTGAAAACGACATCAGAGAAACAACCATAATGATATCAGGACCAGTGCAGGGGAACGGGCACAGACTCGGGGTATACGTGCTAAACCTTTCTGATATACTTGACACAACCATCTGCCGCGCAACCGAACAAAGAACAATCCTATCTGGTTCAGGAGCTTCAGCAATCCCACCCGATTACTCGTTGGAATTGCCAGGGCATGCAAACGAGGCTGATGACCTCATCAGAACTTATACAGCAGCCTACCTTGCCACCCGCAACCTGTACTGCGACGACAGAATCCAGATAGGCGTGCAGACTGCAAGCGAGTCAGGCACCAGAACGCGAGTGCTTCTCCCTCCTGACCTGAGCATGTCACCAATCAGGGAACTGGAAATGCTGTATGGGAAAAGGTTTGTGCGCAGAATGAACTGGACACCCCGTGAAGTTATTGAACAGCACAGATTGATGAGGGAGTTCTACAGGATAATCGATGCGGAACTGAGATGGCCTGCAATTGAGGTAATGCAAAACAGGTCAGCACAAACAAGCGCGCCACCAATTCTTTCTGTTTTGTCAGCCGCCCTCTTTTCAGCAACCCCTGAAGCAGTATACAAAGCAGTCAAGACATATCACGGTACGTTCAAGTAAGCCTTCTATGATTCTTTTTTGACAAAGAGGCGGAAATCCTCCTGTACGCATCCCTGAAAGGCACGCCTTCCAAAACCAACTCATTAACTTTTCCTGTTGCGAGCAACTCAGGCGTCATTGCGCTCCTGCACCTATCCCTGTTCACAGTGATGCCAGACATAACAACAGCCATCACGTCAATCACTGACTGCGCAGCATCAATCCCACTGAACAACGGCTCCTTGGTGAGCTTGAAGTCAGCGTTATAGCCTGAAGGCAGGCCGAGCAGCAGATTGTTGATGGTGTCAATGCACCCCTTGAAGACAGCAGCCTTTGCACGCACAAGCTCAAGCACATCAGGATTCCTCTTTTGAGGCATTATCGAACTGCCCATTGCGAACTCCTCGGGCAGCACAAGATAACCGAACTCCTCAGATGAGTAGAGCCATATGTCTGTCGCAAGCTTGTTAAGGTCAAGCATCACCTGGTTAAGGGCATCAAGAACCATAAGCTCAAACTTCCCCCTGCTGTTCTGGACGTAAAGAGTGTTTTCCTGCACCTTGCAGAAGCCAAGGCTCTCCGAAGCAAGCCTCCGGTCATAACCAATAAAAGGCACACCGTAGCCAGCAGCGCTTCCAAGCGGGCACTGACTGATAAGGCCACTGACAAAACCCAGAAGCTTAAGGTCATCCCTAAGAGACTCTCCAAACGCGCCTGCCCACTTGCCGACACTGTAAGGCATGGCTTTCCTCAAGTGGGTATATCCGGGAATCGGGACATCCCTGTATCTCCTGCTGAAAAGGCTTGTTGCAGCGACGAGCTTTTGAATGCCCCTCCCTATGTCATCAAGAGCTTCCCTCTCATAAAGCCTCAGCGCAGCAATCACTTGGTCATTCCTTGAGCGCCCTGAATGAATCCTCTTGCCAGTGTTCCCGAGCCTCGCAGTAAGGTAATTCTCAATAGCTGTATGGCAGTCTTCCTGCTCGGGTCTTATAATGAAGCGGCCTTTCTCATTGAGCTGCGCTATTTCGCCCAGACACAAAACCAGTGCCTTAAGCTCCCTGCTGCCAATGATGCCAGCCTTCCTAAGAACCCTCGCGTGAGCAATGCTTGCAATGCAGTCATACTTAACAAGCCTTTGGTCAAGCAGATGCTCATTGCCAACCGCGAATGCCTCCACTTCCCTGTTCATCATGATACCCTGCTTTTTCCATAGCTTGCTAATTGAGGCCACCTCGCTTAGGCTCATAAGCAGCCGTGTTCTCCAGCAAAAGCCCTGAAAAGCCAGGAGGCAAATAATAGTCTGTAACTGCCAAAAAAGGTCTGTGCCCAACACATTTCTTATAAAAATCAGTGCTTAGCTCCCTGTACATGTTTGTTTTCATCACCCTTCCCACAGGGTCTTGGTTTGAGCTTATCCCTGCTCCAAGGAAACTCCTGAAGAAATCCTCTGTATTCACTTCACCCTCCTCTGGTTAGCCAGCTTCATCTGCAAGCTCCAAAGCTCTATGAAGCCTGCGCTAGCGTTCTGGTTGAAGGAATAGTCCTTCATAAAGGTAACCATTCCCTTGTCATAGATTGCGTTTGGCGATTCGAGGGAAACCACGTCAACCTTGCCCTTGTAGAGCCTGAGCTTCACCAAGCCCGAAACCTTCAAACTAACCGCGTCGCAAAACGCGTTAAGCTCATCCATCAAGGGCTCAAGCCACAGCCCTCCATAACAAAGGTATGCCCATTTGCTGTCAACAGACTCCTTGAACTCATTCTCGTTCCTCGTGCACACAAACTTCTCAAGAGCCCTGTGCGCCTCAATAATTATTGAAGCTGCTGGCATCTCGTATATATCCCTGTTCTTCAAGCCGACAACGCGGTCCTCAATATGATAGCTTATTCCGATACCGTGCACAGCGCCGATGCCAGCAACAGCACCTATCAGGTCAGCAAGCTTCATCCTTTTCCCGTTCAGTTCCCGCGGCAAGCCCTTCTCAAAGCCCAGCGTGATAAACTCAGGCCGATCAGGAGCCTTCTCAGGCAACCTGCAGACCTTCAGGATTCTTTCTATCTTCGGAACCTTTGACGGGTCCTCAATCTCGCCAGACTCCGCACTCGATCCCCACATGTTGTCATCATAGCTGTATGGCTTTTCCTTAGTCACGGGCACAGGTATGCCGTGCTTCTCAGCGTATGCAATCTCCTCATCCCTGCCCATCGCCCACTCCCTCACAGGAGCCAGAATCCTTATTTTCGGATTCAAGGTTATTGCTGTCGCCTCTATCCTTACCTGGTCGTTGCCCTTGCCTGTGCACCCATGAGCTATAGCGTCTGCATTCTCCCTTGAAGCAACATCAACTGCGATTTTTGCCAAAAGCGGCCTGCCCATGGCGGTTGCAAGGTGATATGCGCCCTGATAAGAGGCATTCGCCTTGATTCCCCTCGCGATATAATTCTCTGCAAACTCGTCCTTTGCATCCACAACAAAAGCCTTTTTCGCTCCTAACAGCAGCGCCTTCTTCCGAATAGACACAAGATCATCTGCCTGCTGCCCAAGGTCAACAGTAACCGCAATAACCTCAGCTTCATACTGGTCCTGAATCCACTTCAGCATCACAGAAGTATCAAGACCACCGGAGTAAAGAAGCACTGCTTTCTTAACCTCTCCTTTCTCTGCCTCGTAACTCGCAACTTTATGATATTTTTTCACATGCCCCATTTTATGCCCTCCCCAGCAACCTCAGCATTATTGCCTTCTGCATATGCAGCCTGTTCTCGGACTGCTCAAACACAATCGAAGAAGGCCCGTCAATAACCTCATTGGTTATTTCATAGCCGCGATGCGCAGGCAGACAGTGCATAACAAGCGCCCCATCCGGAACGAGGCTGCTGTTCAGCCGGTAAGGCCTGAACACCCGCAGCCTTTCCTCTGCTTCAGCCTCCTGACCCAGGGAAACCCACGTATCGGTATAAACAATATCAGCGCCTTTTACAGCCTCCTTCGGATCGTTTGTCAGCTCAAGAAGCCCTGTGTCCATTGTAGCTTCAACAATCCCCCTATTTGGCTCATAGCCCTTTGGCGCCGCCACAGAAATGCTTATGCCCAGCACGCTGCAGCCTGCTATAAGGGAATTGCACACGTTGTTGCCATCGCCAATAAAAGCGAGCTTTAAGCCATCAAAATCGCCTTTCTTCTCCTTGATCGTCATAAGATCGGCAAGAATTTGACAGGGGTGCTCAAGGTCTGACAAGCCGTTTATCACTGGAACCCCAGCAACTTCAGCCATCCTCTCAACATTGCAATGCGAATATACCCTGGCCATAACCAAGTCTGAATACCTGCCAATGCACTTGACCTCGTCAAAGATGTTCCCGACCGCAAAATTGCTGTCCTTCCAGTCCAGGAAAGCAGCATGGCCCCCAAGCTGGGTCATGCCTATCTCGAATGAGAGCCTGGTCCTTGTAGAGGTTTTCTGGAATATCATCACAAGGCTCTTTCCCTTTAACGAAACTGAATATTTTACAGGGTTAGCCTTTATTTTTGCAGCCAAATCAATCAGGTCAACTATCTCGCTTTTGTCCAAGTCCTTAATTGCCAGAAGGTGTTTCACTGTGCATCATACCTCCAGTCATTTCCCGTACCTTATGGCGACAAAGCCCCTTGACTGAAAATAGTCGTTCAGGGAATTGAACTTCTCCAGCTTTCTGGACCTGTCAAACGCAAAAGCAGGATTCCCCGAAATGCCTGCACTGCAAAGCACCCGGGATTCAGTGCCTCCATTTCCATTGTTGGCAGGAACCATGAGAGTGGACAAGCTGTAACTTGGACAGCCAGGCATTCCTAAGTCAACAAAAACAAACTCCCCTATTTCAGTGCCTATCCTGCTTCTGTGCTCCCAGAAAACCTCATGGGCTGCCTCCTCACTTGTCTTGCAACCATACCCCATAAACAAGGCTCTGCCAACCCTGACGAAATCAGTACCGCTCGCTGGATAACGGAGCGCGACAACTTTATCTAAGTAAAGATGCCCAAGCGCGAAGCTCCACAAAGAGTATTCACCCTTCAATGGACTGCGCGGAGGAGTAAGTACGGCGCTTCCATCTGCCAGGGCAAAAAACTCTGCGGCCCGGTATGCATAAGGCTTTGGAAGAAGCATTGCTGCAGAATTGCTCATGCGTGAATAATCATCAGGGCTTGCATGAATCCCGGCAAGAAAAGCTAAAACAGCGTCAGCCCTGACCAAATCAAGATATTCCGAAACGTTGCGAGGCGAAACCTTGCCCTGGCTGCCTGCCTTCATGGCGATGGCAGAAAGCTTTTCCTCCAGTTCGGCCTTGTGAGCGCCAAGAAGCTCAGAAAGGACATGAACCCTTGCTCCCTGTGAACAGAATGCCCGGGCTATCGAAGCATATCCCTCCCCTGCCTCAGCCAGCCAATCGTCAAGCTCGCCTGCACTCATCCCAATGAAAGCGTAGCCTGCTTCCCTTGCAACTTTGCACTCACTCCCAGGAGGGTGCATAAAAACGTCAGTCACCCTTCCATCCAAATTCCTCCCGAGCTGCATGCTAACCATGAACCAAGGGACCGGACGCCTGTTAAAAAAGATATTGACCGAAAGTAAACAAAAAAAACAAAAATGTCTGAAACAGAACATTTAATAACTTCAACTTCAATCCCAAAGCCATGAACGTAGCCAAGCTGGCTGAAAAGTACATATCAGAGAGGCCGAGCATCAAGAGCTGCCTCAAAAGAAAGCTGATAAACTACTCCGCGCTATCACGGGAGATCCAAAGCGAACTCGGTGGAGGAAACTTTGACGCAATACTGATAGCATGCAGGAGGATTGCGGTAAAGCTAAGAAAGGAGGACTCTGAAAAAAGGATACTTGACATACTCCGCGCAAGCAGGATAGAGATAAAAACCAAGATAATGGCCGCAGTTCTTGAAAAGCCCATATACTACAACGACCTCATCGAGCTACAGAAGGAGGTCAAGAAAAAAAGGGAAACCATCCACATAATGGAGGGAACGAACACAATAACCATAGTGACAAGCGATGAGTTCCTTGACAGCATAAGGAAAAAATTCGGAAAGGAGATGATAAAGACAAGCAAAAACCTCGCAGAGATAAACGTCAAAAGCCCAAAAGACATCGAAAGCACATCAGGAGTCCTTTCCCAACTCTGCTCTGTGTTCAGCGAGAGAGGCATAAACATAGTTGAAAGCATGAGCTGCTGGACAGACACACTTTTCGCCATAAACGAGAAAGACGTGGGCAAGGCAATCGAAGCGCTAAGGCTACAGGGAAGGCTCAGTATTTGAGCACGTAACCCAATTCTTCAAGGCTGAAAACAACAGCTACACAGCCATTTGAAGCACAGGCATCAGGCACAGCCACATTTGCCACCTCAAACTTCAGCCTCCTGAAGAACTCCGGGATACCCGTATAGGCCAAAACCTTCACAGCGCCCATCAATTTCGCCTCATAAAGCGACAGCTCAACAAGCCGCGAACCTATCCCCCTGCCCCGAAACCCATTCCTGACCGCGAGGCTCCTCAACTCAGCTGCGCTTCCGGAAACAAAATGCAGGCCCACGCATCCAACCACCTCACCGCTGCTCCTCGCCACAAAATAATCCCTGATTTCTCTGTCTACTCCTGTACCTATGGGCGAATCATTGAATTCAGCAATCAAAGCGCTTATTGCGCCAGCATCCCCAAGCCTCGCTTTCCCAAACGACAAATCATAACCAGGCATACACCAACGGGAAGACCGTTTTTTATAAACTTAGCGCAACTTTTTTATAATCCCCTCGGAGCTTAAAACCGCGAATGAAAAAGGGAAAGAAGGAAGGCAAAGCCGCATTTGCAGCCAGGGCAATCATAGAGATAGCAGGAAAGCCCAAAAAGCACATAGATGACACCATGAAGCTGGTAATTGAATCACTGAAAAAAGAAACAGGAATACACCTGTCAAAACACAAAATCCATGAAGCAGAACAGCACGAAGAAGTCTACAGCGCATTCACCGAAGTCGACATAGAGCTTGAGGACACAGACTCACTCATTGGCTTCTGCTTCCAATACATGCCATCATCCATAGAGTTCAGCGAACCCGAAGCTACCGAAGTTGACACAGCATACCTCACAGACCTCTTCAACGAACTGCTCGCCAGGCTACACCAGGCAGACCAAAAACTCAAGAACGCAAACGCAGCCAACCTCATACTTGAAAGAAACGCGGACGCACTCCTCAAGAGGCTCCTCTTTGCAGTGCTCAAACAGAAAGACAAGACACTTGAAGAGCTCACACAATCAGTTGGCATAATACCCGAGCAGCTGAAGCCCTTCCTTGAAAGGTACTCAAAGGAAGGCCTCATAGAAAAACGCCAAGAAAGATACGGGCTAAAAAATGGACAGGCAGGAACTCAAGAACAAGGTTGAAGCAATCCTGTTCGCGTCAGGCAAAAAGATAAGCGCTGACTACATAGCAAAGCTCTGCAAGACACGAAAGGAAGAAGTTCTCGAGACACTCAACGAACTGAAGAGCGCCTATCAGGAAAAAAACGCGTCCCTCTCAATAATAGACGAAGGCGAACTCTGGAGGATAGCTGTAAAGGAAGCATACTCGCCCATAGTAAGGAAAATAGTCCCCCAGACAGAACTCACCAAGACAATGATAGAGACACTCGCAGTCATAGCATGGAAAGCCCCTGTGCTGCAGTCAGACGTCATAAAGATAAGGACAAACAAGGCATACGAGCACCTCGCAGAGCTTGAGAAAACAGGCTTCATATCAAGGGAAAAACACAGCCGCACACAGATAATAAAGCTCACACAGAGATTCTACGACTACTTTGACGTGCACAGCGAACAGGAGATAAAGGACAAGTTCAGAAGCCTTGCAAAGCAGGAAGCAGCGAAAATACAGGAAGAACAAACAAGTAATCCTGAAGCTATCCAAACGCAAACAGGATAAATTATCTAGATGGTTGAGTAGTAAACAGAATCCCCGTTTCTTGACATCTTAGGATTTTCTGTGCATTGCCCGCATCGCCACAAAGCTTATATACATATCAATAAATATTAAGGACGTATGAGGAAAATACAAATGCAAAAGGAGAAATTCCACATTACAGACGATATAGACTTCATCTACGAGAAGACAATAAATAAGTATGGCACAGGTGCTAAAATCGACGCTCCCAAGGAGTTCTTAGGAAGAAAAGTGTACGTTCTGATAAGAAAAGAATGAATATCTGCGCAAAGCCCAACCAACAGAAACCTTATTATATTGCCCAACCCTGCGAAAGAGCCATGACACGACTCAATGGGAAAATGATAAACCTTCGCCACGTAAAGGAATCTGATGCCTCATCAATAAAAAAGCATGCTGGCCACAGGCACGTAACCAGATACACATCAAACATACCTCACCCATACACGCTGGGACACGCACAGCGCTTCATAAGGACTGCAAAAAGGCAGCACCTGAAGAAAGAAGCAGCCCACTTCGGAATAGAAAGCAAGGCTGACGGGGAAATCATAGGGATGATATCCCTCAAGCTGGACAGGAAGCACAAAAAGGCAGAGGTCGGCTACTGGCTTGGAAGGGAACACTGGGGAAAAGGCTTTGCAAAGGAAGCCCTAAGAATGATACTTGACTTCGGCTTCAAAAGGCTGAGGCTGAGGAGAATATACGCATACGTTATGCACCCGAACAGGAGATCATACGGTCTTCTCGAAAAGACAGGCTTCAAGAAAGAAGGCCGCATGAAAAAAGACGTCATAAAGGAAGGCAGGGAGTACGACAGGCTCGTATATGCCATACTCAGATAAACTATATTCCTTTACGAATTTTCTTTGCAGAAATAATTATTAAGGCAGCGTGAAAACCCTATTTGCATGGCAATTCAAAATGGCTTTGCCGAATTTGCACGCAAGGAATTCCATTCGCTTGTTCCAGCGAGCCTTGAAAAGCTTGTGAATGCCCGGTTCATAGCAGAACATCGCCCAAGACAGGGGAACCCCCCAGCAGTGCTTCAGGATGCAGCCCACCTTGACTTCCTGATGCAGGCATACTCTGGGAAGCTGGCATATGACCTGAACGCAGCCATTCACGGCCAGGACCACAGGCAATATCCAATCGTGGAGGTAGGCTGCGGATATTCAGTCCCTCTTGCGACAGCAAGACTTGTTGCATATCACGCTGTCCTTTCCTCTCCTGAATATGAAGCGCTCCTGAAAGAAGGAAAACCTGATGAGGCAAGCAGGCTACTGGTACAGAACCTACAAGGGATTGATATAAATCCAGAAGCAACAGGCCATGCGCTGCAACTTTGGAGCTACATCGCAGGAAAAACTAATGGCAGCACTACACACCAAGCAAGCACAGGAACAGCTAAACCGATGGATTCACTTTCACTTCAGCTAAACACAACATCGTTCCAGAACTTTGCGGCTAAAGGCCTGCCTGAAGGAACTGTGGTAATATCTGTGCAGCCAACCCAAGAACTCGCAGACTATGTAATTTCACAAGTGGCAGAACACAACCTCGGCTTGGTGTTCAGCCCGCTGCCCGATTATCGTGCGCTGCAAAAGCCGCTGGATGAGGATATTCAGGCAGCAATAGCCCAGATGTCATTTGCAGTTCTGGAAGGATACACAAAAAAGCTTGCAGAAGCAGGGATAAGAGCAGACGCGCAACTGTTATACACCACGCCAATAACTCGCGGAATACTTGTGGCAAGCCCTTCGCACATAAACCAAAGCTAAAATTCCTTCTTAATCACGTCACTGTCAACACTTACTCTTTGCGGGCCGAGCAGGAAAACAGCCACGGCAGCAGCAAGCAGGGCAAGCTCAAGCTCATAGCCTCCCAGAAGTCCAGCGCCTGCCGGCAGCTTGACCACCGTGATGGCGACAACCATAACTGCCGCAATAAGAATGGCAGCAAGCCTCGTGAAAAGCCCCAATATCAGAAGAACCCCGCCAACCAGCTCAACCCCGGCAACAAAGCCAGCGAGATAGCCAGGTATCCCCACGCTTGAAAAGAACTTAGCGACATTATCGATGCCACCCGAGAACTTCTGGAAGCCGTGAGCAGCAAAGATTACTCCAAGCGTAAGCCTCAACACAAGAGAGGAATAGCCGCTATACTGCCTGGCTACTTTCGAAATGCAGAAGCCACCGAAACACATAAGTCAACTAAAGCAGCGCTTATTTTTAAAGCTTTCCATGGCGCGCTGCAAGTCTGTTATCACGAAAGTGCTTTACATCCCGAAACTGGTTTACATTTGAGTTCGTCCCACACCTGTTTAGGGGTTTTGTAGCCCAAGCTCATGTGTGGCCGTTCTTTGTTGTAGTAGTTG
>JACQST010000081.1 GCA_016211185.1 Candidatus Woesearchaeota archaeon | reverse complement strand
GACATGTATGCGGGGGTGGCAGAGCCTGGTCAAATGCGCAGGCTTCAGGAAGCTGAAACAGCGCTTCTGGTTGGAAAAGCCTGTCCCTTAGAGCCTTTTAGGAAAAGCCCATGGAAAAAGGCTTGCCTAGCGGCAAGGAGTGGGTACGAGGGTTCAAAAGGCATAAACAAGAAGCTTATGCCCATGAAAGTCCCTTCCCCCGCATAAAGTTAAACCGGCCTAAAGTCCGGGGTTTACTAATCTTCAAAAGTATCAACCCAGCTTAAAAGCAGGGATATTAACCCAACTTTTGAAGATAATCAAAAAAAGGTGCGAAAATGAAAATTAAGGACCTTGTTACAAAACAGAAGGGCGTAGACATCGAGCTTGAGGTAATAGAGCTCGGCATAATAAGGGAGTTCAGCAAGTTCGGCCAGCAGGGAAAAGTCCTGACCGCAATAGCACAGGACAAAACAGGAAAGATAAACCTCACGCTGTGGAACGAGCAGACAGAACTCGTAGGCATTGGCGACACCGTAAAGGTAAAAGACGGCTTTGTGAGCGAGTGGCAGGGCGAGAAACAGATAACCACGAGAAGGACAGGAAGCATGGAGATAATAAAGCCCAAAGAGAAAACAATTTAAAGCCATGCAAAGGCACACGTGTCCTGATGGGGACGTAGCTCAGCCTGAGAGACTTACATTCGGCTAAGGAGAGCACTACGCTGAAGCCGTAGGTGTCCTGGGTTCAAACAAGAACAGTGTCCAATGACACTGCTTTGAATGTCCCAGCGTCCCCATTTTCTATATATGTTATTTTTGGCAAAGATTTTTATATGCAAAAAAGCAATCATGCAAGCCTTTAGGGCTTCAGCCATGGAAAAGAAAACCATCCTTGTTTTCTGCGCACACTCAGACGACCAGATATTCGGCCCCGGAGGAGCAATAGCCAATTACTCAAGAAACGGGCATGAAGTAACGACGGTTATATTCTCGTACGGCGAACTCACGCACCCGTGGATAAGGCGAAGGATAGCTGCAGAAACAAGAGAGAATGAGGCCATCGAGGCTGACAAGATAATTGGAGGGAAAGAAGTCCTGTTCCTCCGAATAAAAGACCCTGACTTAGTCAAGGAGGCAAAAGCACACTGGGTAAAGGAAAGAGTCGCACACCTGATAAAAGCCTACAAGCCGGAAAAGATATTCACGCACTCCATCGATGACCTGCACCCTGCGCACAGGGCTGTCTACAGGACAGTCATCGCGGCCCTTGACTCAGGCAACTACAAGTGCGACACATACACATTCGACATATGGAACCCGCTCAACTTCAGGGACAGAGACCAGCCAAAGATGTATGTGGACATAACCGGCACATTCAGCCTGAAGGTCAAGGCCCTAAAGTGCTTCAGAAGCCAATGGATAAGCATGATATTCCTGCTATGGAGCGTTTACGCGAGAGCACTAACAAACGGGCTGGATTCGGGATTCCTGTATGCAGAGAAGTTCCACAAGGCAAGATAAAGAACATGAAAAAGCTGCTGATAGCCACAGACTCGTTCCTGCCGAGATGGGACGGCATATCTAGGTTCCTTGACGAGATTGTGCCAAGGCTTTCTGACCATTACGAAATAAAGATTCTCGCGCCAGACTTCAAGGGGGAGTTCAGCAAATACATAGATATCGAGATAATACGGTTTCCTCTCAGCAGGTTCAAGCTGGCGGACTACCCTGTCCCGAAACCAGCTTACAGAGAGATAAGCACCCACATAAATGAAGCCGACATAGTTTGGACACAAACAATAGGCCCCATAGGCGCACTTGCAATAATAGCGGCAAAAAGGCAAAAAAAGCCGCTTGCAGCATACATACACTCGATCGAGTGGGAGCTCTTCCCAAAAAGCATAAGGGCAGCATCAGCCATAAACTGGGCACTCCACAAGTCAACAAGCGCCCTCACACGATACCTATACAACAAATGCGACCTCATAATAGTGCCTTCACAAAAAATAGCAGACCTTATGAGCATCAAAGGCATAAAGGCTCCGAAAAAAACCATACCGCTGGGCACAAACACCAAGCTGTTTGCACCGCCAGAGAGCAAGGCTAACGCAAAAAAAGCTGTAGGGATAGCACCAGAAAGACTCGTAGTGGGGTTTGCAGGAAGGATAGGGCGGGAAAAAGACCTTGAAACACTATACAGGGCATTTGGAAGGATAAACAGAAAGCACAACGCGCTCCTCCTGATAGCAGGCCAGGACATGGCCAAGGTAACAGAAAGATTCAGGGACAACCCAAAAGTCATGCTTATTGGGCACACAAACCAGATAAGCAGCTACTTAAAGGCAATGGACGTATACGTGCTTCCATCCCTTACAGAAACAACTTCCCTGTCCACAATAGAAGCCATGAGCTGCCAGCTGGCTGTGCTGGCAACGCCAGTAGGCTCCCTCAGCGAATACATAAGGGAAGGGTTCAACGGCATGTTCTTCCCAAAAAGAAACCCCTACGTGCTCTCAAAAAAGCTGGACCTGCTGCTTGGAGACCCTGTGCTGAGAAGAATGCTTGGAGAAAACGCACGCAGAACAATCATAAACAGGTTCTCATGGGAAACAACCGCTTCTGAAATAGAAAGCGCCCTTGACAGCCTTGCAGAAAAAAAGCCAGCAGCCACCAAAAAAAACAGAATTTACTAAGCCTTAAGGCTGACAAGGCTGCTAATGCCGTCCTCATTCATGCTCACACCGAACAGAGTCGAAGCAGAAGAAAGAACGCCGTCATTATGGGAGATAACGATATACTGTGCCCTCTCAGAATACTTCCTTATAAGGCTTGAGAGCTTCTCCGAGTTCTTCTTGTCAAGCGAAGCATCAACCTCATCAAAGATGTAAAAAGATGCAGGGCTGTACTCCTGGATGGCGAAAATCAGCGCGAGCGCAGTCATTGACTTCTCACCCCCTGAAAGACCTCGGATATCAAGGAACTTGTCACCAGTAAGGTTAACCCTTATTCTGACGCCAGACTCAAAAATCCTTTCAGGGTCCTCCAAAACGAGCGTGGCCTCGCCCTTAGCCGATATCTCCCTGAAAATGCGCATAAAGTTATCATTTATGACAGTGAATGTATTAAGGAAAAGCTCCTTCTTCTTAACTTCAATCTCCTCCATCAGCCTAAGAACATCAGTCTTTTCCTTCTCAAGCAGCTCCTTCTTCTCAAGCAGTTCATTATACTGCCTCTCCACCTCCTCATAAACCTCAAGGGCTTTCAGGTTAACGTTCCCCATCTCTGACAAAGATCTCTCATGCCTGTATATGTGCTCCTTGAGCCTGTCCTCGCTTGCCTCCTCAAGAAGCTGCACACCAGAATACTGCTCAAGCTCATGCCTCAGACCAGCAACAACAGCAGCAGCCTCTGCATTCTTGATGGAGAAATTATTCATCCTCACCTCAAGGGTGTTAATCTGCTCCTCCTTCCTTATTACCTGGGCATCAATCCCCTGCAGCTCATCAACAAGCCTTGACTTTGAGTCAAACATCTCCCTGTGCTTCTTCTGGAAAAGGGCAGACCTGTCAACAGCCTCCTTAAGAAGCTTCCTGCTCTGCTCAATAGAAGAAGCAAGCCTGACCTTCTCGGCATTAAAATCCTCCTCCTCCTTCCCAAGCTGCTTAAGTATTGAAAGAATCCTCTCCTTCTCATGGCCAGCCACGCCTGAAAGCTGGAGTTCCAAACTTTTTATCTGGCCATCAAGCCCTATGACCTCCTCAACCAGCTGCTGCCTCTTCTGCTCAAAGGCATTCAGCTCCGCAACAACAGCCGGATTCCTGAGCCTTGAAATCTCATCCCTCAGCCTCTGCCTCCTGGTCTTTATCTCAGCAATCAGCCTGTTCTTACCATCAAGCACAGACTGAACTGAGCTCAGCTGCGAAGAGACATCAGAGGCATGCGCTGAAAGAAGCTCTTTCTGCCTAACGGATGCGTCCATATCCCCTGAGTCAAGGAACAGGCTCTTCTCAGACTTTATTATTTCGCCCTCAAGCTCAGCCTTCCTCTGCCTCAATGACGAGATAGATGCCTCGGCCTCAGCCCTCTGCCTCTCCAAAGAAGAAACCGCTGCCTCAAGCTCAGAAACCACTGCCTCCTTCTCCTTCAGCTCCTTCTCAGCCCGCTCCTCCTGAAACAAAGAAGCCCTTTTCTGCCTGAAGCCGCCATGCATAGCACCGCTCAACTCGAGAAGGTCACCATCCACAGTAACCATCCTTGCAGAGCCAACACCAATCCTGCGGGCAACATCAATGTTGTCAACAACAAGCGTGCTGCCAAAGACATAATTAAAAACCTTCCTGAACTCAGGCTCAAAAGAAACAAGGTCAACTGCAAGGCCGTGCACGCCACTGGCCTTTGACTGCCTTGCCTCAGACTCCTGCTTCAAACGGTTAAGGGGCAGAAAAGTCGCAACACCAAACCTGCCCTGCTTCAGATACTTGATGCACTCAGCAGCAACATCCTCATTCTGAACAACGATGCTGTTAATCCTCGGCCCTGCAGCAACCTCAAGAGCAAGAGCATACCTGCTATCAACCCTGCCCAGGTCAGCCACAGAACCGTAAATGCCCTTTATCCTGGCCTTAAGCTCAAGAACCTTCTGAACAGCAAGATTAGTCTCCCTTGTGACAGTTGCCTTGGCCCTCGCCTTGATAAGCTCCTCCTCAGCAGACTCAAGCCGCCTCTTAGAATCAGCAAGACGGGCTGCAAGAACAGAATCCTCGCTCAGCCTCTGATTCAGCTCAAGAACAAGCGCCTTGAACTTTTCCCTCCTTGCCTTTATCGAGTCCAGCTCCCCCTTGTTTGCTTTCTCAAGCTCAGACATCTTAGAAATCTGGGAATCAATAGACTGCAGCTGCACCTCAAGGCGGTCCTTCTCACGAAGCAGGAACTGCCTCCTCTCAACAATACCCTGAGTCTCTGCAAGAAGCGAATCAAGCTCCTTCTCAACAGACTCAATACCTGCCTCCATGTCCCCTATGTCAGCAACCTTGCTGTCCTTCCTTATCCTGTCGATGGAAGACTCTACACGGGCCTTGTCAACAAGCCTCTCATTCCTTGCCTTCTCAAGAGCAGACACCTCACCAGTCAAAGAAGAGACCTTAGAATCAAGCTCAGAAAGGTCGCCTGCCAGACCAGCCCTCCTTGAAGCTATTTTCTGAAGCTCAGAGTCGCACATGGAAAGCCTGTTGCCAGAAGTTCCTATCTCGACCCGGAGCTCCTCAATCTCCCTGTGCAGCCTTACCTGCTCATGCTCGCCCTTCTCTTCAATCTCCCGGCTAACCTCTGCAATCGCAGACTTCTTCTCAGAAGCAAGATACTTAAGCCTGACAATCTCAGAACGCTGCTTATCTATCTCGGCAGCCTGCTCTGAAAGCGAGCGCTCAAACGAAGACTTCTCAGACTCCCTTCGCGAAACCTGAAGGCTCAGCAAAGTCGCCCTGCTCTGCCTCACCTTGTCATTAAGCTCCCTATACCTTATAGCCTGGTCCCTGTCCCTCTTAAGGTCAGAGAGATGGGCCTTCCTCTCAGAAAGAAGAATCGCAGCCTCCCGCAGGCTCTGCTCAACCTTCCCTATCTCTGACATTGCCTTCTGCTTCTTGTCCTCATAAACAGAGATGCCCGCAATCTCCTCAACAACCTGCCTCCTCTCCTCAGGGCTCATCTCAACAAACCTTATGACATCACCCTGAAGAATGATGTTATGGCCCTCAGGGTCTATCCTTGCAAAAGCGAGAAGGTCAAGCACCTGCTGCCTTGTCCTGCGCTCATCATTTATCCTGTAAACACTCTGGCCATCAGCCTTGACAAGCCGCGTAACCTTCACCAGCGGGGCATCAACAGGAAAAACCTTTGACGAGTTATCAAAAAAAATAGACACCTCAGCCTTGACCGCAGGCTTCTTGTTCTTCCCGCCGTTATACACCAAGTAGCCAAGCTTCTCAGCCCTCATGCTCTTAGAACTCATCCTGCCCAGAACAAAACAAAGCGCGTCGAGTATATTAGATTTCCCAGAGCCATTCGGCCCAAGAACGACATTGAAACCGCCAGTAAAAGGAACCTCAGTCCACTTGCCAAACGACTTGAAGCCGTTAAGCACCAGCTTGTTTATGTTGGTCATCTTACTGAGAACTACTAACATGCACTGCTTAAGGATGTATAAAAAGTTTTCTTGAGCAAGACAAAGTTTTTTATATGCACAACCATGATTTTCAGGCATGGGCATACAGGCAGTAATTGACAAACTGAAGCCAACAGAAAGCGAACGGAAAGACGCGGAAAAAGCCATAACAGAACTGACAACGAAGCTTGCTAAAAAGCTGCGGACAGCGAAGCTAAAGGTCGGGGGCTCCTTTGCCAAGAAGACATGGATAAGAGGGATGCACGACATAGACATATTCGCATGCTTCAAATACCGAAAACACTCTGAAAAAGACAAGGAAATACCAAACCTCCTTGAGACAGCCCTAAAAGGAGCAGGCATACAATACAGAAGGATACACGGAAGCAGGGACTACTTCGAGGCAAAATCGGGCAAATACAGCCTCGAGATAATACCAATACTGGACATAACCAGCCACAAGCAGGCAAAAAACACAACAGACTCCAGCATGCTCCATACAGACTGGGTCAGGAAAAACACAAACCAAAAACTCGCGGACAATGTAAGACTGCTAAAGGCATTCTGCATGGCACATAAATGCTACGGCGCAGAAAGCCACATCAGAGGCCTGTCAGGATACGCCTGCGAGATACTCATTGCCAACTACGAGTCATTAGAGAACGCGTTGAAATCGATAAGGAACTGGGGCGCGAAAGGAAAAAAGACAATGGTAGACGTGGAAGGACACTACAAAAACAGAAACCTCTACGTCGAGATGAACGCTGCCAAGATACAAAGCCCCGTAATAATAGTAGACCCTGTGCAAAGAAACAGGAACGCGGCAGCAGCGCTGAGCCAGGAAACAGTCCAGAGGCTAAGGGAATCTGCAAAAAAGTATCTGAAAAAACCATCCGAGGAATTCTTCAATGAGCAGCACGCAACACCAGAAAGCATAAAGAAAAAAGCCGCGAAAGGCAAAACAGCCATAGTCATAGAAGCAGAGCCGCTGGAAGGCAAAAACGACATCGTGCTGAGCAAGATATGCAAGGCAGCAGAGCACATAAAACAGGAGCTTGAAAAGAACAGCTTTAAGATATACAGCTCAGGAATAGAATGGCAGGAGAAACCACTCATATGGGTGATAACCGAGCGGGAAATACCAAAAGAGAAAACAGTCAAAGGGCCGCTTGAAGCGCAGGAGAAGCACGCAAAAAGGTTCAGGAAAAAACACAAAAAAACATTTGCGGCGAAAGGGAGACTATATGCAACCATAAGGCGCAAGCATAATTTACCAGAAACCCTTGTGGCTGAAACCATAAAGGACAGCTACGTAAAGGAAAGGACAAGAAAAACGACCCTGAAAAAAAACTAAAATGACGCTTCTGGGCTTCCTAACCGAGCTTATAACCGGATTCATATCCGCAGTAGGATACATAGGGGTATTCATACTGATGGCGCTCGAAAGCACAGCCACACCAGTCCCCTCAGAGCTCGTGATGCCATTCGCAGGCTACCTTGCCAGCAAAGGCCAGTTCAGCCTTTGGACAGTAACCATTGTGGGCGCCCTCGGATGCCTCTTCGGCTCGCTTGTGTCTTACTGCGCTGGACGCTACCTGGGAATACCTTTCATAAAAAAATACGGCAAATACATATTCTTAACCGAGGCAGACCTCAACTGGACAATAGAATGGTTCAACAAGAAAGGCGACAAAACCATATTCATAAGCAGGTTCATACCCGTAGTAAGACACCTCATATCCATACCTGCAGGCGTTGGAAAGATGAACATCGCCAAGTTCTCTATATACACGTTCGCGGGCTCATTCCTGTGGGTATACATACTTGCATACGCAGGCTATGCTGCGGGGGAAAACTGGGAAGCAGTGAGGGACTACACTGAAAAGGCAAGCCTGGCCATACTTGCACTACTCATTATCATTGCAGCATGGTATGCGTGGAGGCACATAAAGCACTTCCGAAAGCCAAAATGAACCTCACCTTAAGCATGGCTGCATACTGGCTGTCCTATACTGCACCTGCCATAATAATCTCGGTCCCGACCGCAATAGCACTGATTGACAGAAAAAACTATGGCAAAAAACTGCCTGCGCTGTACGCATCAATAGCCCTCACAGTAATTGCCACATACTTCCTCAAGTTCATATTCAGAGTGGAAAGAACAGAGGAAAAAATAATTCCGTTCACAGGCCTCAAAGACTACTCGTTCCCAAGCAGCCACGCGAGCACTGCATTCGCGCCAACAGCCCACATCCATGGAGCCATGAGGAGCATCTGGGCGGCATACGCAATTCTAGTAGCTGCAAGCAGGGTATACCTGGGCGAACACAGCCTGCTCGACGTTACAGCAGGAGCAGCCATAGGGCTCATAATCGGCAGCTTCATTTCGAAAAACTCCAGATTTGACATAAAAAAGGACTTCTTCGAAGCAAGAAGGCAGGCAGCACACGTTGCACTCGGAGCAGCAATTGCAATCCTGCTTCACAAAGGACTCATAAACGCGGCAATAATGGCAATAGTGCTCGCAGCAGGGATACTTATATCCGCAGCATCAAGGAAACACGACCTGCCTTTAATTTCATGGGCACTGGACAAATTTGAACGGACAGAAAACAGGAGAAAACTCCCCGGAAAAGGAGCCATATTACTCGCTGCAGGAGCAACAGCATCCATGCTGCTGTTCCCAAGAGACGTAGCCACAGCATCAATAATGGTGCTTGCCGCAGGAGACTCAGTATCCCACATAACCGGCCGATTCTTCGGAAAGACCAAGCAGCCCCTCAGCGTGAAGCTCCTTGAAGGAACAGCCGCAGGAACATGCGCAGCATTCCTGAGCGCACTGCCATTCGTCAGCACAGCAGAAGCGCTGGCATCCTCGGCAATTGCAATGGCTGCAGAGGCAGCTGAAATAAGGCTCGGAAAAACAATCATAGACGACAACCTAATCATACCCCTTATAGCGGGGGCTACAATAATGGCTCTCCGAGCACTTACCTGACAAAATAAGCCCTGCCCCCATGAACAGAAACTTTAACTTTCTGGCCAGGCTTCAGGCCTGAAGGCGCGCCAAAAAGCTCAATGCCCTGAAAGGTATCAGGGTCAAGAACCTCAAGAACAGGATAAACCCTTGCGACAGTAGTCGGCCTGACCTCCAGCACAGAACACTCAGAGGAAAGGTCAAGAAACTGACGCTTCCCTGTATCCAGGTTCAACCCCACAATGCTCCTTCCCAAGCTGCTCACACGCACGATAATGCCACCACAGCTCAGAATATCCCCCTGCCTGATTGGGATGCACTCATACAGCACAGTAACCCTGTAAAGGTCCCTGCTGGTCTGCCTGTCCCTGCCGAAAATCCTCCTGCTAAGCTTAAGCCTGCCGCTGAACCGCCTCACCAAGCGGCGACCAAGGTCAACAGCAAACCTGTTCGAGCTAAGATAATAATCAACACCATTGACAGCCTTCCTCCTATGACTAACTAAAACACCTTGCCCAGCCTTAGCAAGAGCATCCTCAACAAAAGCAACGACACTGTCATCAGGATGCCTCAACTGAAGGACAGCCTCATAATACTGCGACATCAAATGCACAAAAACCGATACTTATTTATTTCTTTCCTGAAACGCAAGCAAAGTGGACATAAAAAAGGCGCTTAAAAAAGTATGGTACTTCATATGGGAGGACAACAGCATCTTGAGCTGGGCAGTTAACATAGCACTGGCATTCCTGCTCATAAAATTCATAGTATACCCTGGACTCGGGTTCATTCTTGGAACAACACACCCAATAGTAGCGGTCGTGACGGGAAGCATGGAGCACGACCAGCCGTTCGACAAGTGGTGGGAAGCAAACAAGGCATACTACGAAAACACAGGCATAACCAAAAAGACATTTGAAGACTTCCCAATGAAGAACGGATTCAACAAAGGAGACATAATCATGCTCAGGAGCGCAAAAAACACAAAAGTTGGGGAGATAATAGTGTTCAAGAGCAAAAGGCCAGACCCCATAATCCACAGGGTGATAGGGATAAAAAACAACGGAAGCGGAAAGGCATACATGACAAAAGGAGACCACAACCGTGCACCCATAAGTGATGATTCCCTCGACGAGCAAAACATACCGGAGACAGCAGTAATAGGGAAATCCCTGCTCAGAATACCTCTTTTGGGATACATAAAGATATGGTTTGTGGAGCTCCTCAGGCTTGTGGGGGCAACATGAGCCTATTCTGCCCAAAGTGCGGCTCAATACTGCTCCCAAAAAAAGGCGGGCAAGCCGCCAAATGCGGATGCGGATACACGAGCAGCGACGCAAACGTAAGAATAACAGAAAAGCTCGAACAGGACCAGAAGGTAGAGATAATAGAGAAGAAGGAAAACATACTGCCCACAACAAGCGCTGAATGCCCAAAATGCGGAAACAACACAGCAAGATACTGGCTCATACAGACAAGGGCATCAGATGAACCCGAAACAAAGTTCCTGCAATGCACAAGATGCGAACACACATGGCGGGACTACAGCTGAACACGCCATAAAAAAACAGGCCGCACTAATCAACAAGACCGCGAGACTTAAGAAAAGGCATGATTTTCTCCCTATGAATCGGCGAAACATTAATCTCAAGGGAATCCACCCATGACATCCCTGTTATCTCTGCGCGTGGAGAAGGAACACCAGTGTAATCCCCAAGGAAAAGATAAATGACGATGGGCTCGCCGCTGCCAGCAGCAATACCAGAGAACGAGCCAAGAAACTCTGCCCTGCCAAGCTTGACACCAAGCTCCTCATCAAGCTCCCTCTCAAGGCAAGACACAAGAGACTCCCCAGGCTCAAGCTTACCCCCCGGCAAAATCAACGAATCAAGCCCCCTCTTGCTCAAAAGAAGAACTTTCCCATTCCTGACAACAGCCAAGCCTGCCTTCCGAATCATTTCCACTAACCGAAAATCTGCCTATACGCCAGACGCATAATTGGATTCATAGCAGCACTGTAGCAAAACAGGATTTAAATCTTTACCTTTTCCTCTTCTTGACAGCATCCTCTTCAGAAGCATCCTCCCCTGAAACCTCGTCACGATCAACCCTGTCAGCCTCCTCACCCTTCCTTATAAGGTAAACAAGGAGCAGCACAAAAACAATGAAAGCAGCCAGCGCAACCAAGTAAAGCCTCAAAGAGCTTGCCGCAGCAAAGCCTGTAACGTTTGACTGGGAAGAGGCATTGGAAGCATTGGAACTCGCCGAGCGCAAGGCTGACAACGACGCGATCTTATCGTCAGGACAGTCAGACCTGCCGCCCTTAAAACACCTGCACCCACCTGCAGCAGCATCAAAATAGCAGTTAAAGTCGTAACGCCCAGCAGAGTCCTGAAAGCACTCAAACCTCGCAACGCAATCCTGGTCAGTCAAAGCAACCCCTGAAACATTCCCTACGGAAACATTTTGCTGACTGTAGTTTTGAGAGACTGAGAAATTGCCAAGGGAAGTTGTTATCTGGGAAGGCTGCGACGTAACATTAGAAGAGCCCTGCCCAATCTGAAGGTAAGCGTAATAAGCAGCGGCAGCAAGCACAAGTATGACCACAAAGGCAGTTATGTAGCTGCCAAGATCAGAACGGCTCCTGCGATAATTAACCACAGGTTCCTGCCTTGACTCCAGAGAAGAAACCCGTGTCGAGACTGAACGCAGGCCATCCTGCACACCTTGAACCAACTCCATCCGAGACTTCAGCTCAGAAACCTCAGACCTGAGCGACTTGAGCTCCTTCTGATTTCCGGCCTCACGGCCCTTCAAATCATAAGCCAGCGAAGACAGCTCAGAAATGCCCCGCTCAGTCCTTGTCGAAAGAATCTCAACATTACCAGAAAGGTCCTTGACCTGTGCTGAAACCTCCCTTATTCGGGCATCAGAAGCATCAGCGTGCTTCAGCAGCTTCTTGTCATGCTCAACAACAAACCCCTGAAGCTCCTTCCGCACCTCAGAAATAGACTGCCTGAGCTGCGAATTATCAACATAATCAGAAAGGTCAACCTCGGCCTTCAGAAGCTCATCAACGGACTTACGCAAACCCTTAAGGCCGAAATCAAGCTTACCAAAAGACTCCTTGAACTCTGAAGAAGCAACAAAGCCGGACTTCAAAGAATCAAGCCGCGAAGAAACCTCCTTCAACGATTCCTGAACACCTTCAATCCCGCCATCAAGCCTCTTCTCAGAGCGTGATAAGTCACTCCACCTGACAAAGGTCTTGCCAAGCTTGGCAAACTCAGATGTAAGCTCAACAAGCTCCAGCCTAAGCTCCTTAACATCAGCTTCCCTGAACATAGAACGGGCCTCAGAAATCCTCCCCTCTAACTCATCCAGCCTGCCAAGAACCCTGCTGAAATCAGGAACCTCAGAAACCCTCGAATCAAGAGAAGCGAACTTCTTCCTCAATTCAGAGAAATCAGAGCGCAGCTTCCCAAAAGAATCCGAAGCGCCTGAAAGCCCATCCACCTCTGAAGAAATGCTGCCAAGCCTGGACTCCAAGGAAGACAATCTTGCCAAAGACGACCTAAACTCCTTAACCTGAGCAGACAGCTCATCCCTCTTTTTCTCACTCCTGGAAATCTCAGCCTTCAAAGAGTCCAGCGACTTATCCATGGATTTTGAGAGCTTCTCATGCTCCCTTGCGTGCTCCTTCCCGCTCTGCTCAAGAGCCTTCCTTGAGGCAAGCGACGACTCAAGCTCCTGCAGCCTGGAATCAAGCACAGCTATGAAATCATAAAACTCCTTCCTGTCTGCAAACGCAGAATACCTCTCCCTGACAGCATCAAGCTCCTTCTGCAACGAAGAAACCAGCCTATGGGACTTCTCTATGTCTGACTTCACCTTCGAAAAGGCATCCCGAATAGCTGATTCAGAAACCAAAACAAACCACCCGACACAAAAACGCAGAAGACAAATATAAAAAGTTTTTGCTTTGGACTACTCACCAGTAGAAATATTTTTATATAAGCGCCCCCCGATAAAAAACAAACAAGGAGGAAAACCAGCTCCTCCGAGCATCGTGCAGCCAACTCTGGAGCAGACACTGGCAGTTATCAATAACCCAGACCTGAACAGAGAAGGCATGATAAGGGCTGTAACTCATCTTTACAGACATTAACGAAACAGAGTCATTGGTTTATAGCAGCCCTCTCCAGTGCTTCCACCGCCGGGAGCTTCTTCCCCTCCAGAAACTCAAGCATTGCCCCGCCACCTGTTGACACATGCGAGAATCCTGCAAGCCCGAACTTCTCAATTGCGGCCAAGGTATCCCCGCCGCCAACAACAGTCGTTGCACGCGAGATAGCAATCGCCCTGCCCACTTCCAATGTCCCCTTAGCAAAAAGCTCCTTCTCGAACATGCCTAAAGGCCCGTTCCAGACAATTGTTCTCGCAGCTTTCAGCTCAGACACAAAGCAGGCAACGGACTCAGGGCCTATGTCGAGGCCCATCATGGATTCAGGTATGCTCATAGCAGGAGCCACAGAGACATCAGAGGACTCAGGGCCTGAGGCAACAACAAAATCAGAAGGAAGCACGATTTTAGGAGAGCTGAGAGACCTCGCCATGTCAAGCTTGTCATTCTCCACCTTACTCTTTCCTATAGAGCCGCCCATGGACTTAAGGAAGGTGAAGGCCATTGCCCCTCCCACAAGCACCTTATCAGCCCTGCTGCAAAGATTGCCAATAACTCCAACCTTGTCAGAGACCTTAGCGCCGCCCAAAACAGCCACGAAGGGCCGCTCAGGATTTAAAAGCGATGAGAGGGCGTCAAGCTCCTTCTCCAGCAGAAGGCCTGCACAGCTCGGAAGAAAAGAAGCGACAGCGGCAACAGAGGCATGTGCTCTGTGAGAAGCCCCAAAGGCGTCATTCACATAGATGTCTGCAAGCGATGCAAGCTGGCCTGCAAAATCCTTGTCGTTCCTCTCTTCCTCAGGATAAAACCTGAGATTCTCCAACAAGAAAACCTTTTCAGAGGATGAAGATATTGCGCTGCTGACAGCCCTGCCAACGCACTCATCAAGCTTCACAACCTTAATCCCAATAAGTCGCTCAAGCCTCTCAGCAACCCTGGCCATCCTCAAGCCCTCAACAACCCTGCCGTCAGGCCTGCCGAGATGACTCATGAGGATTACCTTAGACGCCCCTCCATCAAGCAGAGCCCTTATAGTAGGTATCGAAGCCCTTATCCTTTCGTCGTCAGAAACATTCCCCACACCGTCAAGAGGAACGTTAAAATCTACACGCACAAGGACACGCCTGCCCCGCACATCCACATCTGCAAGCCGCCTGAACACAGCAATCACATCATCTTAACCATATCAACCATCCTGTTCGAGAATCCCCACTCATTGTCATACCACGCAACAACCTTAACCATGTTGCCGTCAACAACCTTGGTAAGCAGGGAATCAAAAATGGATGAGTGCGGATTCCCCACTATGTCAGACGACACTATGGGCTCCTCGCAATACTGAAGCACACCCTTAAGATAGCCCTCAGAAGCCTTCCTGAAAACCGCATTGACCTGCTCAACAGTCACAGTCTTGCCCAGACTGCAAACAAAATCCGTCACAGAGCCGCAGGGAACAGGAACACGCATCGCAATGCCATCCAGCCTGCCCCTAAGCTCAGGAATCACCTCGTGGATTGAGCTTGCAGCGCCAGTAGACGTAGGGATGATGTTCATGGCAGCAGCCCTTGCCCGCCTCAAATCCTTATGAGGCAAGTCAAGTATCTTCTGGTCATTAGTGTATGCGTGGATTGTCGTCATGAAGCCCCGCTGAACCCCGAAGCTGCTGTGAAGGACATGCACAACAGGAGCCAATGAGTTGGTAGTGCAGGACGCATTTGATATGATTGAGTGGTCCTTGTTTGAGCGCTCATAAGACTTCTCGTTAACACCCTTCACAACAGTAAGACAGGAGCCACCCTTGGGCGGCGCAGAAAGCAAAACCCTCTTTGCACCAGCAGAAATATGCTTCTCAGCCTCCTTCCTCTCAGTGAATAGTCCAGTGCACTCGGCAACAACATCAACCTTCAAGCTCGCCCAAGGAAGCAGTTCAGGCGACTTCTCGCTTATAACCCGGATCTTCCGCCCATTAACAACCAACAAGTCCTTCTCAAACGAAACAGTGCCTCCAAACATGCCGTGCACAGAATCATACCTGAAAAGATGAGCCAAAGTAGCAGCATCAGTCAAATCATTGACAGCAACAACCTCTATCTTCCTGTCATCAAGAGCAGCCCTCAGAAAAAGCCTACCTATCCTGCCAAAGCCGTTAATAGCCACACGAACCATAAAAACCAGCCTCCCTTTTTATAACTCAGACCAGCAACCCCAAATTTATATAATTTATCATAAGCAGCTAAAAAAACAACGAAAGCCACAAAAACAGCCTGGATACTGACAGCAATCTTCGCAGCAGCCAGTATTCCAATAGCCTACAGCCAGATGAATGACTACCAGCCCTAAAAGACAGATTCTTCGACTACGCACTCATATCCTCAAACTCGCCGCAGCAACACCCACGCTACGTCGAAATAGAACGCCTCGTAAGGAAAAACTACTGCCCAGAACACCCAACAAAAAAGAGAAACGGCATAGACATATACAGGCCGTGCTGATAGACGAATAAAACAGAATAAAGATTTAAATAGCAGAGCAGGAATACCAACACCGTGCGGGGATGCCGGAGCGGCCAATCGGGGTAGACTCAAGGCAAGAGCGCTAAGCTCATCCACCAACCAAGTAGGACAGTTCGGTGAGATATCTACTGGCTTAGTGCCTACGTGGGATTTTACGGGCAGCCGCCCGTTGAACACGACTTCGAATCCTACTCCCCGCATTCACTTTTAAGGCTACCTGACGCAAGCCTAAAGCTTTTTAAACCAGTGTGGAACACCATTATGATATTCATTTTATGATATTGATTAATGTATTGGTGTGATAGAGCAATGGTTCCTGCACGGGCAAAATCAAGGACTATGAGGAGGGTTTTCAGGAGGACGCCTCGGGGCACGAAAAAGGTTTTCGAGCTCCGTAATCCAAAGAAGGCTCACTGTTCAGTGTGCAGCAGGGAGCTTCAGGGCATTCCGAGGATGAGGCCTTCTGAGTTGGGCAACTCTCCTAAGACTGCGAAGCGTCCTGAGAGGCCTTATGGCGGCGTTTTGTGCAGCGGCTGCTCCAGAAGGCGTATTTTGGTGAACGCGAGGGGAACTCATGATTGAAGCAGGAAGGCTTTGTGTGAAAACAGCTGGCCGTGATGCTGGCAGGAAGGCTGTTATTTTGGATGTTGTTGATGACAACTTTGTGGTGATAGCTGGCCAGGTCAGGAGGAAACGATGCAATATAAAGCACATTGAGCCTCTTGGGGCCAGGATAGATATCTCTGGCTCTGCAACTCAGGACGAGATTGTTGAGAAGCTTGCTGCTGTCGGTATAAAGGTAGAAGTTCCAAGGAAGAAGACAAAGGCGGTTTCTGGCTAATTTCTATCGATTAGGGCAGTGAGGTCTATCTCTGCAGCTACGGTTGGCATTTCTATTCCGAAGGCCGAGAGCACCTCAGGGCTTATCTCTCCAAGCATGCCTATTTCCCTGCCCTGTATGTGGATGGAGGCAGACCTTCCTGGTATGAAGCAGCCGAAGTCTTTCTCTTTTATTTGGTGTTTGAAGCCGAGTTGTGTGAGGAGGTATTCTGCTGCCTGCCTTGCTTCTGTGAGGTCTGCTGTTGAGTGAGTGCTCACAAGGGCGAGTTTTTCGGTGTCGGTTATGCTGCTGCCTTTTCTGGAAGTGGTGAGGCCCTGCTCGAAGACGCGTTGCGGGAAGTCTGCGTGCTTGTTTTTGGAGAGCATTTCAAGGAGCAGGGGAATAATCCAAGTCCTGACGCATGTGAAAAGCTCTGACATCGGGTTCTCTATCTCGATTGTGCCGGTGTCTTCTGTTTTCATTTTTGTATTCATGGTTGTCTTGTTTGAGAGTATCTGGCTCATTGCTTCATGGTATCCGAGTCCTGTTGCGAGTTCGCGTGCCTTGTCGATGAATATCGTGGTGGCGTCTGGCTTTCCCACTGTGTAGCTCTGGAGGTCTTGTCCGGTTATGTTGTGGAAGCCATACATTATGGCTATGTCTTCTATTATGTCGACAGGGTGCATTGTGTCCGCCCTGTATGGCGGGACTGTTACTGTGTAGTTCTTGAACGCGTAGCCCGCTCTTTCAAGGAGGTCTTTTGTCTGTGGCTCTGTCAGTTCTATTCCGAGCATGGCTTTTATCGATTGCGCACTCACCCTTATTTTCCGGGTTCTGTATTCAGGCGTGGTGTGTTTTCTGTCTGGATTGCTGATTGTTGCTGATTCGATTCTGTATCCCCTGTCGCTGAGTGCATATGAGAATATGTTAGTTGCCAGCGTCACTGGTTCTTCCTCCATTCCTGTTACCTCGAAGAATATCTCTGTCTCTCCCGGCTGCAGCTTTCCGATGTGTGCAGAGTTTATTATTGGCGGGAAGCTCAGCACTGAGCCTGCCGAGTCTGCCAGCAGAGGGTATCTTGCTTGGTCTTCGAGTATCCATCCGTAGTCCTTTCCTTTTGGGTGCTGCTCAAGAATCTCTTTTAGTGAGAGCTCTTTTTCCATGCCAAGCGGCACAAATTTCGTGCTGGGTGGCGCTGCCTTGTAGTTCACAGGGAACTTTATCTTTTTCAGCGAGTATAGCCCTACTGAGATTTTCTGTCTCTTTCTTCCGTAGCTGTCGCAGAGTTTTTCCTGCAGCTGCACTAGCTGTCGCAGCAGGTAGTCGTCAAGCCGAGGCCCTTTTGCCGCGAATGCTGCTATGTGGGGCCTGACCGCAAGTATGGAGCTGTCAACGTTCACTTGGCGCGTGCTTCGGTTTACCTTTGGCTCGTAAAGCCCCTTCCGTGTTCCGAGGACGCCTTTCAGCAGCCTCGCAACGCCTTCCACGCTCCACAGGTATGGCAGGTTTGTGTCGTCCAGCTCTATGAAGGCTTCATCTGTGGTTTTGTCGTGTTTTTGCAGCTCTGCCTTGCAGTAGTGCGCGAGGTTTTCAAGCTCTGCCGGCGTTATCTTTTTTCCTATTAGTAATTGCAGGTCTTTCAGGGAGAAGCTTATTGTTGGAATCTCACACCACCTTTACGTTCCTGAGGAAGGCGAGGTCGTGGCTGAACAGGTCTCTTATGTCTTTTAGCCCGAACCTGAACATCGCGAGCCTCTCAACCCCCACGCCCCATGCTATTACCGGGGTCTTGACTCCGAGCGGATGCGTCATTTCCGGCCTGAATATGCCTGAGCCCGCGAGTTCTATCCAGCCCATCTCCGGGTGCTTTGCGTAGAGCGCTGCCGACGGCTCTGTGAATGGGAAGTATGCAGGAACGACCTTGACGTCGTCTGCGTTGGCGAACTCCTTTGCGAAAAGCCTCAGCAGCCCGACAAGGTGCCTGAAGCTTATTCCTTCCTCTATCACGAATCCTCCTGTCTGGTTGAAGTCTGCAAGGTGCGTTGCATCAATCACGTCGTGCCTGAAGCATCTTACCATCTGGAAGTATTTTCCGGGAATCCTGAGTTCAGGGCTTGACAGCACGCGGGGCGATATTGCTGTGTCCTGCGTCCTGAGTATGTGGCGCCTTGTTCTTTCTGTGTCGAATGTGTAGCGCCAGCCCCTGCTTCCGTCTGTGCCTTTTTCGTGGGCTGCCTTTACCCTCGCGACTATGTCTGCCGGCAGGCTTGTTGACTGCTTTGGTTCCTTGACGTAGTATGCGTCGTGGATGTCCCTTGCAGAGTGGAACTGTGGCATGAAGAGTGCATCCATGTCCCAGAACTCTGTCTCAACTATCGGGCCGCTCATCTCTGTGAAGCCCAGCGCGACAAACTTCGCCCTTACTTCTTCAAGGAAGCGCCTGTAGTGCTGTTTCTTTCCTCCGTATACCTTTGGTGCGGGGATGCTCAGGTCATATCTCCTGAACAGCCTGTTTTTCCATGCGCCTGTCCTCAGGATTTGTGGCGTGAGCCTGTCAATAAGGTCTTTTCCTGTTCCTTCCTTTATTTCCTTGTTTGCCGCCCTTCCAAGCTCTGTGAGTTGAACGTTGACCTCCTTTTCAGGCTCTATCCTGATTATGTCCTTTCTCTGCCTTAGCTGTTCAACGGCTGTTTTTTCACGACCGGTTAGGGTGCTGGTGTCAATAGGGAATTTCTTTTTTAAGAGCTGTTCTGCTTCAAGACCTTTTGATTGTAGCTTCTTGCCCTCTTCCGTCATGTATGCGGCGAGCCCATTGGCCTCCTTCCTTATCTCAATAGCTCCAAGCTTCCTGAGAAGGCCTATGCATATGTTGAGTTCCTCTTCAGAAAGCCGTGCGTTTTTCCTTATGTCTGCTATGAGCCCTTTTCCGGTTCCTTTTATCGCTTCAAGGAAGCGCCTTTCAGGCAGGCCTTCCTCGGCGTATTTTTTTCCGTTTGTTCCGAGGCTGGCAGTCTCTGTGTATTTCTCATTGGCATTTATCAGGGATTTGCCCGCGAGCCACTGGGCTGCGCGGTTGGCTTCTGTGTCTGAAAGCCCTGAGGCTGCTATTATTTCAGATACCTTGCTGTGCTTTTCTATTAGGGGCAGCATCTGCCTCTCAAGAGGATGCAGTGAGGAAACAAGCTTTGCTAAGTCCTGCTCTGCCATGCAGAGCAGCAAAAAAACATTATATATAAAAG
>JACQST010000075.1 GCA_016211185.1 Candidatus Woesearchaeota archaeon | reverse complement strand
TTGTGCTGCGCCTCCTTGAAGGTGAAATGAAACGATTCAGGCGACTGGGTGGTCACATATATAAGCAAATCCCAGTCCCCAAGAACCTTCACAGCCCTCAATATGTTAGCGTTCGACGCCGCAAACTCCCTGAACCTCATCTCGTTGCCAAGGTTGAAAGTCTTCACGTTGACGCAGAACGTGTACAGATGATAGTCCAGCGCAGTGAGGCTTGGAATAACAGTGAAACCAAAAATCACCCCTCCCAAAACAAGCCTCTTTATCCTGTATGTGACAGTGTCAGGAGAAATGCCCAGTTTTCTTCCCAAATCGTAAGAAGAGCGCCTGCAATCAATGGACAGCTCCTGAAGCAGGAGCACGTCTTTCCCATCGACATCAGCATCCAGCCTCCTTTTAACCCCCTGCGCCATGGGCGGATACATGCTTTCCCTGTAGAGCGCGCCTGGAAGCTGAATCGACTTGAAGCCCCTTATTATGGCGAGCTTGTCCTTCCTAACAACTATATCCCTGAATTCGTCTGTGATGCCTGTGAGGATGCTGTCGAACTCCCTAAGCCCCCTGGCAACAATCACCCACTCCAAATCCCACGTGTCATGGTATTCCATCACGCTGCGCGTGTTCGGATGCCTCACAAGGGCTGCAACAAGCTCGCCCTTTCTCTTCTCATCCAGAGTGTTCACTACCATGAAAACATGATACGAGCTGTAGCCAAAGAAGCCAAGGTTAACATTCACAACAAAGCCCAGAATTATGCCGTTTTTCGCCATGCGCTGAATCCTGTAGTCGACAGTGTCCCTCGATACCCTTGTTCTCTTAGCAATTGCCGAGAGCGGCATCCTGCTGTCGCCGGAAAGCATTGCCAGAATCTTCTTGTCCCTGAGGTCAATCTTAGGGCGACGAACAACAGACTCATCAACCCTCCTGAAACAAAGCTCGCCCATTTCTCCAATAGATACTCATAAGTATTTAATTTTTGCGGCAAAACCGCAATTTTTAATAAAATATTTCTTATATTACCAGAACATTCCTCAACTAATACTGCAAACAAGTGGTTAATTCGTCATTAAAAAATGGTAACATTTATATAGTTGTGTTGTTGAGGGGAGTTAAATGAGACCAAGAAAGCAGCCACAAGCTGTGAGATATAGGGAAGGAACGTACGTAATAGCTCAACAACCAACAGATATATCTGACATTTTAGATGTTGAAGATTCATCAAGGCAAGAAAAACCCAGATTGATAGGAGACAGGTTAATTCGTGGTCGCGAAAGACTTTTTGAACCGTTCATAATCGTCCCTGCCGCTACAGGCCTCATCACTTACAGGCTTCCAGATGCAGTAAAAGACCTCAGGGAAGCAGCTTATCTTGCCATGCATGCAGCCAAAACAGGGAAGGATGCACTTATCGGCGGGCCAGAAGGCCAAAGAGGAGCCAAAAGCCTTGAAGAAGCAATCAGAATGGTGTCACAGGCCGGAGCCACTAATGATGAAGCCAGAAAGGCACTTGAGCAACTTTACGCATCCAGAAAGGCCTTTGCAGAGAGCCTTGCAAACGTTTATGCAGGAAACGAGACAACAGGCCGAGCAGCCCAAAGGATGACTGTCCAACTGAAAGGCGCGGCAAAAAACTTCTTCGAGGTCGGGAACGACCTAAAACCCGACGCATTCAAACAAACAGTAGACTACACCATAATCATATCGTATGGGAAACTCCTCAGGCAATTTGGACATCCCACATACAAGAGCCTCACGGACGAACAGATAATAGTCAAGGCACTGGAAAACTCCGAGAACCTAAAGCAGTTCTACACAGAAGTAAGGAAGTTCTATGATTCAAGGGAAAAAGGAGAGCAGGCAATAAACGCATTCACAAATTACATAGAAACAACAGTCCAGAAAGCAGAGGCAGACAACAAGCAGATAGAGCAGCTTTACCCCAAGTTGATACAGATGCTCAAGGAAGGCTACACTGTTGAGGACTGGATACTTGCCACAGACAGGAAGGGAGTTGACATGACAAAGAAAGACGTACGGGAAACAGGGGAAAAGGTGACCGGGCACGAAAGCCAAGTCACAGGAGCCAGGACTGAAGTCCAGCAATACACCCCGCTCCCAGGACAATCACCAGACTGGATAGGGATAGCTACGAATCCCCTGGCAATAGCACTATCAGCATATGTGGTATACAGGGGAATCAGGGCAGCAGCACTTCCAAGATTTGCAGACACGGCAATATCGAGGGCAACAGTCTACCCAGTAAAAGCAGCCCTGAACGGAGCACACACAATCTACCAAAAGGCCACCGCATTTCCAAGGCCAGGAGGTCAAGCATGATAGGAAACGAAAACCTAACGGATGCAGTTGTATGCAAAGCAGACGACACAGTGCTCGAAGTATCGAGAATACTCAGGGACACAAGAAGAAGGCACCTAATAGTTACAGATGGAACTGGAAAACCCATGGGAATAATATCAACAGTTGACATAAACAACAGGGTAGTCTCGGAGGAAAAAGAAGCCAAATCAACAAAAGCATCAGACATAATGACGAGAAACATACAATCCGTATCAACCCACCAAACATATGAAGAGGCGTTCCAGACAATGGCAAACCTCGGAACAAACTCAATCCCAGTCACAAGGGACGGAAAACTAATAGGCATGCTTGAATTCATGCAGGCATTCAAGCTGAGGACTGGTGAGCGGCAATGAGCATAAGGGACATAATACACAAGATGCCTGGAACAAGAAAAGAACTCAGCGATTATATTTTAACTAACTACAGCCACATAAGGGAAGCAGTAGGCTCAAACCGAAAGCTGCTGGCATCACTTGAGGCATCAGTCGAAGCATCCTTCGACAAATACTCAAAGCACCTCGGCGGGATAAGTGGAAAGATAAGCGGAGCAGGACACGCAATAGGATATGCAGCAGATGCCTGGCTCCTAGGCACAGGCGACATAGTCGGGTCTCTAGGTGGAAAATATCTCAACCTACTGGCACAGATACCTGAAAAGAGCTATGCGCTTGTATATGGCGTAAGCACAGGAAACTACCTTGACGCAGCGCAAAACATACTTGAAGGAGCCATAAGCTACATCCCAGGACTAACGTTCGTTGACCAGGGACTTGAGAGGATAATAAAGAAAAGAATGGTTCGCGAAGCAGTCACAAACTTTGAGAAAGGCAACGACATGTATAAGCCATGGACAACAAGGTTGAGCGAATACCTTACAGGAAAATACACAGACGTGAGGGACAGAACGCCAAACCTTGTAGGGCCAAGCTACCGGGCTGCAACAGCATAACTACTTCATTACCTGCCCGCGTAAACCCCCAGCCTCGCGAGGGCATCTACGAACTCGGCTTTATACACAGGAACCCTCGGGGCAAAGCCATATACGCCCCTGCCCTTAACCTCAACCCTGTCAATCCACCTCGACATAACATCAACCTTCAGCACACCTTCAAGAAAAACAGAAAGCTGAGAGCCCAGCCTCTCACTAACAGTCCTGTCCCTGCTTGAAGGCAGGCTGAACACAACCACGTTTTTCCTCGGGCCTGAAGGCTGCACGTAGCCCCTCGCGACATAGAGCAGGGAAAAGAAGTCATAAAAAAAGCCTGAAGCCTGCCTCATATAATTCTCATCCAGGCTTCCCGACCTCATTGCTTCGCGTATTTCCACGAGATAAGGCAGAAAAGTCTCGCCTTGCTCTATCTTGGCAGTGTTTGGGACGCCCATGGCGTATGCAAACCTACCAAGCGCGCACGCGTTGTCTGACGGAATAAACTCAGGGGATGCATTTACAACCCTTCCAACTTCACTATTGCACGAAGGCTTAATCGTCATACTCAGCTTAGGGAAAAGCCTGCCCATAAAGTCCTGAGGCTCAACCTCTCCAAAAAATCTCGATGCTGCAGCAGGATAAACAATTACAGGATAATAGTGGCTCCCGCTTATGCTACCTGTCAGGTAAACCGCAGACGCAAACCTGTTAAGCTCGCCAAAAAGACCACTTGAAGCCCTGAACGGAAAGCCCATTCCAGAAGCCTGCAGCTCCCACAGCGCCTTGACACCCATAGGAATGGATTTTCCCTTTCTAAGTTTCAGCTCATAAACTCGACTTGGCAATGGATAGCCCTTTTCGATTTCCAGCAGCTCCTCATGGCTGAATACACTTTCCTCTCTTGAAACCTCAAGCAGGTAAAAAACAGAATAATCTGCATGGACTTTACCTGGCCTGTTAGCCCCATATGTTTCCAGAAACTTCTTTGCAGAAGCAACAACTATATCGTCAAGCGACATGACTCTGGGAGTCTGGGAGCAGATATAAATTTTTTCACTAAACCTGCCTGAAACCCCTGCCGGAATAAAGCTCCTCAGCAAGGCTTATCCTGCGAGCCCTTCTGCCAAGCGAGCCAAGCGCGCCGAGAAACTTATCCTCACGAATGTCAAGGGTCGGGGTGTAAAGCTCAGCTTTGCCCTCACGTGATTGCGATTCCCTTCTGCTTGGATACCCTTTGCAATTAATCCCCAGCGCGAAGCCTGCAATCTCGCCCAGATTGTCAGAGAGATTTTCTGCAATATGCGCATCATAGCTGGGTGGGAGCCTAAGTCTCACAAAACGCCTTCCTCCACGAACACAGGAATAGGACTTTACCTCGTAACAAATCCTGAGGAAATCGTAAAGCAGCGCGTCAGCCAGTCCCCTTTCAGGACTTCCAGTTTCTAGCCTGTTTGCCTCTAAATTGATCTGTGCCAGATAGTCAAGAAGCACGCCACTCTGATAAATCTTGGAATCCACAGGCGCGCCCATGGCAAACAACAAACGGCCGAATGCGTTCCCACCCCTACTCCACGAAACCAAGATGCTCCCTGACTTTTCCTCAAACATCTTCTTTCCAACAGCCCCTTCAAGCCTCAGCTCAAATCCCTGAAGCAGCGCAGCCAACCTTCCAAAGGCAGACTCAGCATCTCCTGCACTGCAACCATAGACTATCCTCGGGAAGAAATGGGCATCAATATGCCCTGTGAGCGCGACAAGCCAATAAGCCCGATTTACTCTGCTGAATACGGAGCTAGCGGCAGTAAGTGGGAAAACCAGCCCCATCTCAGCCAATACATCCAAAGCCCTCACACTTTTCGGGATACGAATGTGGTCCTCAATAGCGCTTCTCACCCTGCCCACGGGCACATAGTAACCTGAGCTGCGCACAGCATCGAGCTCCTCTCGGGTAAAAAGCTCGTGCGACTTCCTAACGTCAAGCAAGCAAAACGGGGCGTTTTTTGACCCGAGCTCATACTCATCAGTTTCCGTTTTCCTGTAGGTCTCGAGGAAGTCAATAACTGTAGCGATCACTATATCTTCAAGCGGCATTTTTCCAAGAAACTGAAGCCAGCATAAAAATGTTTTTCCAACTCACCAGAGCAATAACTTTTTATTCATGCACAGGCGCCAAGCATTGATGAACCCTGAAACAAGGTATGGGGCGATAGCCGGAATAGGAGTAAGCCTCTGGATAACCACTGAATTCCTGCTCGGGCTGCACACAACTAGGACAAGCATAGGACAGTATACAGGGATACTCTCGATACTGGTGCCTGCGACAGCAATCTACTATGCATTCAGAAGAATAAAGCCGGGAAACTTCTGGTCAGGCCTCAAGACAGGCTTCACAATATCAGCGGTTGCAGCGCTCATAATAACAGCATTCATGGCCCTCTACAACAGCTACATGAACCCTGGCTGGCTTGAAAACGCAGTTGAGCTGCAAAAAAAGACAATGATCGAATCAGGAATCAGCCCTGAAAAAGCAGAGGCAGGTAGTTCAGAGATGCTCAAGCTTTATAAGGAACCCATCAGGTCGATATCTATCTTTCTAGGAGTCATAATACAGGGCATGATACTGGCGGCAATAACATACTGGGCAACAAAGCCAAGGGCAAAGGCCATCTAATAGCAAAATCAATAGAAAAAAATAGCAAAATCCATTAATCTATGAACACTCTCGTGAAAACATTTATATAAATAACAGTCCATCCAGGACAGATGCGCACAAGAACAATTGAAACGAACACAAAGGCATCTTTTTCCCTGCTCAAAAAAGACATAACCGAGCTCAAAAACTCAACGCAGCAGCTCAAGACAGAGCTGGCAAAGGCATCTGAAGTCCACAACAGGCTATCAGAAACAATAAGCCGGCTGGGGCGCAGAAAATGAAAAGATTAGAAGAAAATATAAAGCGCTCATTCCTCCTTGCAAAAAGGGATATTGCCGAGTTGAAGTCAAGCCTCAATGAAGTCAGCACAGAGTTGGGCAGGACAATAGAGCACGCCGCAAAGCTCTCAGAGCAGCTAAGGAGATATGAGCAAAACGGAAACATCCCGAAAAAGGGAATGAGGTCGCAGAAACTCATAGGAGCAAGAAAATCAATGGTCATGCACAAGGAAAACTGCCCATTTGCCAAGAGAATACTTCCAAAAAACAGGGAGCTTTTCCGGTCTAAGACGGCAGCGCTTAACAAGGGCTACAAGCCCTGTGAATGCCTCAAAAAGTAAACTCTGTTATCACGAAAGTGCTTTACATCCCGAAACTGGTTTACATTTGAGTTCGTCCCACACCTGTTTAGGGGTTTTGTAGCCCAAGCTCATGTGTGGCCGTTCTTTGTTGTAGTAG
>JACQST010000082.1 GCA_016211185.1 Candidatus Woesearchaeota archaeon | reverse complement strand
GAAAAAGCCAGGGCTTCAGTTTCTCAGGTTTTGGAGGAGGGAGCGCGGACAAGAGCGCGGTTTTCAAGGTTAAGTCCGGAGGCGATGTTGTCCAGAACGTTGTTGAAGCGTTGATACAGAAGGGAACCCCTTTGGATTATGGCGAAGCTGTTGGCGTTAGCTTTGATGAGCCTATCGCGAGCCTTAACAAGTTGGCAGCGCTTGACAGGCAGATACCTACTAAATCGCTTTCAAGCGAGGAGTCAAGGAGATTCATTAACATAACCACAAGGATAAGCTGTGAGTTCTGCTGTGGCGCTCCGGCCGTAACAGACCAGAACGGCAGGGACCTTTGCGGCTGCAGCCACGCTGCGTCATTCAGGGGCCTCGCAAAATACCTTGTGAAGAACCATCCTGACAAGTGGACTGATGAGCAGATACTTGCAGAGCTTACCAAGTGGAAGGCTATTTATTACCCGAAGAACATGGTTGAGAAGGGGGTTGCTGCTGTTGAGGCAGGGCTTGAGCTGACTCCAGCAGTCCTTAACGACAGGGACCTTTTGAAAAAGCTGAAGGCCGGTGACAAGAATACCGCGGGCATTAATGACCTTCCGGCAATGGTTGGCGGGTGCTGATGCACTAAATTTATAAATTGGTTGGAATGGAGGGATTGGCATGAGGAAAAACATGATTGTGCTGCTTATACTGGCTGTGCTGGTTCTTGTTGCAGCAGTTCAGGCAGTGCATCTTACAACACTGAAGGCGAAGATAGATGCTGGCGCTGTTAAGGTCGGAGGGGCTTCCAAGGTAACAGTGGCTACTCCTGGAGCATCAGGAACAGGTTCAGGCATCGATAGCCTTCCAACAATGGTTGGTGGCTGCTAAATGTTTGGAGGTAAAAAATGAGAATACAGGTAACTTTTGTGGCATTGGCTGTTCTTGCATTGCTGCTTCTGGCAGGATGCACAGAGAACAAGACGACAGGATACTCAACGTATAGTGGCAATTCCCAGCCTGCTTCGGGCGGTGGAGGATGCGGGAGGTTCGACTCTGCAGGTACTTGGTTCGATGTTCCGGCAGACACAAAAGCTACAGCAGATTCATTTTAGCTGAGGTCTTAAGATGGGCGCTGCCAGCAAACCAGATGAACAGCCTGCATCATGGTCCGCTAATGAGCAGGGTATGAGCAGGGCAGAGCGCAGGAAGCAGAAGAGGCAGCAGGCAAGGGAGGAGCATCTGGCCGAAAAGGTTCAGGAGAAAAGGAAATCTGTTTTTGGAAAGCTTGTTATTGCATGCATTGGCCTTGCAGTTGTCGCCGGCATTGTTTTCCTGTTTTATTCAAGCTCTGCGAATGCTAAGACAATGGATGAGTTTTCCGAGTGCCTTGCAAAAAAGGGCGCGGTTATTTACGGGAATGAGTGGTGCAAGTATACGCAAAAGCAGAAAAACATGTTCGGAAGCTCGTTTGGAAGGCTTAATTACGTGATTTGTGACCAGCAGAAGAAGCTCTGTGATGAGAAGCAGATAACCACCACGCCTACGTGGGAGATAAACGGCAGCATTTTCAGGGAAGTCCGGACAATTGAGGAGCTTTCAATGATATCCGGCTGCAAAATATAATGATATAATGATGGAGGCAAGTATTGAATGGAACCCGAAAAGACGCCAGAACAGGCAGAGACTAATCCCGACGGTATAGTTGATGGGGGTAGGGAGGCTGAAGCTTCTTCTCCTAATGATTTCCAGAAAGTTTCCCAAAAGCCAAGGCACAGGCCTTCGCATGCGCATGTCAATGAATCTTCTCACGTGCATGACAGTCATGAGGCATCGCATCACCGGAAGAGTGAGCCAGAAGGCATCATAAGGACCATGACGATAGCTGTTATGCTTGCGTTTCTTGTTTTGTTGCTGTTCACACAGTTTCAGATATATAACATTCAGGCAACCCTTGACATGAAGGTAGCTGAGGCAGATGAGGCTGCAAAGCCCGCAGAGATAAGGCTTTCCCTCCTGACAGATGCTGGCTGCCCCAATTGCGCGCAGCTCACTTCTGTGGTTTCAGGCATTAAGGGCTTTAACGTTAATGTTACTGGCGAGGAAAGCATAGATTACAGTACTGCACAGGGAAGGAAGCTGGCTGGTGACTACGAAATCAAGAGTCTCCCTGCGCTCATAGTTACAGGGCAGATAGACAGGCTCCCAGGTGAGGGGTTCACAAGGAGAAGGGATGCGTTGGTTTTTGAGCAGACCGCTCCTCCATACGTTGACCTGAATGAGAACAGGGTTGTGGGCAAGGTTGCATTGACAGTTGTTAATGATACTTCCTGCAGTTTGTGCTCGTCAGCTGCAGATATAGGGACAAGCCTGAGGCTTGCAGGGATGGATATAAGCGCAGAGAGGGTTGTTGACGTGAAGAGCAGCGAAGGCATGGCTCTTGTTGAGAAATACAACCTTACCAGGGTGCCTACTGTCCTGCTGTCAAAGGAAGCTGGAAGGTATTCATTCGTTATGCAGGTATGGCCTCAGCTTGGCACAGTGGAGCCAGACGCTTATGTTTTGAGAAAGCCCAACCCTCCGTTTGTCGACCTTCAGGATGGGAAGCTTAAGGGTTTGGCGTCAGTGACTCTTCTTAACGACACTTCATGCAGTAAGTGCTATGACGTGACTCAGCACATGACGATTTTGGAGAGGGGCTTTGGCGTGAGGGTTGGTGAAGTGAAGGTTGTTGATGTTTCAGGCCAGGAAGGAAAGGCACTTGTCCAGAAATATAGCTTGAAGGCAGCGCCTACGATTCTTGTCAGGAATGTTGATATCTACGATGCCCTTCAGCAGCCATGGACAACTGTCGGCAGTGTTGAGCAGGACGGCACATACATATTCAGGAATTTTGCCAACTGGCCTGGTCATCCTTACATGGACCTTTCTACAGGCCAACTCATGATGAATGCAGAGCAGCAATGAGTTGATGACTTTAAATGACATTTCGTAGGTGGTGACCAGAAAGCCTTCGACAAGGCACTACTGCCTGCACTGGAATGCATGGGCAAAAGCATCCGTTACGTCGGGGAGTCTGGCAGTGGCCAGGCAGTGAAGCTCATCAACTTTCTGCGGTTATCGAAGTGCTCGGGAAGCCTTCGGCATGACAGGCACAGGGCTGAAGTGGTTTTCCTCCCCATGGGCTGCAGCGTATTCTCTGCTTCCTTGTTCGCAGTTTGGCCCGTAGTTTCGCTGGCACGTGTTGTGAAGCAGTTCGTGTCCAAGAGTTTCTTCGAACGCCCTCTCGCTTTTCTTGCATCCACCGTAAATCGCAAGGTGCCCTTCCACAGAGTAAGGATTGTTTGCATCGTACGTTATCCAGTATTCGCCACTTAGTTGAAACCATGCCTTTCTTGTAGGGTTCCAGACTACTCTTTCATTGCACATCACCTGTATGGTTGCAATTCCATTAAGCTCTTCTGAAGGGATATTGACAAGGGCTCGCCTAAAGCTTGGCTCATCAACCCCTTTCTCAAACCACAATTGTGGATATCTGTATGGTTCAGCATCGGCAAGGTATTCAATCCCTGATGCACTCGAGTTCGGGATAGTTGTAGAGGCTTCAGGGCTTGCACGGCTTATTGCTTGTGTGCTCATCACAAGCGCGGCAATTCCCAATAAGCAGGTTGCGGCTCTCATGGGCCTTGGAGGCAAAGCCATATATAAAAATTTGGACATATAAGCGGCTATACCCGTATAGGCTTGTATGAAAACATGCTACGGCAAGGCGATGTTCAGAACGGTTTGCCCGAAGTTTATGAACAGGAAAGCGTTTATTGCTATGTTTGTTGTTATGTAAAATGCTGCATGCACAAGGTTTTTTCCAAAAAGAAAGACAAAGAAAGAAATTAATGCGTAGTACGCCAGCACAAGCGCTATGCCCAAGAATGCTATGTTTTGCTCCCTGAACGCGCTGGCAAGAACAGCTACAATGCATATCCCGATGATTGAGGTTATTGTATCCTGGTCAAGCCTTCCCGAAAGCGCTCGGCCAATGACAACTGAAGATGCTCCAACCATAATTCCTGCAGCAGAGCCATAGGCAGCCCCAGATATGACTGTGAAGAACTTCATGAGTTCAAAGTTGATTGGGCTTCTGAAGAAGTTCTGGTAAAAGGTTGAAAACGAAGCAATTATTATGAAGGCCAGCATCACAAGCAGCGGCTTCACCAGGTTTCCAAATAGGGCTATTGCCAAAAGAAAAAAGAGCAAGAAAAGGGCATGATGCCTGTATCTGGATTTTATCTGTTGAAAGCGCTTGAGTGCGTGTTTCATTCGTTTATCGGGTTTGGTTTAGAAAATAATCAACTACTTCAATATGCCATAACCTATCAATCTCCACCTTGAGCCTATCATTCTTGATATGGTTACTCTTGAGTTTTTGTCTGCGCATACAGGGAGCTTGAGCTTGCAGAGAACTGTGTTTTTCTGAAGCTCGGAAACCATTCCTACTGTTGCTGCTGAGTTCACGTTCAGCATGAGGTTTTCCCCGAGCTTGATTGGCTCCACAACCAGCTTGTCCTTTGCCCCGACAACCCGCTCAAGAAGGAAGGCCTCAAGCTTCAGCTCGTTCATTATTGGAGGTATGTCGCTTGTGCCAAGCACCGAGCCTGTGAGTGCGTCTGACTTGGTTATGCTCGGGTCAAGGGTTGTCATTACGCCTATGCTTCCTCCCGGCCCAACAGAATCCACGTGCTCGCTCCCTGTTATCAGCCCTGTGATGCGTGTCTTGATTGGCTGCCATGTTATCTTACCTGCGCGTTCAATCCTTCTTCCCGGCCTTATCTCGATTTCATCATTCACTCTGAGAACGCCCTGCTTTATCGAGCCGCCGAGCACTCCTCCTGACATTTCAAGTGGATTTATGCCTGGCTTGTTGACATCGAATGACCTTGCCACGAACATAAGGGGGCTTTTTGATGAGTCCCTCTCAGGGGTTGGTATCGTTTCCTGTATTGCCTGTATGAGTGCGTCCATGTTTATGCGCTGCTGGGCAGATATAGGGACTATTGGCGCTTTCTCATAAGGGGTTCCCTTTACGAACTCTTTTATCTCTGAGTGGTTCTTCAAGGCATCTTCCCTGGCTACAAGGTCTATCTTGTTTTGCACTATTACAACGCTTTTCACTCCAACTATCTGGAGAGCAGTGAGGTGCTCCTTTGTCTGGGGTTGAGGGCAGGCCTCATTTGCGGCGACAAGGAGCAGCGCTCCGTCCATTATTGCAGCTCCTGAAAGCATTGTTGCCATGAGGCTTTCGTGGCCTGGCGCGTCAATGAAGCTGACTTTTCTCGCAAGCTTTGATTTTGAGCCGCATGTTTTGCAGGTGCTGTCTGTTGAGTAAGCCTCTGGCTCAGGGCACTTCTGGCACTTGTAAAAGGTCGTATCTGCATACCCCAGCCTTATGGTTATTCCGCGCTTTATCTCCTCGCTGTGTGTATCTGTCCATTTGCCGGTGAACGCCTCGGTCAGTGTTGTCTTCCCGTGGTCAACATGGCCTACAAGCCCAATGCTTATCTCCGGCTGGGTGTGGGCATTTTCATCAGAAGTTTCGTGTTCCCTTGGTTTCTTGGCCATGCAGAAATGAGCATAAACGGGCTGTTTATAAATTTAATGCAGATGCTTTTGCTTCCTTTGCTGCTTTTTTCTCAGAGACTTTTTTTTCAGCAGCCTCAAAAAGGTTATCCCTGCCTTCCTTTAATACCTTAAGGTTTAGCTGCGCTGTCCTTTCATGTACTGTGTTTCCCGAAACTGTTTTTCTCTGCCTTATTCCGCGCTCCAGTTTGTGGAGGCCTGTTCCTGCAACAGCAAGTATGCGCTTTCTGCCTATTCCCTGAACGTCTTTTCTCATTGGGAAGCCACAGTAGTCAGAGCCGCCTGTCAGTATGAACTCAAACCCGCCAAGCCCGATTATCTCGCCACCAACCTTGTCGCCTATTTTCAGGCCTATCAAGGAACGCGCAGCCTCGTCCTTGACAGATTGCTGGGCACTCAGGCCGCTTTTCGGGTTGGATATTACTAACTTGAACTCCATCAACGGGCAGGATAAGGCAGTAATATATAAAAGTTGCTGAAAAAATCTGGATGGGTTTATTTAAGCGCGTATGGTATCATCATGAGCGCTACTGAGAATGAAAGTATTGCGAAGTAAGCTGTCTTGCTCCACTTGAGAACTTTTGTCCCGTCAAGGTCAAGTATGGGTATCATGTTGAACACCGCAAGCCAGCTGTTCACTACGAGGCCATATGACGCCATCTGGTCAATGAGAGGACTCGCGGATATGAGGATCGCGACAAAGAAGATTATCGCGAGTAAACAATTTGTAAGGGGCCCTACTGCTGAGATTACCCCGTTCCTTGCCTTTGTAACCCTGCCTTCTATGAAAACAGCTCCAGGCGCAGCAAAGACAAACCCGAAGAACGACATGAGCACAGCAAGTATCAGCATGTGGTCAAAGCTCCTGAACTCAGCCCTGCACCCATATCTTAGTGCAACAACCTTGTGTGCCAGCTCATGCAGCAGGAATCCTACACCCACAGTTATTGCGGCAACAGCCATAAGGATGAGGAAGCCCGCATTCAATGAAAACCCGCGGTTCAGTAGTATTCCGAAAGCAAGTGATACAGCCACCCACGCCCTGAAAAGCTGTGAGAGCTCTGTGCCTGACATCTTGAATGCAGTCATCCGGCGCATCTTCCGGAAGAAAGGATGTGCTTATTTAAAGCTTTGCCAAGTCTGATGTTGAATAGGCTGTTCCTATGTAAGCTATTTCGTTTCCTTTATGCCCATCTGTTTCTGGACAACGCAGTAAGGAGGCAACATAAGCCTTCTTACGTCACCCATACATAAAACTTTTGAAAAACATTTATAAGCTAAAGCAGGTTTCCATGCCCGGGATGAAGCATAGCAAGCGCCTGGGAAACTGGGGTTATGATGTTGTGTTAAATGCTTATTGTGATGTATTACTATCAGTACAAATGGTTTATGATTCTTCTGGAAAGAGAATTTCAGCTCTGCAGCGTGAACTATAGCATAAGACTTTAATTTTCGTAAGTTTTATATACTTGTTCACTTCTTGATT
>JACQST010000073.1 GCA_016211185.1 Candidatus Woesearchaeota archaeon | reverse complement strand
CTCCCTGTATACTGATGCGAACCTTATGTATGCGACCTTGTCTATTCCTTTCAGCTTCTTCATCACGAACTCTCCTATCTGTTTGCTGGTTATCTCTTTTGCCTCGCTTTTGCGAAGCTCTGCCTCTATTTCGTCAACTGCCTTATCGATTACGTCTGTGCTTATTGGCCTTTTTTCGCATGCCTTCTGCATGCCTGTTCTCAGCTTGTTCCTGTCGAACTGCTCCCTTCTGCCGTCTTTCTTGACTATTGCTAGCTCAAGCTCCTCTACCCTTTCATATGTTGTGAATCTTTTCTCGCATTTGAGGCATTCCCTTCGTCTTCTGGTGATGCCTACTTCTTCTGAGTCTCGTTTGTCAGTTACCTTTGTCTCGGGGTTTGAGCAGTAGGGGCATTTCATTGTGACCTTAAGAGGCTTCTTATTGATTTCTGGGCTGTTTCCCTGCTCCCTGATACATACGCCAGTACATTGCTATCCAAGATAATCATTTATAAATACTTTCATAAACAGACACTATTCCATAAAAATTATTGGTACCTGTAGTTCGGGGATTTCTCTTTTTCTCCTGATTCCTTGTTCTGGAGCCTTGCAAGGACATATAGCAGTGTGGACAGCCTGTTGGCATAGATTAGCGGTTCTTTCCTGAATCGTGTCTTTCTGGACAGTTTTACAAGGTTTCTTTCTGCGCGCCTTGCGATGGCTCTTGTCAGGTGCATCAGCGCTGCCTGCTTTGTGCCTCCTGGCAGCAGGAAGCTGCGCTGCTCTCCTATCTGCGCTTCGACTCTTTTTATTGCTTCCTCAAGTGCGGTTATGTGCCTTGCTGTTATCTTTGGCTGGCTTCCTCCTGATATCTCTGCGCATAGCGTGTGCAGGTCGTTTTGCAGGTTTGTGAGTGTCTGTTTTGTTGCGTTTTCTGTGCAGAATGCCTCGGTTACTCCTAACGCTGAGTTTAGCTCGTCAAAGCTTCCAAGTGCCTCTATTTCGAGTTCGTCTTTGCCTATCCTGCCTTTTCCGAGTATGCAGGTTTTGCCTTGGTCCCCTGCCCTTGTGTAGTACATGCCCGTGTTATAGATGCATCAGTAGTTTCTTTCAGTGGGCTTTTGTTGTCTGGCTTCCCTTAGTATTCTGTATAGGGCGTATGTCTCTATGCTTATCTTTATGAATGTTAGGAATGTTTTCTGGGCAAGGTATATCAGCACTGCTGTCCCTATTATGGCTATTGTGCCTGTGAATGCTGCAAGCATCATGTATGCCCCGCTTATGGTGTCTCCGTAGCTTGCCATGTCTTTTGACAGGGCTATGAAGAACAGGCCTTTTGCCATGAGGTATATGCCGGCATAAATCATGAGGGTTTTGCTTGTCGGTGCCCACATAAGTATTAGCAGTGATGTGAGGTCCAGTATGCCTATTGCTTTGAATATCATGTGCATGCCCCCCATCCGCAGTCTGCGCAGGTTACGCAGCCTTCCTTCTTCTCCACGTTTGCTCCGCTGCATTCTGGGCATTCTTTTATGTCCTTGCCTGTTTCTCCGTTTGTTTCCTGTGCTCCGTGCGCCATAACCTTTATGTGCTGGTGTTTTTCAGCTGCTATTTCTTTTTTCTTTGGCGCTACAAGTACCTGGTCTCTTATTGATGTGTCCCTGAATACTGTCACGTCCTTGCATCCGAACCTGTATGCCATTATGTAGCTCTGCCTCATGTCCTCTACTGTGGCGTTTGCCGGGAAGTTGTTTGTCTTGGATATGCTGGAGTCTGTCCATTTCTGGAACTCTGCGAGCGCTCTTATGTGATCTTCTGGGGTTATGTCCATGGCTGTCACGAACAGCTCCTTAAGCCTCTCCGGGAATGTTTCGAGCCTTTGCACGCTGCCGCCGCTCTCAACGACTTCCTTCATGAGTTCTTCGCTGTATATGCCCTCCTTTCTTATGATGTTTTCAAATACGTGGTCCGCGTAGAAGAAGTTTCCCACAGCTACGTTTTTTTCAAACACCAGGCTGTAGACTGGTTCTATGCCTGAGCTGCAGCCTGCTATCATGGATATGCTTCCTGTTGGCGCTATGACTGTTGTGAACCCGTTCCTTATTCCTATGCTCCTCGCCTTTTGGGCTATCTCATCCCAGTTGAACCTTTTTTCCTTGCTGTATGCGCCGCTGAACGGCATTTTTCCGTGCTGGTAGAAGCTTTTGTCGTAGTATGGCATTGGGCCTCTTTCTGCTGCCATCTCTATGCTTTGGACCTTGGAGTAGTAGTTGACGAACTCCATTAGCCTGCCCATGAATGACCTTCCTGTGTCGCTGTTGTATGCCAGCCCGAGCTCGTATAGCAGGTTTGCAACCCCCATTACGCCGAGGCCTATCTTTCTGGTGTTGAGGCTCATTCTTTCTATCTGTGGGAGAGGGTATTTGTTTACGTCTATGACGTTGTCAAGGAAGTGTGTGCAGTCAAGGGTTGCCTTTGCGAGTTCTTCCCAGTCAAAGTATACCCTTCCTTCCTCGTCTTCTTTTGCGAATGCCAGCACGTTTATGCTTCCAAGGTTGCATGGCTCGTCCGGGTAAAGAAGAACTTCTCCGCACGGGTTAGTAGTAACAATCGGCCCCAGGTGTTCGTAGAAGGGGTTGTATTTGTTCACATGGTCGTGGAATATGACCCCTGGCTCTGCGCTTTCCCATGCTTGGTATACTATAAGGTCGAACAGCATTCTGGGGTTGACTGTTCTCACAGCTTCTCCGTTTCTTGGGTTTATGAGGGGGTATGGCTGGTTCCTGTCATAGTATTCCCAGAAGTCAGGCATTATGAGCACTGAGATGTTGAAGTTCCTTAATCCTTTGTTTCCTTCTTTTGCTGTTATGAATTTCTCTATGTCTGGGTGGTTGCTGTTGAGTATGCCCATGTTTGCTCCCCGCCTTATGCCTCCCTGTTTGACTACTTCTGTCATTGTGTCAAACATGCGCATGAAGCTCATGGGCCCTGAGGCAACGCCTGATGTTGATGAGACGTAGTCTCCTTCAGGCCTCAGCTTTGAGAAGTTGAATCCTGTTCCACCTCCTGACTTGTGTATTATTGCGGTGTGCTTGAGCGTGTCCATTATGCTGTCCATGCTGTCTTCTATTCCGAGCACAAAGCAAGCAGAGCCCATTCCGAGTGGGTTTCCGAAGTTGGCTACGGCTGGCGTGTTCGGCATAAACTTCCTTTCGACCATGAGGCTGTAGAACTTGTCTATGGTTTTCTCATATCTGTCAAGCCTTCCCTGTCTTATTGACTCAATGAAGGCCGGGAAGCTGGTTTTTGCTTTTCCTTCTTGGCTTATGCGCTCATGCATCCTTTTCAGGCCTTCAAGATGGTATCTGTTCAGGCTGTATTTTCCTATGTTTATTTTGCCTTCCCATTCTTCCGGGCTGAAGGGTTTCGGCTCTTCGTGTTTTTTCTGGCTTGCGGACTTGTCAAACACCATTGTATCAAATATCAGGTCAGGAAGAGCTGTGTGCACAGCCACTCTTGTGAACAGCTCTTTTGGCGTTTCCCTTAGCTTGCCTTTCTCGTCTTTCCTTAAGTATCGGGCCTTTAGCACCCTGAGGGCGTTTACGTCGAATCTTTTGTCGACTTCGTCTATTTCCTGCTTTTCAAGGAGCGAGGCCTTTTCGTTTCTGAGCTCGGATCTTTTCTGCCTGTAGAGTATGTATGCCTTTGCTGTTTTTGCATGTCCGTTCTCTATAAGCACTTTTTCAACTGTGTCTTGCACTTCTTCTACTGTTGGTAGCAGGCCTGGCTTTAGTGTTTTTTCAAGCTCCATCACTACTTGGTCTGCTAGTGAAGAGGCGGTCTTCTTGTCTTTCCCGCCTACTGCCTTGACTGCCTTGAATATGGCATTGGTTATCTTTTCTTTCTCAAACTTTACAGTTGTCCCGTCTCTTTTTTTCACGTGGCCGAGCATTCAGATCACCTTTTCGTTCCTGCACGATAAATACAACCTGTTGGGGTTTTATCTCGTTTTTAATCAATATGTTGTGGTTTCAGCTGTGTTGCCGATATTTAAATTTTGTTGTTTCAAGAAATATATTTTATCGCTTTTAGTTCATCGTAATACTTTTTTCCCCATGCTTTGATGTCTTCTGGCTTCAGGTGTTTCAGGTAGTTTATGACTTTCTCTCCGCCAAGCGTTAGGGGTATTATCACGAAGTCAGCGCCTGCCTCGTAAAGCCGTATTGCCTCTTCCTCATCATTGCTCGCCACCATTACTATTGCCTTGCTGCGTTCGCCTTTTATTTTCCGTATCAGGGCGGTGTTTGCCTGGAAGTTGTGGACTGTTGAGATGATTGCAGATGCTTCCTTGAGGTTTGCCTGCTCAAACACTTCCGGGTTGGTCATGTCGCTGCATATGCAGCTTATTCCTGATTCAGAGAGGCTTTTTATCTTTTCCGGGTTGTGGTCGACAAGTATGAATTGTTTCCTCATTTTCCTGAGAGCCGGTATTATCTTCTGGCTCATCTTGTGGAACCCGAATATGACTGTGTGGTTGCGCATTCCCTCCTTCAGGTTATGGCTTTTCTCAGAGTCCTTCCATATGCGCTTTAGCAAGCTTGAGAACAGGCGGTTGTACATTGCGTCGTCGTATTTTATTACGTACGCAGTCAGGAGCATGGTGGTTATTGTGAGTGCTATAAGCATTGAGAACATTGCCTCGTTTATGTGGCTCAGCTCAACCCCTACTGCCGCGAGTACAAGGGAGAATTCGCCTACTTGTGCCAGCTGTACCCCTGTGAAGAATGATGACCTGTTGCCGTAGCCGAACTGCTTGGCTATAAGGAATATGAGCACTGGCTTGAGAACCATTACTGCTATTATTAGGGCTATGATTGGTATCAGCATGTCCTGGAACTGCTTGAATACCATCCGCATCCCGAGGGTTACGAAGAACAACACAAGGAAGAAGTCCTTGAGTGGCTTTACCCTGCCGGTTATCTCGTGGCTGTATCTTGTGGTGCTCAGGGCTACTCCTGCTATGAATGCCCCTATCGAGAAGGAGTATTCGAAGTAGCTGGCCAGAGCTGAGAATAGGAACATTGTTGTTAGCGCTGTTATGAATATAAGCTCTGTTGAGTGGATTGCTTCCTTGAGCAGGAACGGGAGTGCTTTGTAGAGCAGGTAAGAGAAAAGGATTAGGAAGAATCCCTTGAGCAGTATGCTTGGCGCTGTTCCGAGGGTTAACTCTCCGCCTGCCTCTATCAGGGAAAGCGCGACTACTGCCAGTATGTCCTGTATTATTAGTATGACCAGCACAAGCTCTCCGTGGAGCGAGTCCAGCTCCCTTTGCTCTCCAAGGAGTTTTGCAACTATCATGGTGCTTGAGAAAGAGATTACCATTCCTATGTATGCTGCCTGTATTGTGCTGAACCCCAGCGCGATCGCTACAAGGAAGCCCGATACGGATGTCACAACTACCTGTATTAGCCCAATCAGGGAGGACTTGAACCCTACTTCCCTCAGCCTTCTGAAGTCCAGCTCCAGGCCTATTATGAACAGCAGGAACCCTATGCCGAGCTCGGAGAGTATCTCTATCGGCCTTTGGTCTGTTACAAGGTCAAAGACCGGTCCTATGAGGACTCCTGCAAGTACGTATCCAAGTAAAAGGGGCTGCCTTAGCTTGCTGGATATTGCAGCAACTACAGTTGCAGTTATTATTATCAGGCTTATGTCCTGTAGAAGGAAAAGCTCAGTCATATTCGCCTCTTTTTTTATGTTCGTGCGTAGAAAGCTTTAAATATTGTGTGGTGCTGGTGTAACTCATGCGGTCAAAAAAGGGTGAGAAGGAGCTTCAAGTGGTCTTCACTCTGCTTATCCTTTTGATTGTGTCTGTGGTTGTTCTTGGATTGTTCTTTAAGATGGTGAGAAAGGCAGATGATCCGATAGGTATCGAGCTAAGAAAACAACAAATCCAGCAGATGAAGGAGGCTGCCTTTTCAAAATGTAGGAACCTTTGTTCAGAAGCCCAGGATAGAGACTCAACAATAGAGTTTTGCCGTGAAATTGTTCAGATGGATACTGATGGGGACGGCGTTTTGGAGGAAAAGGGCACATATGGAAAATGGGAGTTTTGCGAGGACAGGATACCTTGTTCGGTTCTTTTAGATTCAGACTACAACTGCAAGAAGAAGGCAGGTGACTGCAAAAAGGTTTTGATGGATAACCTTCCAAGTGTTTATTGCTCATTATTTTGGAGTGGGGACTTTAAGGGAAGCTGCAACCAGCTTGCACAAGGTTCCCAAAACAACTGGATAGAGGTCTTTGGCTATAACGAGGAGCCTTCTGGCAGGAGATGCCGTGCTTAGCAGTTTGGCTTTCGTATGCGTTTTCAGACAAGAAGCTTACCTTGCCTTTACGTCGATAAAACGCAAAAGTCCAATCAAAACCTTTAAATATTAGCCCCCTCAGGTTAGTGTTTATGCTTTTTAAGGGAAAAAGGGGTGACAAGGAGATACAGATAGTCTTCGGCCTGCTTATCCTTCTCATCATTTCGATTGTTGTTCTTAACCTGTTTTTCAAGGTCATCGGGAAGGCGCCTGCTGCCCTTGAGGGCAAGATTACTGAGCAGGAGAAGCAGCAGCGCTGGGATAATGCGCTTAACACATGCAAGACAAAGTGTTCTGCTGCGACGAACAGGGACTCTGCAATTGAGTTCTGCAGCCAGTTTGTCACGATTGATATGAATGGCAACTCTATCTTTGCAGAGAAGGCTTCGTATGGCAAGTGGGACTTCTGTGAGAGCAAGCTTCCTTGTTTTGTGCTTCTTGATGCAGATACTGATTGCCCGTACAAGGGCTCTGTGTGCAAGGATTTGCTCATCAATAACAGGAAGGCTACTTACACAAATGTTTTTTACAGCTCTGATGGCAAAGGCGGCTGCGGTTTGGCAACTGATTCCGACAATACCGACAATAACTGGATCAAGACCTTTGGCTATGACGTTGCGGCACCTTAGTTTTTATCGCTTTTTCAGTCAAATGGCGGATTCATGGATGGTAAGGACAGGATATTTGAGAACTTAGAGAAGAAGTATTCTGAGAGGCTGGAGTCTGTTCTTGGCTCGCGCAGTTTAGGCCTTGAGTCTTCTGAGTTCAGGGCTTTTGTTCAGGAGGAGCGGCAGCTTCTGCAGGTCAAGACGTGGTATGAGCGTTTCTGCCGTGCGTCTTCGCAGGTTCTTCCTTTTATCCGGCCTGGAAAGGGCGCTGAGGCTCGCCTTAATGAGACCTTGATGGTTGCAGGTCTTAATGTGTCGCCTGGTTCGGTTTGGGCTGCGCCTGTGTTCTTTTTCTTCCTCTGCATTTCTGTGAGTCTTGTCTTGGCGCTTCTTGGGCTTGTGAATTTTGCTTTCTTCGCAGTTGCCTCTGGCCTCATAATCAGCATCATCCTTTTCAGGTATCCTGATTATTCTGCCCAAATCACGAGGATAAAGAGCCAGCAGGAATCCATCCTGGCTATCCTTTACATGACTATATATATCCGGTTCAATCCTGTTTTTGAGCGCGCAATAAGGTTTGCTGCTGAGCACCTTGACGGCCCTCTTGGCAAGGACCTTAAGCAGATAATCTGGATGATTGGCTCTGAGAAGAAGGTCAAGACTGAGGATGCTGTCTCTTATTTTGTGCCTTTGTGGAGCAAGCGTAATGACGACTTTCTGAAGGCAATCATGATTCTTTACCAGATAAACGAGCAGCCTGATGAGGCTAACAGGAACAGGGTTCTTAACAAGGCTCTTGACACTATTCTTCAGGATACTCACCAGAAGATGAAGCATTACTCTTATGACTTGAAGATGCCCACTATCCTGCTGGAGACTTTTGGCGTGATGCTTCCCCTTTTGGGGCTTGTGGCTTTCCCGATGGTTAGTGTATTTATGACTGACAGCATCAACATAATGTATGTCTTTTTCGGATACGTCATTATTCTACCTGCTGTGATTTTCTTTCTTTCCCAGAGGATTATTGCGAAGCGCCCCGGCGCTTTTTCCGTGCCTGAGATTGAGCAGAGCCCGTTTCTTCCTCCTAAGGGCAAGATTAAGGTTGACTTGTTTGGCAGGAGGCATTATGTATCTGTTCTGCCTGTGGCTTTGGTTGTTGCTCTGCTCGTCATGGCTCCAGGAGTCTATCACCTGTTTTCTTACACCATTCCCTTGTATAACGCCATAAAGAGCAAGCAGGCTAATGTGTCATTCACTAATATGCCTCCGCAGCTTGAGGCAGAGTATTCAGTTAAGGCTTTGCTTCTTGTGGCTACTGTTCCTGTGGGCATTGCCTTGGGCTTGATAATCTATTTTTATTTCATGAGCAGGGACAGGCTCAGGCTGAGGATGGAGATTGAGGCTATTGAGGAGGAGAGCAATGAGGCTGTTTTTTCGTTGATGAACCAGTTTACCGAGAACATACCTATGGAGGTCGCCATCAAGAAGGTTCTTGCAGAGTATCAGATGCTTAATGCGCAGGACAAGCGTATGTATTCATTCTTTCAGGTGCTTAACAGCAGGATGCAGTTTGAGGGCATAAACTTCGAGTCAGCCCTTTTTGGCAAGCCTTACGGGGTGCTGCTCAGGTATCCTTCTGTCCTTATGACCGAGATTTTTTGGGTGATTAACGAGACAGCGAAGAAGGGTTCGAGGATTCTTTATTATGTTGGCACGAAAATCTCAACTTATCTTGCCAATGTGAAGAAAATCAAGGAGCTGATATACAGCCTGCTTAATGAGACCGTGAGCTCGATTAACCTTCAGGCGCGTTTTCTTGCTCCTTTCATTGCAGGCATAGTCGGCTCAATCACAGTGATAATAATAAAGGCTCTTGCAGACATGGGCAAGATGCTGGCAGCGCTTATGGGGAAGCTGTCGATTGGCTTTGGTGACAAGACAGTTAACATCTTTGACCAGATCTTCGATTTTTCAAGCATCATTCCGCCCACCATGTTTCAGGTTCTGATTGGCATTTATGTGATTGAGACCACTGTTCTCCTTTCGATACTTTCAAGCGGCGTTGAGGACGGGTTTGATTCGACTAAGAGGAGCTATGCGATTGCGAGGAACCTTATGTATTCCATCGCGATCTATTTTGTGGTTACCATTATGGGGGTTGTGATGCTGAGCGGAATAATCCAGAAGGGAGTCAGCAGCGTGGGTGCTTAGCATGTCTCGGGGCTCTGCTTTCCAGGTGATTTTCTTTGTTGCTCTTGTTGTATTCATATTCTACATTGTGGCCTTGCAGCGCGGTATCTTTGGTGGCTTTGCGGTTGAGTCTTCTGGCACTGACTCGCTCAGGGGCTCCCTTGCCCAGTATGCTGAGGTTTCGAAGTCTTATGGCTACCATTCTGTGAGGTTTTCTTCTTCCTTGGCGTCTGTTGAGAGTGCTGAGCAGGGTGCTGGCAAGAAATACTGGATAACCTATGGTGTGCCGAATTTCCCTGTGCTTGAGCAGGCGAGGGAGCATCTTGGGACTGGTGCGATGGCCGCATCAAACCTTTTTTTGGCTTCAGGCCTTAAGGAGGTGGACCTTGGCACTGTTAAGATTGGTGATTCAGGGACGGTTGCCCGGATAAGTGTTCTGGTGGATGAGGAAGGCTTGCTTCCTGAGCCTGGAAAAGGCGCAAGGTATGATGAGCAGTTTGCTGTGGCTTCTTCCGGAGGAGATTCTTTTTCTGTTTCCTCTATTGGGAGGGATGAGCAGAGGCTTGACCAGCACACTTATTCTGCCGGCGTTAACCCTAACAGGTTTTGGTATCTTTACAGGGTGATAAGGGGCTGGGCTCGCGAGAACATTCCGAGCTATCTTACCTGCAGTGCGATGCAGACAGTGTACGGGGTGGGCTCAGGCCCTTGCTGCCTGCCTGCCATAAGTGAGGCAACTATTGATGGGATTGTGAAGAAGTCTTCTGAGGACCTTTCAGCTCGTTTTGACAAATATGTGAAGTGTGAGTATGAGATAATCCACAAGTATGCGCTTACAACTTGGGAGAAGACGCAGGACATTGACTGCAGCTCTTCCTGCCCTGAAGGATGCACTTGCAGGTGTTCTGCCCAGCAGGGCTGCATGTATTCTGTTGCAACAGAGCCCTGTGTCAGCGGACCTTGTGATGACCCGCATGCTTCTGGGGAGCTTGAGTGCAGGCAGGGCACTGTGCCTTATGACCCGAGGGCTTGGCAGCCTGAGGGCAACTGCGGGAATATTGACGGAAGCTGTTATGGCTTTGCAAACAGGCATGAGGCCAGCTTCATTGTTAAGTTTAGCTGTACTGATAAGAAGTATGCTTACCCTATCGATGTTGAGGGGTTCAAGGATATGAGGTTTGATTTTTATGTTCACGTTTTCCTGCTTCATCAGGCAATGCCTCCTTCGCCTCAGTGCGATGTTAGTTGCCCTATGGGTGGTGGTGGCGCTGCTCCACAGCCAACACCTTCTCCTCCTGCCCCTTCGCCTCCAGGCCCTAGTCCTCCGAGGCCTTCTTCGCCTCCAGGTCCTAGCGGGCCTGGCCCTGGTGGCCCTGCTCCTTCTCCCGGTCCCGGTCCTGGTCCAGGCCCGGGCACTGGTCCAGGCACAGGCCCTGACACCGGCACTCCTGTTCCTGAGCCTTCAGCCCCTCCGAGCCCTCAGCCTCCTCCTGCCCCTAGTCCTCCGCCCTCTAATCCCCCGACGGTGAGCTGATGTCAAAGGCACAGGTTTCGATAGCTGCTTTCATTTACATAGTTATCACTGTGGTTGCTGTTGGGCTGGCTGTTGCGCTTGCCTTCCAGTCTTCTAAGGGCAGGGCTTTTTTCTGTTCCTCTGTGGATGGCCTTGGGCTGGATAGGGCTACAATGCTGGCTTCCTACTGCAACGGCTCCAGGCTTTATTCTGAGCTGCCCAGCAGGAAGGAGTTCGTTGTGGATGTGTTTGGCCAGCACACCTCTGTGAAGTTCTTCTCTCTGAATGACGCAAACGGGCTTAAGGGCGCGACTACTGTTGTGATCCCCGGAGATGCGCTTGTTTCCTCCGCGAGCTTTTTTGTTGACAGCTCAATGACTGGAGGCGTTTCGAAGTTCTCTGATGATTCCTCGCAGAAGAGGTTCAATTTTGGTTTTAACGGCGGCTTGTTTGACGCTTCTGTTAAGGTTCCTGGGAATGTGAGGATTATTTCCAGCTCTCTTTCTGTTTCAGGCAGCAATGTTCCGAGCAGTGCAGACCTTGTCATGATTCTTGATACGTCTATAAGCATGAGGGAGGAGTGGTCTTCTTTGTGCAGGGTGATTCCTCTTGTTGAGAGCGAGCTTAAGGCCAGGGGTATTGATGTGAAGACCACTGTTTACAGGCTTGCTGGGGGCAGGACTTATGACTTCTGCGGCCAGTCAGCGATTTCTGAGTCAGACCTGGGCTCTGTTCTTCCTTCAGGTGTTGTGATGCGTGGCCAGGAGTTTTCGCGGGATTCTTCTGGAACTGTTTGGACATCTCCTCCTTATGATGATTTTTCTGAGGCTTGGGCTCTTGGGGTGCTTTGGGCTGTTTCGCGGCATCCTTGGAGGCCTAACACGAAGAAGGTTGTTTTTCCCATCAGTGATTCAGACCCTACTGGCGGGGGTCAGGTTAGGGCTGTTGGCGAGCTGGGCAAGGATGCGGTTGTTGAGGGCGATGCAGAGTTCACTGGCAACGAGGCAGTGGTCGTTGATGCTGCTGTTTCCAGCGCTAAGGATGCTTCTGTTTACGTATTCCCTGTTTATGGTGATGACCCGAGGACTGACGCGCCTCCTGAAGGATATAACGTGGGTGTTCCGCTTGAGGAGTGCAGGTCCCGTTACGGTAATACATGTGGCAGGGTTATCGGGTGGATGGAGCAGGTCGCGTCCTCTACAAGGGGAAAGGTTGTTGGTTACAGGGATGAGACGCTTGCGCAGGCAATTCTTGACAGCATAAGAACCGAGTATCCGAAGGATGTGGCTGTGTATGTGGCTGGCAGGAAGGTTTTTTCAGTTCCTGTTCTTGATTCCTCAAATTCCCCAAAGGTTGTTGGCTTTGCGTCTGAGCTTCAGTCAGCGCTTAGCTCTTGCTCTGGTTCTGATGCTTTTTGTGAGGTTCCCTTGGGTTTTGAGTCAAAGGGCGAGGGAACGCTCATTGCGTCTGACTTGAGGGTGAGGTTTGCCTATGTTGCCGAGGGCGTGAGAATACTGCTTCGTGATAGGGAGATTTTCAGGTCTGAAAGGGTTGCGGGACCTGAGAAGGTTGTTTTTTCCTCAATGCTTGAGGAGCTGCATCGTGATTGCGGCCAGGGCGGGCAGGGCGGGCAGGGATGCGAGTATGAGCTGTCTGTATCTTCTTCAAAGCCTTCAAAGCTGGTGTTCAGGGACCTTTCCGTAAGGCTTAAGAGCTATGGCCTTTATGATGAGCTGATCGATATGGTATACATGTGCTCGCGTTCATCAAAGGATTCAGGCTCTGATTCTGACTGCGGTGTGCTGGGCATTCCTTCTGATTACGGGTTCAGGCAGGCTTTTTCAGAGGAGGCTTTTGCCGAGAGGGTTAAGGAAAGGAGACTTTGCCATGTTGTGCCTGTGAGCGACTTTGGCTGCGGCTCATCTGATGTTGTTGACTTCAGCAGCAGTTTTTCCTCTCCAACCAACCTTCTGGTCAGGTATAGCTCCTCTTCGAAAAAGGTGGTGGTGAGCTGATGATTGGGGATTCCTTTACGAGGCTTGCCATGATTGTTGTTGGGGTGTCTGTAATCCTTATGCTGCTTGTTTTTTCTTACAGGCTTTCAGGTGTTACCCTTGGCCCTCAGCTCAGGGATGAGGAGTCTGTTTCGGGCAAGGCCGAGATAGCTGTTCCTTTTATTATTCGCATGTGTTCTTTGTGCAGCAGCGAGAGGTATCTTAACAGGGATTGCTCTGTGCTGCGCCTTGAGCTTTATGGCTCGCTGCAGGCTTCTGCGTTTCCCGAGAATATTAAATTGGGCGCTGACCTTTCTTCAGGCAGCCATGTTTTGAGGGTTTCGAACAGGAACGGTTTTTGTGAATTGCGGGGGGCTGGAGATTGAGGAAGGCTGACTTGTCCATTGATTCATTGCTCGGTATTTTTTTGGGCGTGATAGGCATAGCTCTTTTGCTTCTTTTCTTCTCAACGATGTTTCCGGGGTTCTCAAAGAGTGTTTACTGCCAGACTCTTTTCCACATACATTCAAGCTCTTTTGTTCCTTCGCAGGTTAGGCAGGATGCCTCTTATTGCGGGAGCAAGGGTTATCTGGCTTCTTCTTTGGTTAGGTTGAGTCCTGAGGTTGTGCAGTCGTTTTCAGATGGCAGGAGGCTTCAGGCAGCTGATTTCTCTTCTTCGGATCAGGCCAGTTATGAGCTGGTTTTGTTTAAGGACGCAAAAGTCACGTCTGCTTCCATGGAGCTTGCTTCGGATTCAGGGTTTGCAGGCTCAGATGTTTCGGTTTCTGTGGGCTCTGGCCAGGAAAGGAGGTTCAGGCTTGGCAGCTCTGGCTCTTATTCATTGAATGGGTTTGGGCAGGACATCCAGTCTTTTCTTTCCGGCTGCCCTGACTCCTATAATCTTGCGTGCTCAGTGCCTGTTTCTGTGAAGAGCTCGAGAGCTGAGGGCAAGTCAATCAAGGTTTCCATTAAGGTTGAGTTTTCAAGGTGCTATTCTGCCCAGGAGCTTGTTGGGGCGTCTGTTGCGTGCTGGGATAAGTCAAGGGAGGCTCAGTTTTCAAAGGATTTGAAGTGCTCAGTGGTGTCTGTCCACGATGAGTGCCCCGCGTTGAGCATTGATGAGGCAGCTGCAACCTTGTTTCTTGTTAATGAGCGCCTTTGCGATGTGCTTCCGAACAAGGATTTTGGCTGTGGCTCCTATGATTATCTTGATTGGAGGCTTTCACGGGTTGTTCCCGGGAGCAACATTTTTATAAGGTTTGACTCAGGAACTAAGAAGGTTGTGGTGGAATGATGAAAGGAAGTGCAGAGGGGGCGAGGAAGGCTGAGCTTGTGCTTGAATACACGTTTCTTGTGGCTCTCGGCATAATCACTGTGCTGGTCATTGTGGGGCTTATTACTAAGTGGTCTTTCAATGCTGACAGGGTTGTGTGCAAGCTTCGTGGCGACTGTGACAAGGGCGAGCTTATTGTTAATCGTGAGGTTTCTGTTTCTGACTGTTCTCGCTCAGCTTCTGAAGTGGTTAAGCACATCGAGATTTGCCATGCTGAGCGTTCTAATGAGCAGTCAGATGGGCTTTGCTTTCTTTTGAAGATGCCTCAGGGAGGGTGTGCTGTTTCTGAGGCAGACATTGTTCGCGCTGCTGCATCTAAGGGAATAACTGCAAAGGTTCTTGTGTCTGGCCAGCAGCAGAAGCTTGTGCTTTCCTTCAAGGACGGCGCTGTGCAGGTGAGCTAGTTGGAGTCTGTTGAGGTGTGGATGTGGGTTATCGCGGGAGTAATGATTGCCGGCCTTATACTTGTGGGCAGCTACCAGTTCCTTTCGAAGTATTTTTACAATGCCGATTTCGAGAGTTCAAGGAGCGAGCTCGACAGGCTGGTTCTTTCCCTTAATCATGTGTGCAGCAGCGGCTTGGGCAGCAAGGAGTCTTTGAGGCTTAAGCTATCTGACAAGGTGTCGAGGGTTTTTGTGAGGAACAGCGAGGGTGTTGAGGGCTCTGGCCGCTTTGTGTGCATGGGATTCGGCAGTGAGGGTTATTGCTCTGAGGTCAGGGTGTGCGAGGCATCCATGAGGGGGATTGAGCTTGAGCAGAAGTCTTCTGTGCTTGACTTTGTTTACCGCACGTTTGGGAGCAGGAAGTCTGCCGACTTCGACTTTGCTATAAAGAAGTCTGAGCTGAGGAAGCTGTCCTTGGAGTGGCAGCGGGCTTATTCTGCTTCCTGATTTTTTTGATTTATGAGTTACTTGTAGATATATAGCGTGTATCTTCCCTGGTCCGTCTTGCTGCACGGCAGCGGGAACAGGAATTCGTATGCCCTGTAGTCCCTGTTTCTTGGCAGTGTGTGGCTTTCTTCTATGTTTGTTGAAGTGATGTAGGCCTTCTTTTTAGCTATGCCTCCGCCTTTCACTATCTGTCTCAGCCGTTTCGCGAGGTTGTCAGCGTCTTCTATCTCGACCACTTCCCCGCCTGTCTCTTTTGTTATTCTTTCAGCTCCTTGCCTGAATTCCTGCATGTCCTCTTCCTTTATCTGGCAGCTATTTATCTCTTCTGCCGGCACTGGCTTGGGCGGCATTAGGAAGTAGACCTTTATGCCTGCCTCTTTTGCCTTGCTTATTGCTTTCTCAACGTATTGGTCTGTTGGTCCTATATTGCATGCCAGTTCGTCGCTTGATATGAAAAGTATTTTTTCCTTGTTTCCCCAGCCGCCGGGCAGAGGGCTTCCGTACTGGTCGATTGGGCCTTTCTCTGCAACCAGCATGACGTAGCCTGGCCAGTTTTCTTCTGGCTGCCGTGATTGCACGCTGCTTCCGGGGATTTCAGGGTATTTCTGTGGTGTGATGTCGCACTGGAGCTGGCTTAGCGTGCTTATCTGTCCGCTTAGGACTATCATTGGGTTGCTGACTATCCTGTTTGCCGCGAGCTGGACTGCCTGTATGTTTGATTGTTCAACTGTGTTGTGGCACCTGCTCCGCCCTCCCGCCATGCTTCCTGTGCTGTCCATTATGAATAGCAGGGGTTCTTCTTTTACCTCGAAGTTCTTTGCCTGCATCTCTATCAGCCAGTTGTCCTTTCCGTATGTCTTGTCAAGTATGCTTCTTATCTCGGAGAACGTGTCTACTTTGAGGGCTTCCCCGTATCTTGCCTCTTTTTCGCCGTAGCACATGTAGACGCCAAGGAGTTCATCAACTGGTATGCCTTTGTCTGTTGCGTATGATGAAGTTAGAGTTGCTGTTGATATGAGGTTTGTTTCTGTTTTTTCAAGGGCTGTTGCCGCTTCTTTTTGGAACAGGGATGACCTGCTTGCGCTGTTCAGTATCAGCACTATGAGGAGCGCTACTATTAGGAGTGTTATTCCGAGCGATTGCTCTATCTGGGCTTTCATGTTTAAATTCTTCATGTTGTTACCTTCATCTTGGTTCCGGTCCATTGTATGTATGCAAGGTGCTCTCCTCGTTCTGCTTCAAAGTCGCTTACTGCGCAGCCCATCTTTGGGTAGTATGAGAATTCGCCTGTTGTGAGCTTGTTGCTTGTGCTTTTGTATGTTATGCGTTCAGGTGTCTTGTACCTGTATGTTGTGTTGGTTTTTGCATTGCAGGCCTGCTTTATCTTTCCTATTAGCATCGGGACGTCTCCTGTGTAGGTTGTTAGCTCTGCGGTTCCTTGGGCAAGATTGAATTTGTCGTGCTGTATCGTGACCGGTGCTGTGAGGGTTATTGTCTTTTTTGTTATCTTCTCTGGCTTTGTTGTTGCGCCAAGCACCCATTCCTTTCCGCTCTTGTCATCCTTTATTTTTAGCATGTAGATTGAGAACTGGTTGTCAGCGCAGTCTATGTCCTGGTTGTTGCCTGATAGGTCGTCTATTTTTTTGGCGTCAATGACTCCGTAGAGCGGGCATGTTTTCTCCCTTGTTTTGCAGTCCTCTACAGCTATGCAGCTTCCGGACAGCGCCTCTATTAGGAACTTATTCGATAGTTCATATTCGTCAAACTGTATCTCCTGGACTTTTGTCTGGGTTCGTGTCTGCATGTAGAAGTATATCGCGAGCATCAGGAATATCACGAGGAATATCGCGAATATTGACTGGATGATGATTTCTGCGGATGCCTTATTGTTTGTTCTGAGCATGGTTGTTTCTTTTCAGTTAGCTGTTGCCTTTCCTTGCCCGTGCATTCCTTATTATCAGGAACATGGCCGTTGTTATGAGGCCTATGAATAGTGCGGACAGTGCTGCCTTCATGTAAAGGGAAAGATTGCTTTCTGTTGTTGTTTGGCCTGTTGGCTGCTCTTCTTTTGCCCCGCAGTCCTGCCTGCAGTTTTGTTCTGTTTCAGGCTCTTCGCATATGTTGTCGCCGCATTCGGGCTGGCCTTTTTTTTCTGTGCTGACTGGCTTTATTTGCTTCCTTGCGCAGTCAGCATCTTCATTGTTCTTGCAGTCAGCGTCGCATATGTTGTCAAATTTTGTCTCGCAGAACCCGTCTGTGCTGTTGTGCCAGCAGTCCGGTAGGCATGACAGGTAGTTCTCAAACCCTGTGCATTTGCCGTCTTTGTTGCACAGCAGCCCGGCTATGTCTTCCCTGTATATGAGTTTCTCTCCCCTGTATACTTCAATGTATTTTGCCGATTCTGTGTATGGGAGCCTTAAAAGCACGTATGCGTTTTCATGCGGCACTGCCTCGGAAGTTTCGTTGGAGTATTCTATTATTGTTCCGAATCCGGGCTGGAACGATGTTTTTGTGACGATCTTGTTTTGGTCCTCAGTCAAAAGCAGTGTGTGCGTTGAATCATATTTGTCTTTGTCTGTTTGCTCGCCATACCTTACATTCATATTGTCTATTTTTGCTATGTCATTTGTCCTTATTTCGAGATTCAAAAGTATGAGTTTGTGTTCGTCTGTTTGAGCCTCGGTTTGAATTGCGGTTATTATTAGCACCATCATGATTGTGGCTGAGGTTTTCATTCGCATCCCTCATAAAACTCTTTAAGGTGGGGATGTATCTTTAGGTATTCATAGGATTTTGGTAGGAATTCATACCCTATCGGGGATGGTACACCCGTATATGCTGGCAACATTATGTCGCGAGGGTTCCATACAGGGTATATGTCGGGGTTCGGACAGCTCGGAAAGAGTCTGACACCTGGTCCCGTATGGCATAGTCCGAAGTCATGCCCCATTTCATGGGCGCTTATCAGGCCTTCATCATTCAAATGTGACTGCGATACAGCTCCTCCCATCTTGTTTCCTATGAATTTTGGCGGTGGTGGGTTGTTTAATATGTCTGTTAGGCTTGAGCAGCCCAGTATCCCGTTTTTGTCAGATATTACGCCTCTAAAGAGGCCTTCTGCTTTGTCGAATTCTGTATATTTTGAGGTTGCGCATCTTATTATTGCGTTTCCGCATCCAGGCTCGCATGCTTTTGACTTGAGTTCAGGGTTTTCACTCAGCCCGAGACACGCGCTGGCTGCTTCAGGGCAGTTTTCAGCGAGTAGAAGCTTGACTTTTTCAGGACATTTGTTGAAGGGCGATACCTGTTTCCACAGTTCCGAAAATGTCTGTGATTTTGTCATGAAGTCTGATTTCTGGCTGGCATCATCAAGGTTATAGTTTATCGGCACAACCACAAGCTGCCACTGTTTTGTTTCCTTGCAGGTGTTTGCTCTTGAGTCCCATTCCTTTCCTGCTGGGCAGCAGGCTGAGGTTTTGTCTCCTTCCTTGTCTTGTGAGCATTTCAGTCCCTGTTCGCATTGCTCGCTGCATCCACACTGTTTTGCTTCACCAAGCTTTGTTGCGGGCTCTGGTATGCATTTTTCCCCGCATCTTATCTGGTTTTTTGGGCAGCAGCCTGTTTCGCCTGTATTTTGGCAGGTTGGGCAGCACGGCCCGAGTTCTTTTGCGCTGCAGCTGCAGTCTTCTGGCGAGTTAACGCAGTTTTCCTGTATCTCCGGTCTTCTCTCGCATTTCCCGTCCCCTATTGCTGAGACGCATTGATTCTTGGCTGCATCGAAGTATTTGCCTTGTGGGCAGCAGTGGCTTGTGTAGTCGCATATGAGCCCTTCTGTGCATTGGCAGGTTGCCCTGCATGGCTTTGTTTCCTTTGTGAGCTCTGTTTTTGGTATGCATCCCTTATCGTTTTTCTGGACTGCGCAGCTGTTCCTGCAGAGCTCGTTTTGTCCGCATGCGCAGTCTGCTGTGTTCTCGCAGCTTTCTCCCCTGTCCGGCTCGCATATCATGTTGCCTTTGGATGGGCAGTCTATGTCAGGCAGGTTGCAGTCCGGGTCGCATACAGAGTTTTGTCCGGGGCAGTCGTTGTCGCATATCCCGTCTTGCTGCATGTGTGTGTCCGGGTCGCATATGTCGTCTCCTTGGACTATGCATCTTGGGTCATACGCCCCTTTTTTCTTGTTGCTGTAGCATGCCGGTATGCATTTTTCTTTTTCATTTGGGTTTATGCCTTTCAGGCAGCTTGGGTTGCACGTGTCTATGGTTTGCTTGCAGCTCTCCGGGCATCTCTGCTTCAGTATGCATCCCGGGTCGCATTCATTTCCTTCTTCCCTGCAGGTTAGTTCTGGGGCTATGTATAGTTGGTTTGCCTGCCTGTATACCTTGACCTCTCCATAGTTTGAGAACTTTGAGTTTATTATGTTGATTCCTTCTGTGTTTAGTGCGTATTCCTGTGTGGTGCCTGTTTCTGGCATGGTGAGCCTGAACAGTCCATCCTTTACCTCTGCGTCGTATCTTGTTGTCGATGGTATCTTCACTGCGTGCTCTGCGTTTGTTGGGTATGTCTGTGCCTGGGTTATGGCGTTGCTTAGTCTTTCGGCAAATACCTTTGTGAAGTCCTGTTCTGTTTCTGTTTTTTGGAGCGAGATTATCCTTTGGAAGCTGGCTATGGCCGCAGCTCCTATTATGAGGAGCCCTACTGCCATAAGAACGTGTACTAGGGTCGCACCTCTCTTTCCTGTTTTTTCCATGATTTTTTGCAGTGTCTCTGTCCCTGATTAAATTTATAAAGCTTTTCTTGGTTTAATGTGTCGGTGTTTGTTGTGTTTGAGCTTCTCCTTGCTGTGTTCATGGTCATGGTTGGCTGGGGTGTTGGGGACTTCCTTATAGCTGTTCTCTCTAAGAGGACAGACCCTTTTGTGCTGAGCTTCTGGAACAGCCTTTTCCAGTTTGCCATGGCAGCGGTTGTTTATTTCTGGTTCTTTTTCCCAAGCGTTTTGCCTGCCAGATACATTCCTCTTCTGGTGGTTTACTCGTTTCTGGCTGTTGGCGCGTTTGTTGCTTTCTTCAAGGGTTTTAGCATAGGAAAGGCTTCACTCATTTCTCCAATAAGCTCAAGCTATGGGTTGCTGGCCATGGTTCTGAGCATGTTTTTTTTCGGGGAGCGCCTGTCTTTTGTTCAGTTGGCAGGCATTTTCGTCGCGTCTTTTGGGCTGGTTCTCGCAACTGTCGATTTTTCAGGGTTAATGGGGTTCAGACTCAGTTCTGGGGTTGAGGGTTTGAAGTATGCGCTCTTGGCATTTGTTTTTTGGGGTGTGAACTTTACTCTTATTGCTGTTCTTGTCAGGGCTTCTGATTGGGTAACTCCTGTTTTCTTTGCAGACCTTCTGATGCTGCCAATCTCTTTTGCGCTTGCCGCATACAGGGTTGGCTCTTTCAGGATTGAGTTTCCGGGTAGGTCAAGTATTCTTCTTTTGGCAACTATTTCCTTTCTTGCTCAGGGCGCATTTTTTGTCTACACCTTCGCGGTGCTCAGGTTTCCTAATGCCCTTCTTGCTCCTGTTTCTGCGTTTTATCCGGGCCTGACAATCCTGCTTGCGCATGTCTTTTTCAGGGAGCGGATTACTGCGGCTCAATATGCAGGTATAGCATTTATCATTGCGGGCTTGGTCTTGGCTTCGCTCTGATTAACTATTTAAACAGCAGTGTCCTGAGCTTCGGTATGCCTTATGTTCGGTCTTTTGATGGCACGCGCATCTTTTATGTTGCCAAAAGGGGCATTGGGAGGACCCTGGTTTTTGTTCACGGATGGCCGCACAGTCATTCTGCGTGGGCAAGTGTTGCCAGTTTTTTTGAGAAGAGGGGTTACGGCTCGCTATCAATTGATTTAAGGGGTTTTGGCAGGTCTGGGAAGCCCAGGGGAGGGGATAGCTACAGGATGGAGCTGTTCGCAAGGGACGTTTATTGCGTGTTGAAATCTGTGGGTGTCAGGAAGCCAGTGATTGTGGGGCATTCCTTCGGCGGCATGGTCGCATTGAAGTTTGCTGAGCTTTACCCGGGGTTTGCGTCAGGGCTTGTTCTTGTTGACACGACTTATGAGAACCCGTTGAGGGCGCTTGGGCTGCTCAGGCTCACACCTTTTTTGAAGAACCTTCTGGACATTGTTGTTTCGCATGAAGGGGTTGTCAGTTCTCGCCTTCGGACGTCTGATTTTTCAAGGTTTAGGGGAAACAGCGAGGTTTATCACTGGCTTCAGGGAGCAAAGCATGCTTCTGTCCCTGTTGTTGCGCTCTGCCTCAGGGAGATGCTTGACTTTGACGTCGGGCTTGTGCTTGGAAAGATAAGCCTGCCTGTCCTTATCATAGTTGGTGACAGTGACTTCGCAACCCCTACTTCATCCTCAAAGGAGATGCACCTTATGATTAAGGGCTCCAGGCTTGTTGTTGTTAAGAATGCGTATCACAACCTTAATCTCACAAACCCTGGCGACCTCCAGCGGGAGATACTTGAATTTGTTGAGTTGCTGAAGAAGTAGCTCTTATCCTTTCTTGCACCAATCTTCGCATTTTTCAGCCCATGATTTTTCTTTATACCAGATCTTGCATTCTTCGCATTGATATTTTCCATTCTTATGTAAGGCCATAACCTTCACCAGCTTAATAAAATACAACTATAGCATAAGACTTTAATTTTCGTAAGTTTTATATACTTGTTCACTTCTTGATT
>JACQST010000074.1 GCA_016211185.1 Candidatus Woesearchaeota archaeon | reverse complement strand
TATTATGAACTCCTTAAACACTTTTCTGGTCTTGGACATATGTGAAAAACTCGGACCAGTCAATGCAGGAACAACTCCTGCATTGATTTTTCTAAACACTTTCAAGTGAAGAATCATCCAATCGGAGATACTGTTGCCGCCTGCCTGCGCGCTATAAACCGGCCATTATTATAGCAACCACGCAGTGATGGCAGAAAATGCTCAATAAAGCTCGGCCCGCTCTACCTTCCCTGAAAGCTCAACAAGCTGGGCGCACAAACCCCTAACCTCAGAAATGCTCTGACGCAGCTCAAGATTCATCACTCCCTCCCTCTCCTCTGTAACAGCAATCAGATTAAGCTTCTTAACAAGAGACTCCATAAAAGCGATGTGCTCCTCAACAGTCTCCCTGCTCCTGTACCTCATGGAAGCAAGCATGGACTTAACCTCCCTGATACTGTCCAACTCGTAGGACTCCAGCCTATAAGGCTTCACGCCATACCTGCTCTTAACCTCGGACACAGGATAGCCCTCAAATGCATACTCATCAGCAGCCACCAGAACCTCCACAAAACTCACGGGAACGCAACTTGAAATTCTCAAAAAGATAAATAGGTTTGCATTATAATATTTATAGAGAGCACAACCTTTAATAACCTGACAAAAAGAAGCGAGCCAATGGATGAAGGCGCCCAGCAGGCAATGATGCAGAAGGAAAACTGCATCTTCTGCCAGATAGCTGAAGGAAGAATACCCTCCAAAAAAGTTTACGAAAACGAGGCAGTCATAGGAGTCCTCGACATAAACCCTGCAAACGCAGGACACGTACTCCTGCTCCCAAAAGAACACTACATCTTCATGCCACAGGTCCCGCCAACAACCATGGAGAAACTTGCTGAAGCAGCAAAACACATATCACACGCAACCCTCAAAGCCCTAAAGACTGAAGGAAGCACACTATTCATAGCCAACGGAGGAATAGCCGGACAGAAAGCCCCGCACTTCATGATGCACATTATACCCAGACTCACAGGAGACGGGCTCCAGCTTCAAATCCCTGAAAGCAGCATAGCTGAAGAAGTCCAAAGACAGGTCAAAAAGCAGCTGCAGGAAGCTCTTGCACCATACGGCGCAAAGCTAATCCACGCAGAAAAAACAGAAGCCGCAGAAAGCTCCAAGCCAGCACAACAGCCTGAGCAAAAAGCTAAGGCAGACCTGGACGCGATAACAAGCCTTCTGACAGGTCAAGAACCAGGTGAAGAGGAATGACTGACTGCCAGCTCTGCAGCTTCAACGGCGAACTGCTCTTCGAAGAAGGGCCCATTCTTGTAGGACTGCCCAAAAAGCCGGCAGTGCCAGGACACGCAATTGCATTCCCAAAGCAGCACATACAGATACTTGAACAGGCAACAAATGAGCAGGCAGAAAAACTCGTTGAAGCAGCAAACAAGGCATCCATCGCAATGTTCGAAGGCCTCAAGGCACAAGGCACAAACATAATAATAATGAACGGAACTGCAGCAGGGCAGAAAACACCCCACCTCTCAATAGACATAATCCCGAGATTCAAAGGCGATGGACTAAACTTTCAGTGGCCAACCAGGAAACTTACAGAAGAGCAGATGGACATAGCCGAAATGAAAATCAGGGAAGAAGCAAGCCGTCCCGCTGCAATCATCTCCGAGCGCAAAGAAGAGTTGCCGGAACCTGAAAAAGAGAAACCAAGAAAACCCCACAAAAAACCAAAAGAAGACATATTCATGAAGCAGCTAAGAAGGCTGCCTTAATCTAAGCCAATGAAGCTTTAAGCTAACGAAGCAAAAGCAGCAACACATTACCATACTTCAGACTGACAAGAAAAGAAATCAGGAACGCAGGAACAAAAGGAATCCCCTCCTTAACCAGAACACTATTAACCTTTCCCTTGGCCTTAAGGCGCAAAAGAAGGGCAATCTGATGCTTCTCAATACCCAAGTCCTTAGGCCCGCAGACATACTTCCCGTCACAGTAAACATCACGAGCAATCCAATCACCCTCAGTAAGCCGCACAGGGTCAACACGCTTCAGCATGCAGCTCTTCTCAACAGACTTTGAAAAAAGCCACAGCAAGCCCGCGGACAAAAGGGCAGCAAAAGCGCCAAGCAGAACAAACCTGAACTCAGGCTCAACAAGGAAAAAAACCGCTGAAAAAGCCAAAACGCCAAACAAGCCAAAAAGCCACCCTGCCTGCCCAACACTTGCCGCGGTATTCACAAACTGCTTTGCAAACCTAGCACGGTTAGCAAAAGCAAGCGCAACACTCCAGAGAACAGCATAAACCGCGCCAACAAAAAGCAGGTTTACGCAGAACCAAACAACAGGCTGGTCAAGAGCCACAAAAGGGTAACTGAAACCAAACCTCAAACCCAAAATCGAGCCAAGCCCAATAAGCAGCTTGCTATCACCCCCACCCCACTGTCCACTGTAAAACATGGCCGAAGACACAGCAAGAAACACAACAAGCCCTGCAACAGAATACGCCAAAGGCCAAAAAGACCACAAAACAACAGACGAAACCGAAGCCAACCCAATGCCCGCAACTATCGAGCCATAACTCACCCAGTCAGGAACCTCCCTTGTCCTCATATCAGTAAAAGAAGCCACAGCCAGAACAGCAGCAGCCAAAGGATAAGCAACAAGCTCAGGCCCAACCATCACAAGGCAAACACGAAACAAGGTTTTTAACGTTTTCGGTCACTTGGCAACTTCAGTTGAGGATAACTCATGTCAGACCCTTTCCTGCTGCCAGCGCAGCATCAATATCCCCGTAGTATATCCACCAGTTCTTGACAGATTTTCCATTATAAACCAGGCCATTGTTCATTCCAGGGATGTTCTGCATCCACCACACCTTGAACCCAGCTCCGCCGTCGTTCAGGCAAGACTGCCCATACCACGTGTGGCAGTCCACGACTTTAGCCTGCCCTGTCCCTTCAGGCTTCCAGTCCTCACAGTCAGACAGCACATCAGCCTCATTAGCCCAATCATAATCTGCAACAGTGTTAGGAGGAGAATGTGTCCATCCGCAGCGATTTACCGTTGGCGACTGTTGTCCAAAAGGTGACTTGAAGGTCTGCCAGAGCACCGGATCTATGAAGCCGTAAAGCGATTCTATCTGGTGGCCGTGGTCCTCCAGCAGCTCGCCAAGACCCCTCTCGAAATTGTAGTTATAAAGCACATAAGTGTTTTTACACACCGGCAGGTCATCAGTGCGCTCGCTGTTGCTTACATCACCATACCCCGGAAAGTTCCAGTACTGCCTTGAATTAGTGCCCATGGACATGTCAGACTCAACAGGCTCTATGCTGCCATAATGGTATCCCCACAGCCAAACCTGACGCACACCCCTGTTCTCAACATAATCGCACACATTAATGTCTGACAGTATCTTCCTGTAGTCCGGCCTGTAAATGCCCTTTCCCTGATTCCAAGGAACCTCGAAAGAAGAAACCGGCAAGGGCGAAAGGAACTCCTTGGTGTCTGTAACATAGTAATTGAGTGTTGGCGTTGCCGAACCATCCTTATACCCATGATACTTCGTTCCTTCAGTCAGCTTCTGTATGCCCTGATTCGTTATGCTGTCAACAAAACTCCTCACCCCTGCAAGATCAGCATCAGTCCCTGCAACCGCAATATCAAGCTTCTGGCCCGATGGATCGACAGGGAAATACTTTATAACGAGCACGGGCACATTAATTGCTTGAACCTGTGAAGGAGCTACGGATACGCTGAAGCTTATAACATAATCATTGGCATTAGCGTTGCCAGCAGAATCCTGACACCTTACGTAATAGTTATAGCTATTACCATTAGCCAACCCCGAAACAGAAGACGAATGCGACGTGCCCCCAGTAGAGCTAAACGTATTAGACATAGAACTGTAAGCTGTCCCCGACGTAACTGAATAACGACACATAGTAGCCTCGTCAGTAGTCGCCAACAAAGAAGCAGAAGTCGTGCCGGCAGCCAAAGCCCCAGAAGGACTGCCTCCGGAAAGAACAGGAGGAGCAGTGTCCGAAGGCACAGAAGAAACACTAAAACTTACAGCGTAACCATTCGCGTTGGCATTACCCGAAGCATCCCGACACCGAACATAATAGCTGTAACTGTTGCCGTTGCTCAAACCAGAAACAGTTGTGGAGTGTGAAGTGCTGCCAGTAGTGCTAAACGTGTTCGACATAGACGAATAAGCTGTTCCAGAAACCGAGGAATACCTACAAGTAGCAGCCTCATCGGTATTAACAGAAAGCGTGGCAGACGCAGTACCGGCAGAAAGCACCCCGGAAGGAAGACCCTTAGCTATAAAAGGAGCGTATGTATTAAGTTCCTTCTTGAATGATTATTTGGGACATTCGTAAGTGGTTAGTGGTCTGTAGTTTTTGACCTATATTTTCTAGCACCGAAATCTATTTATTCTTAGTATATACTTAGG
>JACQST010000072.1 GCA_016211185.1 Candidatus Woesearchaeota archaeon | reverse complement strand
CCTTTAAATATTGCTTAACAATCCATGCTCTCTTTTCAAATGTAAGTTTATACATAAATAGTCACCCCAAACGGGGTGACCTTATGTAAAGTAAAAACGTGATAGCACACCTCAAAAAGTAAACCAAAACAAATAAATACTTCTGCTGGGGAAAAAGCCCATGGCAGCTCCATACGTCGACATGGCAAGGGAATTCTTCTTCGACAAGCAATTCATAAACCTGCTCGTCTCGACAACCTTCCTGTTCATGGCCAGCCTTGCAGCGTGGTATATTTACTACAAGCAGCTTGCCAAAAGAGACCTGTTCGCGATACCGAAGATAAAGCTAAACACCAGGTTCACGGACCTTATAGACAAGGGACTCTACTACCTAAAATACCTGTTCATCTTCCCAGTCTACTGCTTCATATGGTTCCTTATATTCTCGTTCCTTCTCTTCGCATTGTCAAAATCAAAATCCATAGATGACGTGATGTTCCTTGCAGTCATACTCGTCTCAGCAACCAGAATGAGCGCATACGTCAGCGAAAAACTCGCTGAAGACATAGCAAAGCTCCTTCCACTAACCCTCATAGCGGTATTCCTGATGGACCCGAAAGCTGTCAACACAGAGACAGTCATGGCAAGCATACCTGCATTCATGAGCCACGCACAAACAGCAGCAAGCTACCTTTTCTTTATAATAATCCTGGAATGGGCCCTGAGGATAAGCAGGAGAACAGTCCTCTGGCTCAGCGGCGACGCATCTCGCGCGGCAAAAGAGGCAACAAAATATGCAACAGAAAAGAAAGAAATATAAACAACCTGCATAAAGTAACCCATTCAGGTGCCAAAAACAAAAAGTCAGCCGTTTATTTTATTATTTCTTGTATCATTAATACTCATATTCCTGTTCCCCTCTGCATCAGCCGAGGTGTTCACAAGCACATTCTCAAGGGAAGCTACCCTGAACGGGAGCCAATACCTGAACTTCTCAACAGGCCAAGTCAACAGTGCAGCCGGAGACATAAAATGGGACAACCGGTCAGGACTGGTGCTGCACTTCTCGATGTCAGGCCAGAACGGCTTCTTCAACACAAGCCCCAATAACCTCACACCGCTTGGCCCCATAAACATCAACAACACCTACCAGGTTCCGCTATTCAACGAAACAACGCCGTTTGGCGATACCTTTTACCACGAATCCACTTTCCCAATCTTTGGCGGGCAAGACGGGTTTGCGGTATACACGGGAAACCAGACATACGCGGCGTTTGTAATAAAACAGATAGGCATCAGCGGGAACACAGCCGCTAACATAACTATTTCATACAGATATAACCCGAACGGCTCCAACATGTTCGCAACCGCACCCACAGACGGATGCGCAGCAAACCTGAACCAGGCAGCCTGCCAGTCCAGCGCACAAAGCGGCGCCTCCTGCTACTGGGACTTCTGGATGTCAATCTGCAACGACGCAGGCGGAATGGGAGGTGGTGGAGGAGGAGGCGGGGGAGGCGCAGGAGGAGGAATAACGACGGCGTATGTCGACTGCCCTAAGTTTGATGGAAACCAGCAGGCATGCCAGAACATAACAGTCTGCCAGTATCAAGGCACGCTGTGCAACTCGAAGCCAAACTTCAACTATATGACAGGCATAAACTGCTCTGCATTCAACCACTCCAATGTGTGCGACACACAGCCACACACATCGCCATTATGCACATGGAACGGCAGCGAATGCATGGCAAACACCACAAAGACCTACAACAACATTCAGGCAGCCCCCTATACATACTGCGAAGCCGCACCAAGCCAAGTGCAGTGCACAAACCTCACCGAGAACTACTACATGCCCTGCTCATGGGATTCATCAAAGTCGAAATGCACAGTTAGCACTGACGCCATATACGGCGGAGGAGGCTGGGGAACTGAAATGTTCGACATAAACACCAAGCCATCCTGCGAGGCAGCAGGAGGAACATGGAAGACAGACACATACAGCTATACGAACACATACGGCCAGACACAGACAGACACAGCAAGCTGGTGTGAGTTCTCCTTCGGAAACTACGCAAAGGAAAGCTGCGACGATGCGTGCTGGGCATGCGAGAAGAACGGCTCAGGCACATGGCCTGACGTGGCGACAGCCAAGCTCCAATGCGAGAACTCATCAATGGGCTACTGCGTTTTTTACCAAGACACCAATGCACTCAACGGGTTCGGATGGTGCGAGCCATCAAGCAAGGTCTCCTTCGGATTCATGGACTGCGCGTCAAACTGCTATGGCTGCTTCAAAAACTCAACATGCTCCGGAAGCGCAGCCAACTGCTCATGGATATCTGACCCGTTCCAGGCAGACCTTGACGGAGACGGAATCTTCAACAGCACCCTTGATGGGTTCTGCGACCCTGCCGCAGTTGCATTCAAGAAAGACTGCAACAACAACTGCTTCGCATGCTCAACAAACGCCACATGCCTCGCCAGCACAGCCAATGGAACGAGCGGCTGCAAGTGGAACCCCAACTACTACTACTGCAGCAAAAACAACACCAATGAAGAAGTATGCTTCCTCCCGGGAGACGAGGACAACGACGGCATGTATGACTGCGCAGACACAAGCTGCCAGAACGACACTACCTGCGGATTCGGGTTCGGAACAAGCAACAACATAGGAGGAGGCATAGGCGCCATTGACCCGCAGATATGCATACAGCACGACAACAACCAGGCAGACTGCCTGACACAGAACGGAAGCGCCAACACACCCCTCCAAAACCAGTCAGTCTGCTACTACCACCCAGCACCAGGAAGGGAATCAGAATTCCCCGCGACAGGCTGGTGCGACCCCCTCTTTGACAAGGAGTTTGCAGGCGACATGATACTCGATGCACCCCCAGTAATAATAGGCTTTGACGCTCCAGGAGACGTTTCATATGCATGGCTGGACATAGCAGGGTTTGGGCTTCACGACTCTCCCGAGACACTGGATGTAGGAATTGCTGTAACAAACATAACAGACTTTGTCGGCTGCTACAAGTCATACCCAAACAGCCAGAACAGAACAGGCAAATACCTGAGATACATGGACGTTGACGGCAACACAACGAACGGATGCAGCTTTGAGAACGACACCAGCATAAAAGGCTTCGAATACAAGTTCGTGCATGACCAGAACAGCTCAAACTCAACCGACAACAAAAAGTATTCCTACAAGTGCCTCACAAGCAGCTGGGTGCCGTTCGCAGCCCAAGTAAACATAATAGAGGACGCATGCTTCGCCCCGCCCTCAATGGTCAGTTCAGGCGTAGGAGGAGTGGATGTGATGCTTATAAAGAAGTCAGACATAGGCAGCCCCAAGGTCCCGGTAAGGATATTCGTGGCAACCCTAAACGGAAGCAACGCATACATTGACTCAGCGGGACCTTCATACTACACACCTGGCTCAATAGACGCAGAGTTTGAGGACTGCCAGTCCACAGGAAAGGACTTTGACGGCGACGGACTCAACTCAGAGAACGACCCTGACTGCCAGAAGTTCCTGAAACTCGGATATGTGCCCTTCGAGATGGGCCCCCAATGCAACGACGCAAAAGACAATGACGGCAACGGACTAACGGACTGCAACGACTACAGCTGCAAATACGACCCATTCGCATGCACGCAAGGCCTTAACTGCGACTCCACAGACAAGACAGCGCCAACACTGAAGTGGCAAGAAGTCCAGACATTCGCAGACTTCGCCAAGGTAGCCTTTGACTCAAACGAGCCTGCCAACGGCACACTAGCATTCTACCATAACGACAGCAAATGCACATCGCTCAACACCACAGTAAAGGATTTCTCACTTACGGACTCATTCACAGGCAACGAATACAGCCAGTGGCACGACGCATTCATAGGGCAGGAAACCCTGGGATTCGCACTCTCCCTGAACACGACCTACTACTTCAAGTACAACATGTGCGACTTGTGCGGCAACTGCCTTGTAAGCAAGTGCACAAACTTCACAACAGAGACAGAGTTCAAGAGCTTCGTGTTCAAGCCAACCCTTCCCGGAAACATAACAATCACGATGCCAAGCCTCAACATAACAAACGACACCTTCACATACGGCAAGAAGCTGAACCAAAGCCAGACAAAGAATGTAGAGGTAACTATAAATGACACAGCAAACAACTACTCCCTCACACTCCAGAACTGCACCATAAATCAGGCATTTGACCTAAACTTCACAGGAGCCTTTGTCTACAACTCAAGCACCAAGGCAGCAGGAATGGACACAGACAAATGGTCTGAAGTCTCCCAGGAACTTGGATGCAAATACATCAAGGTGAAGCTCCCACAGTCAGGAGACCAGTTCTGGCACTGCGACGAAGACAACCAGAGCAACTGCTACCAGGTAACATCCAACGTAAACTGCACCTTCTCAGGAGGGCAGTCAATCTGCCTGATACCCGTTTCACAAGGCCTCGGGTTCTCAATATACCAGACCAGAACAGGCTCATCAAGCTCAAGCTCCAGCAGTAGCAGCAGCAGCAGCGGAGGAGGAGGCGGGGGAGGCGGTGGTGGAGGAATAGCCGATGCAGCATCAATGAACATAGCCGCAAAGATGTCAAGGTTCTGGGACACAATACCTGCAGGGGAAGAAAAATCCATTGCTCTTAAAAGCGAAAAGATAAGCCTTTCAGCAGTCTCATTCACTACTCTGACTACAGCAACAAAGGCAGAGGTGCAGGTATCAAGCCTCAAGGCCCTGCCAACAAGCATTCAGGCACACACCCAGAAGGTCTACCAATACGTAGAGATAACCCACAAAAACATAAACGACAAGGACATAAGCAGCGCAAAAATGGAGTTCTCGGTTCCCCTCACATGGCTCATCGAAAACAGCCTCCAAGAATCCTCAGTAAGCCTGTTCAGATACGACAACACAACAAAGCAGTGGAACAGGCTTGAAACAGCCTTCACAGGAAAAGACGGCACAAACGCACACTACACAGCCTTGTCGCCAGGCCTCAGCTACTACGCAGTAGCCTCAGTTCTCCCACAAACCGAAGCAGGCATACAGCAAAGCAACATTCCTGAACAGCAACAGCCAGAACCCCAGCAGCCTCCATCAATAACAGGCCAGGCAGCAAGCGGAACGCAAGGAAATGAACAACCCGCCCAAACGCCTGTCCTGAACAAGGAAACATTACCCGAACAAAAAGACAACACCCTAACAATAATGCTTGTCGCGCTTGCCCTGACAGGATTAGCGATATTTGCGTTTGCAAAGAGCCCCAAAAGCACGCAAAGGAAAAATTAGGACACGTTCTGTAAAAGCTTAAATAGGCAGCAGTAAAAGAAACACCTGCGAAACTAAATGAAGGCAAAAAAAGGTGCAGGCATAGTTCTTATAGCGGCGGCAGTCATCGCAACAATCCTCCTTCTGCCCGGAATATATTCAGCTGAGACACTTACCGGAAATATCAATGTGGAGTCGTCCCCTCCAGGGGCCGCGGTTTATGTTGACAGTGCTTATAAAGGCCTGAGTCCTGTAAACATAACAGGGCAAAGCCCAGGCAACCACAGAGTCTGGATTAGCAAGGCAGGCTACCCCGACAGCGCCCACAACGTCAGCGTGATTGCAGGCATCACAAGCTATCTCTACGTGAACCTTGACCCGACAGCAGCCCCGCCAACAGGCGCTGACCTCGTGATTGGGGATATCTCGTTCAGCGACCCTGCGCCTTCAGCTATTGTCTATGAGACCGTCAATATAACTGTAAAGAATATAGGCACAGGCCCATCTGGAAGTTCGAATGTTAGGTTTTCAGGAGATATGAGCAGTTGGGGCCTGGGATTTGACGGTATTGCTCCAGGAGAGTCACAAACCAGGGATATGCAGAGATTGCTCAACCCCGGTGGCTACTACTTCACTGCAGAAGTAGATGATATAAAGTGGGTTAATGAGTCAGACGAGACCAACAACATCATGACGAAGCACATCTATGTTGGCTCTCCTGCGAATACAGGACGCTTGTCAATAAGCTCAAATGTGGCTGCTGATGTATATGTGGATTTTGCTCTTGTTGGAACAACTCCGTTGACGCTTGACGGCTTAAGCCCCAGAAAGCACATTGTTGAGCTGAAGAAGCAGGGCTACATGGAGTCTTTCGGGGTGGAGGTTGTTGTTCCTGGCTCAACAATACCTGTGCTCAGGAATTTGGAACCAATAAGCAGCACTCCAGGAATAGACCTTGCCATAATTGATGTGTTTGAGATCCTTAAGTCCGAAGGAGCGCCTCCATTTAGCAGGCCCATTAATGAGTATGAGATGAAGTCTACTTTTTGGTTTGCGATACAGAATAAGGGCAGCCAGACTGCAAATGAGCCGATAGTAACTAATTTCACTATCCTCGACACAACATACAGGTTCGGAGTAAGCTCTCTGCTGCCTGGCCAAGTGGAAATGGGCTACAGCGGGCCTTCATCTGATACCGGCCAATCTATTACAGGCGGCACGTTTACTGTGACTGCTTATGCAGACCCTGACCAGTGGCAGGCTGAGTTTGACGAGACCAACAATGCCCTTACAAGGAACCTGACTATCGGCGCCCCATATTCACCTCCGCCTTCAACCCCCTCTTCTGTATGTGGCAATGGAAACTGCGAGTCCGGGGAGAATGCATCAAGCTGCTTTACCGACTGCAAGACAAGCAGCAACGCCAGCTCCTGCTCAAGCATCGCACCCATGCCCGAGCCCGGATACCCGAATGCCACAGCGCAACAAATGCAGATACAAGAGTATACAGGCCAGATTCCTGACGATTTCGGGATAAGCAAATCCTTCTATGCGCCTGAGACGAATCTCTCAAAGCAGCTGTTTGAAGGCTACATATTACAGTTTCGTGAAGAGCCTGTCGCTGCTATTGACAGCAAGATGGAGGCACAGGTTGCAGTGGAAGAAATGAAGGCACAATCACTTAAAAGGGAAATTGATGAGGTTGATACGAAAGGCTTCTCCATCATTCCAGGAACCATAAAGAAGCTCACCCTAAGAAGGCAATTAAACTCCCGCGAGACAAATATCAGCGCGTTAAATGCAAGCAAGGCTTATGCAGTTTCCCAGCACAAATCAAAGATTAGCAATGAGCACGCCGCGTTCCGCCAGGAAATGAAGCGCCGCTTCCTAAACGGGGAGTCAAAGATTAAGGCAGAATACGACACAGCGTTCAACGGCGCGCTTATTGATGTGTCCGCTGAAGAGGCTGAATCCTTAAGAAACATGCCGGGAGTTAAGGACGTCTACACAAACAACATCATATCCGCAGAGCTCTCAACATCAACACGATACGTCAAGGCTGATTCAGTATGGAAACTCAACGATACAAGCGGCAACAAGATAACAGGCCGGGGAATAACCATAGCTGTTATAGACACAGGGGTTGATTACACGCATCCTGACTTGGGAGGCTGCCTTGGGCAGCAGTGCAAGGTCATAGGAGGATTTGATTTCCAGAACAACGACCCAGACCCGATGGACGACCACGGCCACGGAACCCATGTTGCCGCAACAGCAGCCGGGAAAGGAGCTCTAAACGGAGTTGCGCCTGACGCCAAGATATACGCCTACAAGGTATGCAGCTCAACAGGCTCCTGCTCATACAGCAACATCATCGCGGCCATCAACAAAGCCCTCGACCCAAACAGCGATGGCGACCTATCAGACCATGCTGACGTGATAACCATCAGCCTTGGAGGAGGCGGAAACCCAAACGATGCTGCGTCGCAAGCCGTTGACAACGCATTCGACAAAGGAGCCTTCCTCTCAATAGCCGCAGGAAACTCAGGACCCAACGAAAAGACCATAAACTGCCCAGGATGCGCAAGAAAGGCGACAACAGTAGCTGCATGGTGCAGGCCTGAAAACATCATGGCTGGCTACTGCAGCAGCCCCATAGCCTCCTTCAGCAGCAGAGGCCCGGTCCAGTGGTCTGGAGAAACCATTGACAAGCCAGACATAGCAGCACCCGGAGTCGGAATCTGCGCCGCAGAATGGGATAGCGCGTGGTCAGGCTCAAGATGCATCGATAACAGCCACGTGTCAATATCAGGAACCTCCATGGCAACACCGCATGTCGCAGGCGCAGCAGCACTTGTCAAACAGGCACACCCAGCATGGAGCCCCCAACAAATAAAGGACGCCCTGATGAAAACAGCAGTTGACCAGGGAGCTGACAAATACTCACAGGGCACAGGGCTTCTGGACGTCCTTGCAGCAGTCACACAGAGCGAAACCTTCCCTACAGCATACATCGACCTCTCCGGAAAAGTCACTGGAACAATCCATGTAAACGGCACAGCCTTTGGCACAGGATTCACAAACTACACACTTGAGTTCGGAACAGGAGCAAGCCCTGCCTCATGGAGCCTCATCACCCAGTCATCAAATCCCGTCATAAACGGAAACCTCGGCACGTGGAACACCCTGCCACTGATAGAGGGAACTTACACACTCAGGCTAACCGTAAGGAACAATCTGGGAGAAGTCAGCAACAAGACCAAGGCAGTTGAGGTCAACAACATATTCATATCCTCTCCTTCACCAAACCAGGACATAGTTTCAGGGAAAGACACTGTAAAGATAATCGGGACAGTAACAGGGAGCAACTTCACAAGCTACAAAGTCGAATACAGTCCCTGGGCAAACCCCTCAGCATTGAGCACAAACGGAATATCGCTCGCGGACAACGGACTTCTCCAGAAGAGCAACGGGCTTCTCGCGACATGGAACGCGAGCGTCGCCCAGCTCGGAACATACACCCTGCTCTTAACTGTCAGTTATTCCAATGGCCAGACCGTATCCGAAGCTGCCACTGTATATGTAGACCCCAGCCTTCACAGCGGATGGCCAAGACAAATCGAACCATGCTCACCTGGCTGGTGCCCAACCGTCATTCTAAACCCTTCTGTCGCTGACGTTGATGGAGATGGAGAAATGGAAGTGCTGACAGGGGTTGCAAAGTATGACGCAGCAGGCTACCCTGTAAGCTACAGGCATGTCTTCAGAGCTGACGGAACAGTTCTTCCGGGCTGGCCAATAATGTCAAGAGACCACCTCAACAACGGATTTGTAGCAACAGACATAAACAACGACGGAACAAACGAGCTCATAATAAATGACGACAGCACAGGGAAAATATATTCCCCCACAGGCACTGTTCTGGGCACTTTTTACATCCCCAGAAACGCGTGCATAGCGACAGCAGACATCGACAGGAATTTCGAAGGGAAAGAAATACTATACAGCGCAGGCAAACAGGTCGTAATACTTCACAGCGACGGCACAACCTACAGGACAATCCCGCTTCTTGCCTCAGCGGTCTGGCCTGTCTGCCCCGCGACCGGGGACGTTGACAACAATGGAGTAGCTGATATAGCGACTTTTGGCAACTCAGAGATTTACCTGTTTGATGGGCTGGGCAACCCCTTTGCAGGCTGGCCAAAGGATACTGGAGAGGTGCTTTCCAGCTCGAACAGCCCTGTCCTCGGAGACCTTGATGGAGATGGAAAGCTGGAAATCCTCTCAGGAGGAAACAACGGAACGCTTACAGTGTACGGCAGTGACGGCTCACCGTTCAGAAGCTTCCCGCTCAGGATAAAAGTTGGCGAAGCCCAAAGCGACCCTGCAGTAAGCGATATTGATGGCGACGGAAGTGCAGATATAATAATAAGGTCAGGCAAAAACGTTTACGTCCTCAACAACAACGGAGTAGTCGCTCCAGGCTGGCCACAATCGATGCCTGACTACGTGAGCATGGTCAACCCCGTAATAGGCGATGCTGACGGAGACGGGAACAAGGACATAATTGTCGGAAATAACGCTTGGCGCAGCAACGGCCTTCCTGTCCCGGGATTTCCCAAGAAAATAAAGGACTTCTCCCTCGGCACGAGCTCTTCATCTGCGCTCGGCGACATTGATGGCGACGGAAAACTTGAACTCGTGATAGGGCCAACCCAGTTTGAGCACTACATATACGTGTATGACCTTTCAGGAAGCACATCATCTGCTTCCGGCAGCATGGCCAAGCACGACTCCACACATTCAGGCAACTACATGATGCCCACATGGCAGTCACCTGCACAGTTTGAGAAATACTATTACTACACACTCTCAGACAGCCAATGCACAGTTAACATAACCATCAAATCCCTTTCAGGAAGCCAGACTTTGAAGGCAAAGCACACACCAAACACCTGCGATGATTCCTGGGACGAGAATGTGACAGCCTCCAAAGGACAATCAGAAAGTATCATAAAGAGCGGCCTTGACTCAGGAAGCTATGCTGTCTACGTTACAGGTATTGGCAGCTACGTCCTTGAAAGGTCAAACACATGCCTCAAAGACACAACAAGGCCTTCAATATACATCAGCAAGCTGCCTTCCCAGCCAAAAGGCGACCTGCCTGTGACTGCCGCTGTATCTGATACGAACGGCCTAAAAGGATGCCAGGCTTGCACGAGCACAGACGGAATCTGCGATTCAGAATGGACAGAAGTTCTTGACAAAACATTCAGCTACGGAGAGCGGCAGGGAACATGCAGCTTTACATTCCCAGGCTCCATCCTTCAAGACAACAACTACACAATAAGCATTCTTGCAGAAGACATATCTCTGAACAAGGCTCAAGGCATCCCGCAATCGATAATCCTTGACAAAGCAGGACCCAATATCGGACAGCTCATGGCATCTGCAATAGAAACAAACTCATTTATTGACGTCTCGGTAAACATCACTGACATTTCTGGAGTAGCAAACGCAACAGCCTCCATTGCAGCCTCCCAAACCATCCTCAACAGCAACAATGCCTCAGGCCTATACCAAGGAAGATTAAGAGCACCTCCTTACACAGGCTACTACAACCTGTCCATAGCTTCATGGGACAAGGCAGGAAACCCTGCTGCGACTTCAACAATCGTTTTTGCAAGCCAGCCGGTGAACTGGTCAACGCCAGTCAGGATTTCCACTGCCCAAAGAAAAGCCACCGCGCCTGAAATAGCCACTGATGCGCAAACAGGAAACTTTGCTGTCGTATGGGAAGAATCCACAGACAGCAGCCCGGACATCTACTACTCATACATAACGCCCTCAGCGCATATCATAGATTATGCAAGAAAGCTCACAGACTCAGTCTACAATTCCCGCAACCCTCACGTATCACTCGAACAAGGAAGAGCCCACATCGCATGGGAAGATGACAGGGATGGCAACAAAGAGATATACTACAGCCAGATAGCCAATGGCCAGACAACAGTGAGCAGCAGAAGAGTAACGTTCAACTCCTTCGAATCCAAGAACCCCAAGGTTCTGGATGACGGAAACACAGTCCATATGTTCTGGATAGACAACAGGGATGGAGCCGACAACCTGTATCATACGCAACTCGACTACTCAGGAAACAGACTTGCAAGCGACTCAAAGCTTGCAGACAGCGTAGACGACTATGCAGTTGCAGCGCTCTCAGCAAACAGCTTATCATCAGCAAAGCTGGCGTGGGCTAGCGGCGGAAAAGCGCACTATGCTTCAGTCGCTGGCGAAGCCCTTCATGAGTCTATATCCGTAGGAGACGCGACTGAAGTTGCGCTCGCTCTCACGAGCCCCCAGAGCTACGTTCTTACAGCATCAACCACAGGCATAGCCCTGCACATAATCAGCCAAGAAAATTCAAGCGTCACAAAAACCATCTCCCTGTCAAGCTCAGGCGCCATGCCAAGCATAAGCGTCGGGAAAAACAGCGGCAACATCAATGTGGTCTGGAACGAGCCTGACGCTAAACATGCACAGGTTGACTTTTCAGGAGCACTGCTTACAGCCCCTAAACCAATAGGCCCTGGGGCTGAAGGGAAGATAGCAGGTAATGACGATTTCATCGTGCTTCTTGAGAAAAAGACAAATGATTACAGTGAGCTCTCTGTATCGGGCACAGCCCCTGTTGAAAGTATACCTCCACTCATCCAGATATCCCGTTCAGAAGAGGCACAGCGCCAGACAGGGCTTTTAGCAATAAAAACAGACGAGCCGACATATGCAGCGGCCACATACGTCCAATCGGGAGCCCAGCTAAACGCAACTGAGCAAGAATTAAACTATTCACACCTGATTTTCCTCCAAGGCCTGCAGCCTTCAACCACATACAGCATCGAAGTCTCCGCAACCGACGCTGCAGGAAACACAGAGGCTGAGCTGACAAATCTCACAACCAGGGCCCAGGCAAGCAGACCTGCCCTGCCAACCACATTTTACGGGAGCGTGATTGAAGCAGAAGGAGCCCTGCTCGGAGGAGTGAACGTAACTGTCCAATGGACAGACACAGACGGGATTAACAAGAGCACCTCAGCCTTGACAGCAACAAACGGGAGCCTGCTCGGCCACTACCTCTTTAACAGGGCAAATGTAAACGCAAGAGACGGCAGCACTATACGAATCACAGCACCTGACGCCATAAAAGACGCAGTTCTGCAAGCACAGCCCGGAAGCCTGCCAATAAACGTGACAACCCCAATAATAGTTGACAAAACCCCGCCATCAGTAGTGATTGAAAGCCCACTCGATGGCGCAACATACCCGTCTCCAATCCTGGCACTCAACTTTACGGTCAACGAGCCAGTAACAAACGCAACCTTTGTGCTCAACAGCAATGCACCAGTAACAGTAACAGGAAAAGAAGGCATCGCAATCAACATCACTGCAAAAACCGGGCAAAATACCCTCGCAGTAACTGCAACAGACAGGATAGGCCTCGTGGGAACAGAAACCATAACATTCAATATCGATGACAAAGTCCCTCCAGTTGTCAGAACAAACAAGGTTGAGCACGCAAGAAATATTACAAGATTAACAGCAAACGTCACAGAGCAGACAAACAGCCTTGCCTACTGCGAAATCTGTGCAGGCACAGGATGCTCATGGCAACGGGCACAAGACGACTTCGGCGCTGGAAGCATGCGAGGAACCTGCATTTACCAATGGGACACCACAACTATTCCTGACGGGCTCCAGCCAGTTACATTCAGGGCGATTGACGAGTCAGGAAACACAGGCAATTCCGATACAGAATTAGTGAACATCGACAACACAATACCCCGGACAACCATGATTGTTGCAGAACCTGTTCCCAAGAAGGATTCCATAGCGCTGAAGTGGCAACAAAGCAGCGACAGCAACTTTAAGCGGTATGCCATTTATCGATCAAGCAGCCCGGCAAAGATAATTGCAAACATCACCAACATCAGCCAAACCCAGTTTACCGATTCACAAGTCACAAGCAGCAGCACTTACAGCTACGCTGTTGTAGTAGTCGATGAAGCAGGAAACGAGGCAGCCCCGGCGTTCCAGCAAGTGATGTCATCAGACACCACCTTACCAGTAATCTCTATACTACACCCACAGAGCGCAACTTACAACACATCAAAAATCCCCCTCCAATACTCCGTGAGCGAGCCCCAGAGCTGGTGCGCATACAGGCTAAACGGCAAACAAGAAATTCCAGCCAGCAGCCCTGCACAGGTAAATGCAGACGAAGGAAACAACACGCTCACGCTCTACTGCAACGACACAAGCCAAAACCAGGGGAACGCGTCTACCTCTTTCTTTGTTGACACAACACCTCCCCTGCCAATAACTACGACTGCTTCACCTGTTCAGGGAAAAAACCAGATTCAGGTATCCTGGACAAAAAGCCCTGACACAGACTTCGAACGCTACAACGTTTACAGAAGCAGCACGCCATTCCAATCAACAACAACAGCCTCCAGAATCTCTTTCGTGCTTGATAAAAACACAGCCCAATACACTGACTTCACAACAGCAAGCCAGCAAACATACTACTATGCGGTCACTGCATCTGACAAAGCAGGAAACGAGAACACCAGCGTCATATATTCACAGGCAACAGCATTTGACACCGTAAAGCCTTCAATAAGAATACTTTCGCCAAAGCCTCAGGTTTACAAAAGCCCCTTCCCAAAACTTGAATATGCAGCAAACGAGCAGCTCGCATGGTGCGCATACTCGCTGAACTCAAACACCCCCCTGTACATCACTGGCAACACAACAATACAAGCACCCGAAGGCTACAACACGCTCACGCTATACTGCAACGACACAAGCCAAAACCAGAATTCAACAACAGCAACCTTTGACATGGACGCCGAAGTGCCCCTGAACATCAAGCCCTCAGTCAGAAGCGTGAGCGGAAAAAACTCGCTGCTCCTGAGCTGGAACCAAAGCACATCAAGGGACTTCAGCAGGTTCAACATATACCGAAGCCAAACACCCTTCACTTCATTACCCTCAACAAAAATCACATCAACAACCCTGACACAATATGAAGACACAGGGCTGCAGCCAGAATCAGCATACTACTACTCAATCACTGTATCCGACACGTATGGCAATGAGAACACCACTGTGCTGCTGGCTTCAGCCACCGTAACAGACACAACACCGCCACCTCCCCTCACAACAACAGCCACTCCTGAAGACAAGGCTCTTTCAGTCAACGTTAGGTGGAGCAAAAGCAACACCCCAGACTTCAGCAGCTACAGCATATACAGGGCAACATCGCCATTCACCTTAACTTCACAGGCATCAAGGATAGTGAGCATCAATGACCCTGACACAACCTACTTCACTGACACAAACCTGGCCAGCGACACCACCTACTTCTATGCAGTTACGGCCACAGACACTTCAGGAAACAAAAACACATCAGCAACAGCGTCACCAGCAAGAACCTATGACTTCACAGCCCCAGGCATCACCATCCTGTCTCCCCTGAGCAAGGTTTATGCCACAAAGCAGCCCGACCTCTCAATAAACATCAACGAACCGGCAAACTGCTCATACACGCTTGAAAGCGTAAACCAATCGAACATGGCAACTGCCATCCTCGGCAACGACAAAATAGGCGCTATAATGGGCAACTTTGGCTCAAACCAATGGGCATCAAGAGCATACATGCCGGCTTCAGGCTCAATCACAGAAATAAAGGCATACCTGAAATGGGACGGCACAGGCTCAAACAACGCGAGGGCAATGATTTACAGCGAAGCACAGGCAGCAACCCTGCCGGCAACTGTTCCCGTGATAGTGCTGAAATACTTCCCGACAAAACCAGACGGAACACTCGACCTTAACCAGACAGGAGACTGGCAGAACCCAAGCCTCGATGCACTCAGGCAGCAGGTTAACAAGCTGACACAAGGCACCATAGCCGCGCTCCAGAACGGAAGCATATACAAGGGATTCAAAGATACGAGCGCAACCCCCTCCCTTCAATACGCCATTGCAATGGAGAAAGAATACCTGAGACAGATAAAAAAGAGCACAACCTTCCAGCCTTTTGCAGACCACATACAGGAACTGAACGACATAAACATATGCGACTGGGTCGAAAACAAAGGAGTCAAGGAAGTATGGATATGGATGACACACAACAGCTACGTTGTTCCCATCGAATCCAACATGGCCGGTCCATACGGAGACATAAGCAACAGCTACAGGCAGGCTGACCTTCCAGTGTGCAAGAAAACGTACACAGTCTATGACTACAACTATGGCCGGGGAATAGCTGAAACAACAGAGAACAGAGGCCACCAGCTTGAGGCACTCTTCTCGTACGTCGACAACTCCTTATGGTACAAGTACGTAAACCCGTACGGCTTCACCACAGGAGTCAACCACTGCGGCTGGACGCATTCACCTCCAAACACCCGGGCACAATACGACTGGAGAAACCCCGCAGAGGTTCTGTCTGATTGCGAGGACTGGAAACCTGACGGGACAGGAACAGCCAAAAAAACCAGTTGCACAACATGGTACAAAGGCACATGCCTTGATGATGGCGGACTGCAGTTCAAGATCTGGTGGATGCAAAACATGCCGGGCCTTGCAAACGGGCTCTCCTACAACGGCCTGCCGCTCAGAAACTGGTGGGACTTCATAGCTGACTTTGACTTCGCGATGGCCAAAGGAAAGAACCTTGCAGGCTACACCAGCACATTCCCACTTGTCGCCTCTTCACAGACAAACACCTTTTCAACAACTCCAAACTGGGTGACATTTGGCTTCGCCTCGCCAGTCTATCTGGACAAAGGAAATTACTGGCTGTCAATACTTGGACAAGAAACAGGCATATACAGCCCCTGCGACACTATTCCCGCAGCAAGCTTCCTGAAAGACAACGCGCCATGGCCAGACTCACAAAACCCAGTCGTACCCTCACTATACTACACCTGCAACCACTCCATATATGCAGCCTACATATCCGTAAACTCTGGGGCATCGGCCACCATCACCCCTCCTGCAGTCCAAAGCACAGTCATGAACGGCACAACAGCTAAGCTGGCAGCCGAAGAAGGCGGCAATAAAGTCACTGTAAGCTGCAGCGATGCAAAGCAGAACACAGGCAGCTCAACAGTCACATTCATGGCAGACACAACACCCCCAGAGAAGGCTGTTATCAGCACTGTGCTTCAATACAAAGGCGCAATCAAAATCAGCTGGCAACCCAGTAATTCCACAGACATAGGCAGCTATGGCATCTACAGGGCAAATTCCCCATTCACATCCACTTCTGAAGCGCCAAGAATAGCGACAGCACCTGCATCCGCAACATACTACAACGACACATCTGTCGCGAGCGAAGCAACATACTATTATGCCGTCACCGTGATAGACGCAAACGGCAATGAAAACACATCCACAAGTCCCGTAGCCACAAACTCTTTAGATGCCTTACCCCCGTCAGCTGTAAGAGGCATAGCTGTAGCAGCAATCCCGGGGAAAGCAGAGCTCAACATAGCATGGCAGCCAAATCCCGAAAAGGACCTGAGTTATTATTCGATCTACAGGAGCAACACGCCATTCTCCACAGCACTGCAATCCCTCCTCGCTGCAAACGTGACGGCAAACACAACAGCATACAATGACAAAAGCCTGACAAGCGAAACAACATATTACTATGCATTAACAGCAGTAGATAACTCCAGCAACGAGAATAAAACAGTAACTACAGTTGCAGCAGCAACAGCAGACACATCGCCTCCGACAGTAAACATAACATCCCCGCTCCCAAAAGCCTACAACACAACAAGCGTGCCCATGCAATACACAGTATCAGAATCAGCAGCATGCAGATACTCCCTGAACGCGGCCATGCCAAAGCCTGTCGAGCCTTACATAAACGCGACAGAAGGCCAGAATACGCTGTTAATAGAATGCTCTGACAGCTCAAGCAATACAGGAAACGCGTCTGTGACCTTCACCGTCGACACAAAACACCCGCAACAAGTCAAGCTGACAGCAGCCCAAAACCCAAGGAAAGAATCAGTTGCCCTTTCATGGATTCAGAGCACAGCCACTGACTTCGCCGAGTATACGCTTTACAGAAGCCAGAAAAACTTCACTGCCACAAGCGAGCCCGGAGTTATCATAATCTTGGATATAAGACAGAAGACACAACTCAACTACACAGACATCTCAGTCAAAAGCCAGCAGACATACTACTATGCAATCACAGTCAGGGACGCTGCAGGGAACACAGACCCGGCACTAAGCACAGTTCCAGTAACAATAGAAGACCTGACACCCCCGCAACTTTTTGTGACAAGCCCTGAAAGCGGCAAGCTCTACAGCAGCTCATCAATACCCCTGCAATACTCATCAAATGAGCCAGTATCAAACTGCAGCTACGAGATTAACGGCAAAAGCTCACCCATAACACTAAACACCACATCCATAACATCCAGAGACGGACCAAACACGCTCCTGCTCAGATGCCAAGACCTAAACTTCAACACAGGCAACACCACTGTCCAGTTCAGCGCAAACACAGAAGCCCCACAACCAATACAGAACCTAACATCAACATGGACATCTTCAGGCGCAGTCCAGCTTGCATGGCAAGCCTCAGCAGCCGCAGACCTGAAGCACTATGCAGTATACAAAAGCACAGCGCCATTCAACGATACAAGAACTGCACAGCAGATTGGAACATCAACAACAAACAGCTACAGGGACACAAGCATCCAAAGCGAACAGGCATACAACTATGCAGCCACAGCAGTAGATTTGTATGGCAACGAGAACACCACAGTGGCATCAGTAAAAGCAACTGTGCCAGACATAACTCCGCCAGCACCAATACAGAACCTCACAGTAGCCACCATACCAGGCCAGACATCACTGCAGATAACATGGCAGCCCACTACGGCTAACGATTTTGACCACTATGCAATATACAGGAGCAGCCTACCCTTTTCACAGACTAACCCAAACCTTCTGGTTACGACAACAACCGAAATAACATCCACCTCTTACACAGACACAGGGCTTGAAAACGGCAAAACATACCACTACGCAGCAACTGCAATTGACAAAGCAGGAAACGAGAACAAGAGCATAATCACAGCATCAGGCACCACGGCAGACATTTCAGCACCTCTAATCTCGGTACAGCAGGAGCAAAGCCCTGCCTACGGGCGCATAACCCTCAAAGCCACTGTTTCAGACAACTCACTAAAACCAAGCTGCCAAGCATGCATAGCACTTGTAGGCAACAACTGCACATGGCAAACAGCAACAGATACATTCCCAGAAAAAGCACAAGACGGAACATGCACACACCAATGGCAGGTTCCAAGCGATGGAGAAACATACTATTACACATTCAGGGTCAATGACACCTCAGACAACCAGGCAGAAGGCGAGCCAAGACATGTCAGCACAGTGAACCTCAACGAGCAGATAACCTACACACTGCAACTCTACCAAGGATGGAACCTAATAAGCTTTCCACTCACGCCTGCGGACAGCAGCGTACGGTCTGTAATGAAGCCCATAAGCGACAAATACACCAGGATGTTCCATTACGACAGCGCCACAGAATCATGGCAGTCACACTTCGCGCAGGAAAGCATATTCAACCCTGAAGAAACACTTACCGAGATACAACCAGGCAAAGGATACTGGATAGAAATGCTACAACAAACCGCCCTTGACATAAAAGGCACGAGAGTCCCGGGATTTTCAGCCCAACTGCAAAAAGACTGGAACATGGTCGGGTATCCCTACGAGACCCCAACAAGCCCTGAAAAGGGAACAGAAAGCATCAGCGACAGCTACTACTCCATTTTCCACTACAACGCGACACACCATAAATGGGAAAGCTTCTCATCCTACCCGAACATCATAAACCCCAACACCATAACAGCCCTGCAGCCAGGAGAAGGATACATGATTGACATGAGACAAGAAGCAACATGGACTCCCGAAAGGCAATGAAAACCTCATTCGCGGCCATAATTGTTGCCGCCTTCATTGTAAGCGCGCTCCAAGCAACCGCAGCACAACCAGCACTCCCAACATCCGTCTACGGGAGAATACACAACGCAAACAACACCCCTGCAGAAGGATACATAGTAGAAGCAATATGGACAGATTCCTCAGGCTCCCAACAGCTCAGCAGCACAAAAACCCTGACCATTCAAGACGCAACCGCAGCAGGCCACCCTGAATATGCCGGCTACTATTTCTTCAACCAGGGATTCATACAGGCCAGAGAAGGAAGCCAGATTGCAATCAACGCTCCGGGAGGAGCCAACCAGGAAAAAACAACCGCGGCACCAGGAAAAGAAGCACTCCCCATAGCCCTTATCGCGCTGCAAGACCCAAATGACAGAACACCCCCTCAAATCAGCGACGTGCAAACACTGCAGATGGCCAACGGAATCCAAGTATCATTCAGCACAGATGAGCTTGCAAAAACAGAGGTCAGGCATGGCAATTCAGAGCTGCAATTCACAGCTGAAAACAACACTTTCCAAACAAAGCACAACATCCTCCTCCCTGGACTTGCTCCCGGAACATTCGTTTACGAAGTAATAGCTCAAGACTCATCAGGCAACTCAGTAGCTGACAGCAACAACGGCAGCTATTACAGCTTCACAGTGCAGCCAAACGGAGGACAATTCGATGATTTACGAAACAAGGCAGCCAATGAGCAGGCATCCCAAACACAAAACATGCCTGCACAACAAGCCAGCACTCTTGCAATAAACCCAAACAACCTGCCAACCAGCATCTACGGCCTCATAAAAGATGAAGAAGGCGACCCGGTTGCAGACGCAGAAGTTGATGCGGAATGGGTTGATGAGCAAGGCAAACTGCACAGGCTCAGAACAGAAACACTCAACCCAGAACAAGCAGAAAAGCTCGGAAACCCCGAATTGAAAGGCTACTACTTCTTCCGAGAAAACATCACACTCCCTTCAGGCACAGAAGTAACAATCTCATCACCAGAAAAAAGCTATCTGGCAACTGCCAAGGCCAACCCCGGGGGAAGCAGCCAGGCTGAAGCCAAAAAAGCCGTTGATGCAGCGAAAGAACAAAAAAACGAACCCGCAGAAAAACCCCAGCAAAAGCCAGCAGCAAAGAAACCGAAAATAGACATAGCCAAAGCCCTGCTGCAAACAGCCAGATGGCTGGCAAAAGCCCTTGCCGCAACACTCTTCGTATCTTTACTACTAATGTTCACAGCCTCATTCTGGTACTACTTCAACAAGAAAATTACAGAGCAAAAAAAACTCAGCAACCAGCTGAAAAAATTCTTCAGCAGAAAAGCAAACACCTTCATGACGACACAAATCACAAACATAAAGGCAGACAAAACCATTGGCGAAGCAGCACAACTCATAACGGAAAAAGAAAAAACAGGAGTTATTGTCACAGAAGGGAAAAAACCCATCGGCTGGGTAACAGAAAGGACGATTATCGAAGACATCCTGATATACAACCTGCCGCAATCAGACGAGTTAAGAAAAGCCACCCTGCTAAAGCCAGTAGTCTTAAAGCCCGACGCCACACTCGCCGATGCAGGCAGCAAGCTCGAATCATCAGGACAACGCGCAGCCATAATCATGTCAGAAGGAAAAATCACCGGAATAATAACAGTCACAGACATAGCTGAGCAGCTAAGATACTTCTATGACACACACCCCGCAACTATGATAGGGCTGCCTGCAATCGCAACAGCAGTAAAAAAAGGCATTGTCAAGGCCAAGAAAGACTCAAGCCTGAAAGACGTATGGAAGGCAATGAGCTCAAGCAACTCAGACTGCGCAGTCGTCTACCGAGACTCGCCTGGGGAAAGGGATTCCATACTCACAGAAAGGGATATCTTTATGGAACTAATGAAGAACCCAAAAAGAGCCGCATACACCAAAGCAGCCCTGGCAGCCAAGCAACCGATAATAACAGCCTCATGGAAGTCGAACCTGATTGATACAAACGAAGCAATGCTCAAGGCAGGGACAAAAACACTGCCGGTCTCAAACCAAGGCAGAATTGAAGGAATAGCCACACTTGAAGAAGTCACCATGCAGATGCTCTCCCATCTCCGAAGCCTTCTCCCATGGGAGTTGCGTTAAAACAGAAATTTTATAAACAAAAGGTATTTGTTTAGCTGATTTCTGAGTTTTTTGGTTGGAGGTATGTTCTGGAGTAGCGAAATGCTTTAATAGTT
>JACQST010000071.1 GCA_016211185.1 Candidatus Woesearchaeota archaeon | reverse complement strand
CCGGGAAGCTTATTCGTGTTTCTGCTGGTATGTGGAGCTCTGCTTTTTTATCATCAGTGATTATTGTCCGTTCAGTTGTTGTACCGTATTGGTCCTGCGTGATTGTTGCCGATGCCTCCTTCTTTATGTAGTGGCTGAAAGCTGAAAGGGTAATTTCTGCTTGGCCTTTTCTTACCTTGACTGGGTATTTGAGTATTGCAGCCAGCACGTTGCCTTCAAGCGATATGGTTGCTTCTGGTTCTTTTGCGCTTGTTTGGAGTCCTTGCTTTTCGAATGTCTTGAGGTCCGCGCAGCTTTTCATTGAGTATTGCACGTATGCTTTCTGGATTGCTTCCTGTTGTTCTTTTTGGTCTTCCCTTAGGCCTGTGTTTTCTGCTCCTGTGAGTGCCTGTTGTAGGCATTGGTCTATGTATTTCTGTACTGCGAGGGCTTCCTGTTCGAGCTCTGCTTCGGGCGTTTTTGTTTTTGGCTTTTCCTTTGTCAGGAGTAGTAGTCCTGCGCTGAGCAGCAGCGCTATTCCCAGTATTATGAACAGGCTGAGTTGTGCCTTTTTGGTTTCGGTCGTGGTTAGCATTTCAGCAGGTATGCCTTGGCTGTTTCCGGCAGTGCTGGCGTCAGGGATTGTTTTCCTTCGCCCCTATATATCTCTATCCTGTTTTCATTGGTTGCTCTGGTGTCTTCTGCTGTGTATATGCCGTTGTTTTGGTTGTTCTCTTCGAAGGTGAGGTATATTGTGCTGCCAGGCTTTATCCTGGCTGGGTCTGCTGCTGCTGTTTTCTTTGCAGTCGGGTTTGTCCCTGTTGCGGTTATTCCTCTTGTGTATTTTCCTTCAGGGTCTTCAATGAGCTTGCCTGTGTTCCTGAGTATTCTCCCATCGGTTAGCATGGATGAGCCTTGGATTGTTGTTTCCTTTACGAAGTCCTGGCAGCTTGGCTCTGTCCATATCTTGCCAGGCTCTGTTTCTGTGCATTCCGGGAACTCGTCCTGCCGGGGAGTGTAGTAGCTTGTTGTCTTGAATTCGCCTATGTAGCTTGTGGCTTCGCAGGCTCCAAGGTTCGGGGTTTCTGCTTTTAGCGCGAATCTGTATGTAATGCCGTTTTTCTCGGCGCAAATCTTGATGGTGTTTTTGTCTGCTGCTTTTTCGCAGGCTGTGTTTATTGTGAGGGTTTCTGTTTTTCCATTGAATTTTGCCGAGCAGCTTTCAAGTATGGGTTCGCCTTTGCATGCCTTGATTATTTCTTTTGCCTTTTCTGCGAGTTCTCTATATATTTCGAGGTCGCTGTTTATTTTGTGCCTGAAGTTGTGCGTTGCAGTGTACGTGTAGTAGTCTTGTCCGATTTCTTTGTCTGGTTCGGCATTTTTTATCGTTATTGTGCCTTGTGCTGTGCCTGTTATGAGATGTTCTTCGATTTTGTATGTGTATTCTGGCGGTATCGTAGCATCTTTGTAGCTGCTGTAGTGGCTTCTTATGAGTTTTTCTGCGGTTGCGATGTAGTTTTTCTTTGTTGTTCCAGTGTCAGGGTAGCATTCATGGTTTTTGTTTTGCCAGAGTGCGAATCCTTCGTATGTGCCGCATGGCGAGCTTGTCTTTGCATCTGCGTTTTTTGTGTAGCCTCCGTTTTTAGCAAGTTCTTCTCTGGCGTCTTCAAGTGCTGTGTTTGTTGCTTGGTCTGCATAGTGCAGTGCCTTTTCAGAGCGGGTGTATGCGCTCATGAGCTCAAGCTGTCTTTCCCCTATGTTTTTTCCTTTTGATATCTCCTGGTGCTGGGCTGATTCTGACCACAGTATGTATATCAGGGCAGCTATCCCTATGAAGGTGACCATTGTTGTCATGGTGTCTGCTTTTTTTGATTTCGTAAGTCTTATTCGGCTTCACCTGTTCTCTGGATTACCTTGATGGTGGCTTTTGCGTTGTGTGTTGGCAGCTCTGCATCTGCCCTTAGTCTTCTGTCTGAGAGTTGTCTTGCGCTTATCAGCTTGCAGTTTGAGCTTTTGTGCTGCCAGAGGAGGCTTTCCTTTCCTGTGGTGTCTGTTGCGTCTATTAGTATGCATTTCTTGTATTGGTCAGTGTATGTCCTGGCTGCCTCGTCAAGCTCTTTGGTGAGCTTGTTGAATGCTGCTTCGTTGTTTTCCTGCTGTGCTTTCTGAAGTTCTGTTATGGCTTCGGACACTGTTGTTTCTGTGCCTGCGTTTGTCCTTAGGAAGCTCAGTAAGCTGATTGTGTTCTGGTAATGCTCTGTTCCTGATACCCCTTTGTATGTCTCTGTTCCGGGCAGTGCCTGCCCGAAGTCAACAGCCGCGAAGTAGATCGCCATTACTGTTATGTACACTGCTGTGTATATTACGAAGGCCATAATTATTGTTATCGGGAGGAATCCTTTTTTGTTCATTTAGGTGAGCACCTCTATCGCTGCTTTTTTTCCCTCCCCGTTTTCAACAACATGATACTCTGCCTGTGCGCTTTCCACGTCATACCCTTTTCTGGGCTTTAATCGTTCGAACCATCTTTTGTTGTAATAGCTTTTTTGGCTTTCTATCTCGAGGCTTGCGGCTATCTTGCGCTCTTTTCCGTAGTGGATTGCTTTGCCCAGCTCTTGGTCTGTTGTCTTTAAGGAGTCTGATGTTCCAAGGTATGTCCTTCCGGTTTCCTTGTCGTATGCGGATATCCCTGATATGATTCTTGCGTGTGTTATTGCGAGTTCTGTTTGCTCTGTCTCAATCTTTTTTTGGGAGACAAGGTATGTTGCGCCTATTAGGCTCAACAGTACCCATATCACGTAGACTGCTTTGGTGATGTGGACTAATAGCTCGTCTATTTGCGCTTTCTTGCCGATTTTTCTGCTTCGCATTTTGGTAGCTCGTTTATCTGTATGGTTGGCTGTGCCCACTGCCACTTTGCAGTGTCTGGGTTGAATGTAAGGGTCGGGTTCTTGTATTCTTTTGTTATGGCTATTGCAGGCCTCCAGTCTTCTGGCGTGATTACGAAGTCCTGCTTCTGGCCGCTTTCCGCGTGGCTTAGCTCGTTTATGGCTGCCATGGATAGTTCAATCTGGCCGGTTTCGCTTTCGTAGTAGAGCGTTGCTTTTTGTTTGGTTGCGGTTATGTAGTATCCTTTGCTTAGTGCTGGATTATTTTCCTCCCTGCACCTGAACTCGTAGGTTTTTTCAGTATTAGTGTTAACGAATTCGGAGAAGTCCTGGAGGCTCTTCAGGGCCTCTTTTTGGTTCTCAAGGTAGAGCCCTTGGACTTTTATGGTTCCTGTCTGCTTGGTTATCCTTATTGCTTTTGGCGGTATCTCTGATTCGAACGGCTTAAGGGCTGTTTCCTGGCTTGACGCGAAGTAGTAGCTGGATTCTGATTCCCCTTTTCTCTCAGCTACGGTTACAAGGTTGTCCCTTATGGTTATGTGGAACTTTCCCGGGAGGCCGTATGTGTATTCTATGTCTCCTGGGCTTGCGTATATTGTTGTCATTAGAAGGGCGATGTCCCGTGAGAGGTATTCCCTCTGGAACAGGCTTATCCCTTCCAGTTTTACGATTAACTGAATTACCAGTATTATTATGATTCCCAGAATGAGCATCTGGATGAGGGTGTGATATGTCAGGTATAGTACACCTCTCTTTGGCATGTCTGCTGAAGGGTTTAGGCTGTTTATATACTTTTGGTGGCAGGGTTATCCTTCTACTGTTGCGCCGCATTCGTACATCGCGAGGGTTTCCTTGGACCTTGTGGCTTCTATGCAGATGACTGCCTGTTTTGTTCCGTCAATGGCTACTCTGTAGCCTTCGGTTGTTCTGATGCCGTTGTTTGCGCCGTTGATGTTTGTTAGCGCGTTTATCTTGTCAATGCCTTTTACTGGCTTGCAGTATGTCTCCTCGTCTTTTTTGCAGTCTTGCTTGCATAGGCAGATGCATGCCCCTGTGCTGCATGCTGGCTGGCTTGGCTTTTCAACACTCTTGCCGTTTACAAGGCTTATTTCTTTTTCGCCTGTGTTGAACCCGTACAGGTTGTGGTCTTTTATGTTTATGCTTCTTACGAATGCTTCATGGTCTTTTGCGTTCTCAGCAGCCCCTATTAGGGTGTTTATTGTGTCTGCCTGGTTCTGCGAGTTGGAGCTTGTTGCCCATACAAAGAACCAGATTAGCAGCAGTATTAATGGGACTGTTAATACCATCCTGAGTGTTGTCGTTTGGGTTTCATCACTCATTTGGGCAGCACCAGTCTTTTCCAGGGCAGCTTCCCTGGTAGCAGAACCTTCCTGTGGGCTTTGCGTTTTCAGGATAGCATGTGCTGTCTCTTGCCTGGCAGTCGCCTGTGCCTTTTATTATCTGTGCAAGGGGCCCGAACGAGTTCGTGAAGAACATTATTACTATTACCATAACTATTAGCACTACTACTGCTATCACTATTGTCTCAAAGGTCAGGTTGATGCCTTTTTTGGATGTGTGTTTCATGTCTTTATCGTTGCTCTTTTCTTGCATGTTCCGCTTATGGTTCCGAACAGGCTGCTTGTGCATTCAACTTGTTCTGGTGCGCAACACTCTCCTTTATTCCAGAACAGGGCTCCTCCGCAGGCTTCGCCTTCCCACCTGCAGCCTTTTACGCATTTTTTATCGACCCTGCCCTGGTCTGCCGGGCAGTAAGTGACGCGGCATTCCTCGCTGCATATGTCCTGTGCGCCCTTTTTATAGTTTGCTGGCTTGTAGCTTCTTGGGTCGCAGCTTTCCCCTTCTGTGCCTATCTTTCCCCATTCTACGCAGCCAGGGATGTATTTTCCTTCCTTCAGGACTGCTTTTTCGCACCAGAAGTGGTTTTTTTGCTGGCTGCACTTTTCCTGTTCTGTTCCGAGGCCTATCCAGTTTTTGAATGCTTCGATTGGTCCTTTGGCGAGCTTTGTTCCTAAACCAAGGATTGCAAATATCAGTATTACAACTACAACTCCTATGACGAACTTCATTATTGCTTCGTATGGCAGCCCGAGTCCTTTCTTGCTCATTTATATTAGCCCCAGTTTTTGCATTGCGAAGTCGAGAACGCTGCGGTTTCCTTCTGAGAACCAGTATATTATTGCGAGCATGGCGAAGAGTGCTGCAACGGCTATTATCATCTTCAGCACTGTTTCCACTGCTATTCCTTTCTTTCCCTTTAGCGTGTTTGCTTTTTTCATGGTTCCAGTGGGATTTCCTCGCAGCCCAGGTTTTTTAATGTGCCGGTGTCGTATCTTCCGAATACCACTGCTGCTGTCCATTCCTTTATCTGTTCTTTATTGCTGTATGCTTCAAACGCCCCTGTTATTCCTTTCGGGACTATTACCCAGTCTATTAGGAATTTTCCTCCTGCTGAGGCTATCATGGCTGCTCCTGCTGGAAGCCCTACTCCGGTAAGCGAGATTGCTATTCCTCCTGCGATGAGCGCTGCGCCTATGACTGCTGTTTTTCCGCTGTCGCTTTCCCAGAACTTCTGGAGGAAGGCTATTGTGTTGTCTATGAATGGCTCGCTTTTGGCATACACGAATATGACTGAGTAGTCGCTTTTTGTGTCCATCTTCATCTCTTCTATTGCTTTCCTGTTTTCTGCAAGGTCTTTTTCGTCATACCTGCCTTTTTTTGTGTAGCCCTGCATGTAGTCCAGGTAGGTTACGCCTTCCTTTGCCAGTGCAGGCTCTGGGACTGTGTTTTTCATCAGGTAGTCATAAAAGCCCGTTACCTGTGTGTCTTTGTCCTTGAATGATATTACTGAGCAGATGTTGCAGTATTTCTTGGCCCCCCCGAACAGGTCGAGTTTTCCCTCTCCGAACTGCTCCCAGCAGTTGTATATCTCGTCTGCCATGGCTTTTTTTATTCCTTGTTCCTTTCCGTTTTTCCCTGCTGACACGCCTATGTCTTTTTTCTTTCCCCTGTATTCGTAGGTTATCTTGTCATCCCTTATTTCGAGGTAGGCTGTTGGGCATTTTATCTGCTCTGCGGGCGGGTTGAAGCTTTTGATGTGGAGCTTTGCGTGCTGTATCACGCTTTCCTTGCATAGCTGTCTGGAGAGTATGTCTTCGCCTTGTCTGTAGCCCGGGGTTAATGCCAGAATCAGTATCAGTCCTGCGAGTGCGAGGGCTGCCATTACTACTGTGCCTATGGCTATGTTTGCCTTGCTCATGTTACCCGTATAGTTTCTCGCAGGCCTTGCCGACATCTTTTGAGGGCATGACGTTTACTCCGAGTATCTTGTGCTCTACTTCGTCTGTTCCAAATTCTACGAATGTGTATGCTCCCCCGAAGAAGAACCCTGTTTTGAGTGCCTTGGACAGGACTGGCTTTTTGCACAGCCCTGCAAATCCAACTCCGGCTCTTCTGGTTGCGACGCCTGCTATCCTTGCCCCTCTCAGGATGGGGCCTATGACTGCGAGGGCTTTTGCTGGGCCCGGGATTGGTATCTTGCTTAGTAGTGAGCCTGCTGCCGCTGCTGCTGCCGGGAAGTTTGTGCAGCCGTCAGCTACGAAGATTCCGAGGCCGGCGAGTGATGCCACCTTCCATGTGTCGTCTGGCTTCATGGATATGAAGACTACTGATTGTGGCTCTGTGTCGAATCCTATGTCCAGTTCCCCTTTTGCTCCTCCTGAGAGGTAGTCCCAGTAGCTGATTTCAGCGCCTGTCTCGTCCCTTACGTAGTTTTTCTGGAGGTAGTCTTCAAAGTTCTGGAAGCCGTTTGGGTATTTCTGTTTGGTTTCGTCATCGAACTCTATCTGGCTGCATATTATGCATCTTCCTGCGCCGTCGTACTTGCCGAACGGGTCAAGTTGCCCTTCTCCGAGGTATCCCCAGCATTGCTTTATCTGGTCTGCGACTGCCTTGTTTATAGCGTGTTCAGGTTCCTTGCTGTAGCTCCTGTAGAGCTGGTTTTTTTTGTAGGTGCCGTCTTGGTATCTGTATATGCCGTCGCTCTTTACCTTTATGTACTGGGTTTCACACTTCAGGTTTGTTATTAGCGGCGAGTCTGACTTTATGGGGGTTTTTGTCTGGGCCATTGCATAGACTGATAGCTTGCACAGCCCTCCTTCTGCATACATCTTGGAGCCTGTTACGAATATGTCCACAAACCAGAGGAGCGCGAACGCGACTATTGCGAACAGCGCAAGGCTGACAAGTGCGTTGAGGGCTATTGCCTTCTTGCTTTTGCTTTTTTCTTTGGCATTCATCCCAGTATGGCTCCTCCTATTGTCTTCCATATCAGAAACAGTATTATGGCAGCTACTGCTGCTATTGCTGTTATCTGGATGAATCCCCAGCTCTGCTCGTTTCCTTTTTTGCCCTCTTTTTTCACGCTTTTTATCGCGGCCAGACACTATTTAATTCTTTTGCTGCCTGATGGAAACCTTTTTTATCCTTGCCGGATTTCTTGCGTTATGGGGCTTGATGATGTTGTTGAGGCTCTTTGCCAAAGCTATTCGGCAGGTGTTTCTGCTGTTTCTGGGTTTGCCGGTCGTTGTTATGATTGGCTGCTTGATTTTGCATCGCGCTGGCCAGTATTCTCATCTGTTTCTGCCGGTATAGGCTCAGGCGCTGCTGTCTCTTGGTATGTTGACCGTTCTTTTCTGTGGCCTAATGATTCTGCTGTTTTTTTGGCTTTCGCCGCGGTATCAGGGCTTGTTGGCACTATGTCATATCTGAACTTGAGGGACTTGGGCGATTTGGAGAAGTGCGGGCTTGACAGAAAGGTGGTTAGTTATCGTCGTTTTTCGTCCTTTGTGTCTGAGAGGCCTTTTTTGCTTCAATTGTGGGATGCGCCGTTTGACTTTCCTGGATGGTTTAGCTGCGTTGCTCCGGTTGCTTTTTCTTTGGATTCAGGCAGGTTTTCTCCAAGGGAGTTCGCTGTTACATACGGCTGTTCTTATCTTATCCTGAGGTTGGGAGGTATGATTGCGCACTCTGATTCTTTGAGGAGCATTGTCATGTATAACTTGGCTTCGCTTGCTGAAGGGTTTAGGCCTGGGATTGGGCTTTCTTTTCTTGAGGGATTGGTTGAGAGGTTTCCTTTTACATGGATTAAGTTTGAGCTTATGGAGAAATACCTGAATTGCGGAAGGGTAGAGGATGCTGTTTCTATATCTCGGAAGGTTTGCGAGCAGGCTTCCATTGACGGGTTTGTTGTGTCTCGGCCGCTACGGGTTGGTTTTGTTAATGACTCTGCTTCTGTGGGCTTTTCAGCATATGCACGCGAAGTGAATAGGGGCGGTAATCCAGAGTTTGCCTGTTTGGGGCTGGCTTCTTACCTCTCGGCTTTTGGCCAGCATGAAAGGGCTGCTGATGTTATAGGGCGTATTCCTGTGCTGGCAGCGAGTGCTGAATCGAGCCTTGTGGCTTTTTTCTTCTGTCACAAGATCGGTTATGTCGATGAGAGCAGGAAGCATCTTGGCGAGGTGCTCAGGAGGGCTTTTGGTGATGGCCGCTTTTCTGTGATGCATGTTGGCGAGCCTACGCTGAATTCTGTGTTTCGGATTGACAGCCCTTTGTTCAGGGATTATTTCGTTTTTAAGGCTGCGAATGGGCTGGCCGGGTTGGATTTCGAGTTTGGTGTCCTTGCAAGGCTGCGTGGTCTGGCTGATGCTTCTTTTGGCGTTCCAGAGCCTCTCTATTCAGGGCATGCTGGTTCGTGGGATGTTCTTGCGATGTCTCATGAGAAGGGCGAGTCTTTGTATGAGTTGCTTGTTGGGGGTAAGGCAGGTGTTGATTCTGTGCTTTCGTCTTGGGTGTTCACTGACAGGATTCACAGGTCTTTGGAGACAGGGATTAGCCGGCAGGGCTATGTCAGGCCTTCTGAGAAGCTTTTTTCCGTGCTTTCAAGGGGTTACCTTGGCCTTGATGAGAAGTGCATTGAAAGAGTCATGATGCTGTCAGGGCCTGCTGAGGAGGTGCTTTCAGGGGCTTCTGTTGTTTTTAACACAGATAGGCATCCAAGGAATATCCTGCAGGCTGGGGGAAAGCTGGTGTTTGTGGATTTTGAGGATAAGGGTGTTGTGTATCGTGTTTTTGAGGCTGCTGCTCTTGCAAGGTATGGGGATTATCTTTCGGTTTCACAGGAGGATGAGTTTCTTTCTCAGGCAGGAATTGTTCCTTTGGAGTTTTATTGTGCTGTGCAGCTGAAGGGCGTTTCGTATTTATCTGCGTGGCTTGACCCTCGCATGCCATCAATGCATCAGAGGGCTGAGAGCAGGGTTGATGATGTCCAGCGCTCTATAAGCCAGCTAAGGGACAGGTATCCTTTGTTTTATGCCAGGCACATGCAGAGTTATGAGGCTGCTTTGGGTGGCTTGGAGATGCTCAGGGAGCGTTGCATGTCTATATGCTCAGCCCGGTGATTGGGCCTGTGAGGTCTGCTGTGAGGAGTATGTGCCTTTGGATGTGGCTTATCATTGCCTTTTCGTCGTTTGTTGCTGTTTCCCATTTGCGTGAGCATTTTTCCTGCGCCTGTTTTTTTAGTGTCATTGCTTCAGGCAGCAGCCCGGTTTTGTTTTTTTCATTTGAATAGTGAAGCTCGTAGTATCTTCTGAGCAGCTTGTTGGCCTCATCAAGCAGGTTCAGGGTTTCGTTGCTTGGTTTGGCGTTTCTTTTGGTGAGCTCTGCAATCAGGTATTTGTAGTTGTCGCATATCTTTTCGAGGTTCCACGCAATGACATATGCGAAGCATGTCTTGCTGTAGTTTGTATAGCCTTTTTTTACAAGTATTCTTTCGCAGAAGTTTATGAGTTGGTTGTTTGTTTGCTCCAGTGTTAGGAGTTCGCCAAGCTGGGTTGTCCTTCCTTGTTTCAGGTATTCGTGTATGCTTTCGCCCATTGAGAGGGTTACGAGGAACGCCCTTCTTAGGCTTGCCTCGTATTCTGTTTCGATCTCCCTTGCTATGCCTCTTATGACTGACCTGCTGGCTGATTGTTCTGTTACCGCGAATCCTATGAAGAGGTCTTTTGTCAGGGTGTGAATGGTTCGGGAGGTTTCTGGCGACTGGTATAGCACTTCTATTTCGTCATAGCCGCTTTTGTATATCGCTCCTAATGCCCAGCTTAGCAGCTGCGGGTCGAGGTTTTTGGCGTCAAGTGTTGCTTTTTCGAGGGTTGTCTGTTTGTTGGCCGTTATGGTTATCCTGTTGTCTTTTTCCTCAAGCTCGAGTTCGTCGCCTTTCATTATCCCGAGTTTTCTTGCCCATTTGCGGGGGATGGAGACAAGCAGCGTTTTTCCTGCAAGCTGTATAACTTTTCGCTTCAT
>JACQST010000079.1 GCA_016211185.1 Candidatus Woesearchaeota archaeon | reverse complement strand
TGCATTGATTTTTCTAAACACTTTCAAGTGAAGAATCAGCCAATCGGAGATACTGAAATAGGCAACAACTATAAATAATCGGAAACAACACAGATACTCATGACGCATGAGCCATGGACAAAGAGATACCTCCCGAGAAGCAGTGTGGAACTGATACAGGAAAAAGCACAGGCACTCAAGGACTTCATTCTGAACTACAGAAAACAGAAACGCAGAGCAGCCATTGTGCACGGCCCAGTGGGCTGCGGAAAGACCAGCAGCGTATACGCGATAGCGAACGAGGCAGGGCTTGAGATACTGGAGCTCAACGCATCAGACCTCAGGAACGAGGACTCCATACAAGCGGTTGCGGGAAACGCTGCAAGACAGATGAGCCTGTTCTCAAAGGGAAAAATAATACTTATAGATGAAGTGGACGGAATAGCCGGAAGGGAAGACCGAGGAGGAACAGCAGCAATAGCAAAGATAATGGAAGAAACCGCCTTTCCAATAGTCATGACAGCCAACGACCCATTCGAGAAAAAACTGGACACGATAAGAAAGAAATCACTCCTAATAGAATACAGCCCCATACCGTACCAGGCAATACATGAAGCCCTGAAAAAAGTGTGCGGGGCAGAATCAATAACTTATGAAGAGCAAGACCTCAAGGCACTTGCACTAAGAGCAGGCGGGGATTTAAGGGGGGCCATAAACGACCTCCAGCTGCTGAGCCAAAACACCCTGAAACTGGACAGGACACAGATAGAAAGCCTCTCAGACAGGGACCGCACAGCAAGGATAAGCGATGCGCTGCTCAGGATATTCAAAAGCACAGACATAAACCTCGCGATAACAGCACTCGACAACATAGACGAAGAACTTGAAAGATGCGCAATGTGGATAGACGAAAACCTTCCGCAAGAATACAAAAACCCCGAAGACCTGAAGGAAGCATACAACCACCTGTCAAGGGCAGATGTCTTTACAGGAAGGATAAGAAGATGGCAGCACTGGAGATTCCTGGTTTACGTAAACGCGCTCATATCAGCAGGGGTTGCCATATCAAAAAAGCAGAAAAACAGGCAACCAACCAACTACAAGCAGCCATCCAGACCACTCAAGAAGTATATAGCCAACCTCAAGTATGCAAAGATGAACGCAACAGCACAAAAGCTTGCCGAGAAGACAAGGGAATCAAACAAAACAGCAATACAGCAACACCTGCCATACCTCAGGATGGCCTGCATAAAGAGCAGGGAAACAGCAGAACTGATAGCACAAGAGCTTGAGTTGAGCCCTGAAGAAAAAAACTGGCTATGTGGAAGGTGAAAGCGCAGACATGAACTCCCTGAAAACCTTCCTGTTTGAATAAACTATGTTGCCTGAGTAGTGCGAAGCCCCAGAGCCGTCAATCGAACGCACGAGCCCGCCAGCCTCCCTTACCAGAAGCACACCAGGAGCAGAATCCCAAGGCTTCTGGCCAAGACCAGCATACGCATCAAGATTACCCGCAGCAACAGAGCAAGAAGAATAAACACTGCTGCCCAGAATCCTGAGTCGGCTGAACCTTGAGCCTACCGCGACAAACCGTTCAACAGGCAGCTTAACCCTTTCTGCAGAGAACGCATCAACCTCAACCATGCAAAAAGGAAACTTTCTCCCTGAAACATGAATCCTGCGGCCATTAAGAAAAGCGCCCCTCCCCTTCTCAGCCCAGAAAAGCTGCCCAAGAACAGGAGCGAAAACCGCAGCAACAACAACCTCTCCTGAGCGCTCCAATGCTATGCCAGTACACCACACAGGGATGTTCCATGCAAAGTTATGGGTGCCGTCAAGAGGGTCGACAACCCACCGGAAACCAGAACCCTTTTCCTCCATGCCTGACTCCTCAGCAAGGATGCTGTGGGAAGGAAACCTTTTCCCTATAAAGGACTTTATTATGTCCTCTGCAGCAGAATCAGCCTCGGTAAGGAAATCAGAAGCTCCCTTCATCGTCTTCCTGCCGCCCCTATCCCCATAATAACCCATCAGGACCTTTCCAGCCTTTTTTGCAGCAGAAACAGCAACATCAAGATAAGCAGACATAAACATAAATACAAAACCCCTTTTTTAAAGCTATGCAAAAACAATTTAAACATGCAGCCAAGACTACTGGCACAATGAACACAGAGGAAATGGCTGCGTTCTGCAAGAAAAAAGGCTTCGTCTACCCAAACTCAGAGATATACGGGGGAATGGCAGGATTCTTCGACTACGGCCCCCTCGGAGCAGAGCTGAAGAACAACATAAAAGCCCAGTGGTGGAATGCCCACGTGCACCAAAGAGCGGACATCGTAGGAATAGACGGAGCGATAATAACAAGCCCAAAAACATGGGTCGCGTCAGGCCACGCAAGCAGCTTCACAGACGCAATAATAGAATGCGCCAAAAACCACAAAACACGAGCAGACCACCTCATTGAAGACAAGCTCAAGATGGACACCGCAGGCCTGCCACTGAAACAGATAGATGTGATAATAAGGAACAACAAGCTCAAATGCGACAAATGCAATTCTCCCTTCAAGGAATCCACAGGGTTCAACCTGATGTTCAAGACAACAGTAGGGCCAGAAGGCACAGCAGAATCATACCTGAGGCCTGAAACAGCCCAGCTCATATTCGCGGACTTCAAGAACGTAATTGACACAACAAGGGTAAAACTGCCATTCGGAATAGCCCAGACAGGAAAGGCATTCAGGAACGAGATAAGCCCCCGCGACTTCCTGTTCAGATGCCGCGAGTTTGAACAGATGGAAATCGAATACTTCACACACCCAAACCATGCAAACACCTGCCCATACCTCCACGAAGTGGAAACATACGAGTTCATTGTGCTGAGCGCAGAGATGCAGGAAAAGAAGCTTATGCCGAAAAAAATGACTGCAAAGGAAGCACTTGACAAAAAGATAATGAGGACCCAATGGCACGCATACTGGCTCGCATACGAACACAAGTGGCTCACAAGCCTCGGAATAAGCCCAGAAAACCTAAGACTCAGACAGCACCTTGACGAGGAAAAAAGCCACTACGCCCTTGATACATGGGACATAGAATACCGCTTCCCAATGGGGTGGAAAGAGCTTCAGGGGATGGCAAACAGAACAGACTTCGACCTGCAGCAACACATAAAGCACTCCGGAAAAGACCTCAGCTACTATGATGAGGAAACCAAGACAAAGGTTGTGCCCCATGTTGTTGTGGAGCCATCACAGGGAGTTGAAAGGCTGTTCTTAGCGCTCATGTTTGAAGCCTACGAATACGACAAGGAAAGGGATAACGTTGTCCTTAAACTTCACCCGAAACTTGCGCCATACAAGGCAGCAGTATTCCCGCTCGTATCAAACAAGCCCGAGCTTGTGAAAAAGGCAAAAGAAGTCCACACGGAACTCGCTGAAGAAATAAACTGCTTCTACGACGAAAAAGGCTCAATAGGGCGAAGGTATAGCAGACAGGACGAGATAGGAACGCCGGCATGCATAACCATAGACTTCCAGAGCCTTGATGACGGAACTGTAACGATACGGGAAAGGGACACAACACACCAGGCAAGAGTCAAAACAGACGAGCTGCACAGAGAAATAAGCAGGATAATGAAGAACGACAGAAGCCTTTTCACAAAGAAGAAACACTGAACCACTTCTAAACCAGCCTGAAATAAACACAGTTAAACCTGACCAGCACTGCCAACATGTAACCGGCCAACAATACCCAGATAAGAGCATTGGAGTAAAAAATAAGCAACGAAGTGAACACTATAAATGACTGAACAAGCATAAACACGCCATGATACCATCCTCCAAAACTTAACTTTCCGAGAACAGGTCGAGTCCAATCATTATGGGTTAGCCTGTTCTTTTGCCACAACAAAAAACCTCCTGTGAATAAAACCGAAACAGCAACTGCAAAGAACACCTTTCCAGAGTTGACCTTCAACGTATCTGAAACCCCATAAGAGAACACTGCTGCGTTGAAAAGCGGTAAAAATATTATGTCTCCCACGCCATCAATCTCTCCAACCGGATACTTCGGAGAGGAATCTGAAAAAAACCTGCTGATAATAAAAAAGGCCGCAGGCCCTACAGCAAGCGTCAGCATCCAAACGACCACTGGATTCCAGACAGCCATACGCCATTATTCAAGACAGAAGATAAAAAGCTTACGACCACAGCCCTGTGCTATCACGTTTTTACTTTACATAAGGTCACCCCGTTTGGGGTGACTATTTATGTATAAACTTACATTTGAAAAGAGAGCATGGATTGTTAAGCAATATTT
>JACQST010000070.1 GCA_016211185.1 Candidatus Woesearchaeota archaeon | reverse complement strand
GCATAGGGATTCGGAAAAGATTGCTCCGGTCAGCGTCAACGAGGAAATGGACGTGACCATAGAGTCTGTCGGAAGAAAAGGCGACGGGATAGCAAAGAAAAACGGGTTTGTCCTTTTTGTGCCAAACACGAACAAGGGAGACCACGTAAGGATAAGGGTAACCAAAGTTCTTGGGAGCGCAGGCTTTGCAGAAGTCATAGAAAAGGCTGAAAAGAAAAAGCAGAGCCGCGAAGAAGAAGACGAGTTGCTTGAAGCAACTGAAGATACAGAAGACTTCGGCGAGGAATAAACCCCAGACCTTAAAAGCAGGGGTATCGACACGACTTTTGAAGATAAGCGCAAAAGACAAACAACACTCAATCTGAGCAGCAGCAAGCCAAACCAATAATATGAGACTATTCATAGCTGTCGACCTGCCACAAAATATACAGACAGAGCTGAAAAAAGCGCAGGAATGCCTGCCAAAGACAAGCTTATCACTCCCAAAAGAATTCCACATAACCCTGAAATTCCTTGGTGAAGTGGGTGAAGAGAAAGCAGAAACCCTCAGAAGCACCCTAAGACAAGCAAGGTTCAGGCCAGACAGGGCAGAGTTGTCCGGCATAGGGATGTTCCCAAACGAGCGCCACATACGAGTCATATGGGCAGGGATAAGCCCAAAGGAAAGCCTTACAGAGCTTCATGAAAGCATCGACCTGCTTATAGGCAGGGAATACCCGGACGACCACAAGTTCTCACCCCACATAACCCTAGCGAGAGCAAAGCACATAGAAGACAAGCATCCCCTCTCAGAGCAGGCAAAAAAAGTCAAGATAACTCCATTGAAATTCGAAGTTGACTGCTTCAAGCTGAAGAGAAGCGACATGTCACCAAAAGGGCCGACATACACAGACATAGAAGAATACAAAGCCAATGTTTATAATGAAGCACAAACCAGAAGAAAAAAAGAGCTGAACCATGATACAGATATTCTTTGACGGGCTGTGCCAGCCGGTAAACCCAGGCGGAACGGCAACCTACGGATTCGTGATAACAATGGAAGGAAAGACACTCCACGAAGGAAAAGGGGTCGTGGGGGAAGGCTCGGGAATGACAAACAATGTTGCAGAATACACAGGACTCCTTGAAGCGCTCAAGTATGTTGCAACCCACCATGTAAAAGAAACAAAGATAAGCATATACGGAGACAGCCAACTCGTAATCAGGCAGCTAAAAGGAGAATACAAGGCCAGAAGCGAAACAGCCAAAAAATACTTACCCATGGTTAGAAAGCTACTTGAGGGAAAACAAGCCACATTCACATGGGTTCCGAGAGAGCAGAACACAGCAGCTGACGAGCTAACAAAGGCAGCCTATTCAGGACACCTGAAGAAAAAGCAACAAGCTTTATAAAGCAGCCCCCAATCACAAATGACATTGCCTAGCCTTCACTGAAGGCGAATGCAGTGGGCGATAAAAACTGCACAAATGACTTCTGTCAGATGTGCCTTTAAACCGAGGGGAAAAAATGGAAGAGAGCAACAACCAAGCAAGCACAAGCACGCAAACAACAGCACAGGACCAATACATTGTGCAGCAGGACCAATACCTGAAGGCAGGCATACACATAGGCACAAAATTCCGCACAAAATACATGAAGCAGTTCATCTACAAGACAAGGCCAGACGGGCTAAGCGTGCTCAACCTCCAGAAGATAGATGAAAGGATAAGACTGGCCATAAACATGCTCTCCAGATACGAGCCAAGCGAGATACTTGTGATGAGCAGGCGGGAGAACGGATGGAAATCCGTCAAGATGCTCAGCAAAACTACAGGTATAAGGGTAATATCAGGAAGATACCTCCCGGGGATGCTCACCAACCCCAGCCTTGAGAACTACACTGAGGTAAAAATAGTGCTTGTAACAGACGCGTGGCCTGACCGAAACCTGATAAACGACGCTATAAAAGTAGGGATACCTGTAATAGCGCTCTGCGACACAAACAACCAGGCAAACAAGATAGACCTTGTAGTCCCGTGCAACAACAAAGGCAAAAAGAGCCTTGGCCTGCTGTTCTGGATAATATCACGGGAATACCTGAAGAAGAGAGGAACCATCACAAACGACACCGGATTCGCTGCCACACCGGAAGACTTCACAGATGAATGAGAAAAGCTTACATGTCCTCGCGATAACCGACCATAAACGCCTCTTCCTCAGGGCTCAACTCGTCGTCATCAAGCAAGCGCTCAACCTCGCCAAACTCATATATGTCCTGTTCGTCCTCTTCCATGCAGATCACCTATAAAAAGCCAAAATGGAAAGATTAATATATAATTAACCTCTATAAAACATATAACATATATTGAGGATGACGCAGATGGAAATGAGAAAGGTAGTGAGCTTCGGAAACTCGTCCTTCGTGGTCTCGCTTCCAAAAGCATGGGTAACGAAAAACGGCCTCAGGAAAGGAGACGTCGTAAGGATAGAGGAAAGCCCCAACGAACTCATAATAAGCGCAAGGGAAGAAGGCAAAAAGAAGCTGACAGAGATAACCATACTCTGCGAGGCAAAACCAATAAACGAGCTGAAAACAGAGATACTTGCCGCATATGTCAACAACTACAACGTGATAAGGCTGACAGGCAGCAACGTGAAGAACATATCAGCCAGCCTCAAGCAGATACTCTACGGCCTAGTGGGGATGGAAATCATAGAGGAAACAGCCTCAACAATAACCGCGAAAGACCTGCTGGACCTGAGCGAGGTATCCATAGACAACACAGTAAGGAGGATGGACATACTGATAAGGTCTATCCTTGAAGATGTTACAAATCCCGACAGCATAGACAGTATACATGAAAGGGACAAGGAGATAAACAGGCTCGGGCTCCTCTCATCAAGGATATTCAGGACTGCCACAGACAACCCCAGCGTTCTGAAGATATTCAACACAAACTACTGGAACCTGTTCATAGCAAGGCAGGTAACCGTTGAACTGGAGCACATAGGCGACTACCTGAAGCGGATATCGCGCCTCCTGAAAGAAAGCGGGAAAGACAGCGCAAAGAAGCAATACTTCCAGCTGGCAACAAGATACAGGGAGGCAATGAAGATATACTACGACAAGGAAAAAGACAAGACCTACAGGCTCGAATCAGAAACCAAAAAATTCATGAAAGACTTCGACAAGATGATAGAGAAAAACAACGACCCAAACACAATAAGGACTGCTGAAAACCTCAAGAGCATGGCAAAGGCCATAATGAACATCCTCAGGAACGTCATGGAACGAAACTAAAAAACCCTGAACCCCTTCTCCCTCAACTCGAGAAAACCCTCGCTTTTTATCTCAAACAGCTCCTCTTTCTGGGGAAGATACCTGTGCTTCTGAAGAAACGCTGCCCTCCTGCTGCCATGAAGATGGCGCAGCTCAATAAGGCACTTGCTGTTGTAAGATATTATATCCCCACCAACCATCCTCACATCCTTCCTGCCGTCAAACCCCGAATAAACCTGATTGGTAACAATAACCGGAATAGACCATCTCCTCGCAGCCTCAACAAGAAACGAAACCTGGCGGCCAAGCTCCCTGTTCAACTCAGAATTATCATCAGAGCGCTCTGACCTATACAAAGAGGTAATAGTATCAACAACAACAAGCCCCACACGGGAATTGACAACAGAGCGCAGGCGCGCCAAGCAGCCCTTCTGCTCCTCAAAGGTAACAGGCTTAAGGAAGAGAATGCTGTCAAGCGGGACACTGCTCCCGGCAAGCTGGGCAAGCCTCGTAACCGAAAGCCCGCCCTCAGTATCGATAAAAACAACCTTCCTTCCCGAGGAAGCCACAGAAATCGATGCCAGAAGGCACGCAGTTGTCTTCCCAGAGCCCGCAGGCCCATAGATTGTTGTCACAACACCGCACTCGTAGCCCCCATCAAGAAGGCTGTCAAGAACATCGCACCCAGAACCCGACTTCTCGTCCATGCACCCATGATTAAAAAGCAGGTTTTTAAAATATTGCAAAACACAAAAACAGCCTGCCAAGGAAAACACGAAACTTTTTTAAATACCCGTCCTGTTCTCCTCTCTGCGGGGCAAGAACCTAACCACGGCGCAAAGCTGAGGAAAGTCCACCCACCAAGGCAGACCATTGCGGAACATGCAACGGAAAGCTGAAAAAAGCCACTTCCAAAAGGGAGTTCCTGAAAGGGAAGGCAACCGCTCAGAAACGAGACGGCCCTCGAGCAAGGATGAAGCTGAGAATCTTTCCGCGAGGAAAAGAGAGCAACCTGCCGACATCGAGAGGGACACGGTGAAACGGCGAGCCCTGGCTGGTGCAAGTCCACAAGGACGCTGAGTCGAATGTTAGGAGATACCTCCGGACGCAAATGCGGCCAACGGGTATTACAGAAGGTGGCTTACTCCTGCCCCCGCAACTACATCTAAACCAATATAACACGCAAAAATGGCGCGCAACAACACCCTCGAGGAAATCAGAAAAGCCGAAAAAGAAGCCGAGCAGATATCAGAACAGGCCCAAAAGAAGGCCCAGGAGATAATAAGGGAAGCCAAAAGCGAAGCCCTGAAAATCGCCTCCGAAAAGGAGCAGGAAACAGAAAAACAGAAACATGCCACAACCAAGGCAGCAATCGAAAAGACAAACAAGGAGAAGGCAGCCATAACAGAGAAAGGCAGAGCAGAACTCAAGGAACTCGAAAAAAAAGCCGCACAGATGAAGGAAAAGGCAGTGGAGATAATAATATCTGCCTTTGAAAAAAAGATAAAGCCCTGAGGCAAGAATATCTTGAGGCAAAGACAAAATGATGCCTGAAAGAATGGCGAAGATACGCATAATCGCGCCAAAAAGCTCAATGGAGCGCATAGTGAAGGAACTATACGAGCTCAAGGCACTCCACATAACCGAAGGCGAAACAGGGCTTGACGCGGCAGCGCCTGCAAAAAACGCAGAAACAACATCAGGGCTGCTAGTAACAACAAGGGCACTAATAGCCAACCTTGGCATACGCAGCGAAACAAGAAGAGCGCTCAAGCATGACACTAGGCAGGCAGAACGCCAGATAGCGACCATAAACAAGGAAACATCAGAAAATCTCGAAAGCCTCAAGCAAACAGAGGAAAAAATCAGGGCAGCAGAAAGCATTGAGGCCGAACTCGAGAAGCTGTCTGCAATAGACCTTCCAATAAGCTCATACTCCAGCTACAAAAGCCTGTCAGTCTTCACAGGCACTGCAAAGAACACAGAGACACTCACAGAGGAGTTGCTAAAAGCAACAGACAGGTTCGAGCTTCACACCTCAGCAGACAGAAAAACAATAGCGCTATTCATAGAAGCGCCCAAGAAGGCCACAGCCCAAGACATCCTCGCAAGGCACGACTTCACAGACATAAACATAACGCCGGGACTCAACGGAACAGCACACGAAAACCTCAAGAGAACACGGCAGGAAAAGGAAGGACTCATAAAAAAAGCCCAAGCAATCCGGGAACAACTCAACCGCATACGAGACAAGTCCCAAGACCTCCTCCTCGCAGAAGAACAATCCCTTGCAGAAGAACTCGAAAAAGCAGAAGCTCCAATGAAGTTCGGCACAACAAAAAGCACATTCATAGCAACAGGCTGGGTGCCAGAGAACAAGCTTACAAAAATCAGGCACAGGCTTGAAAGAGTCGCGTCAGAAAAGATACACATCGAACAGGAATACCCAGAGGAAGATGAAAATGTGCCTGTAAAGCTGAGCAACACAAGGTATGCAAGGCCATTCGAGTTCCTAATAAACCTCAGGGGGCTTCCGCTATACAACGAAACAGACCCGACCCTTGCAGTGTTCCTCACCTTCCCCATATTCTTCGGGTTCATGCTTGGAGACATAGGATACGGGCTTGTAACAGTAGCTGCCTCACTTGCCCTGAAGGCAAGATACAAAACAGCAAGAAGCCTGCTCACAGTAATAGCACTGTCAGGAGCAACATCAGTAATATTCGGATTCGTATTCGGGGAATTCTTCGGCGAAGAGCAGCTATGGGGCACAGAACTCCCAAGGCTGATAAGCAGAACCCACGGCACACAGGAGCTTCTGATGGCCTCAATAGCATTCGGAATAATACACATAAACACCGGGCTCGCCATCGGGTTCCTCAACGAGCTGAGACACCACGGAGCACTCTCGGCAATCCTTGAAAAAGCAAGCTGGGTGCTCATACAACTCGGCGGAGTGTTCATACTGTCCGCATTAGGAATAATGGACGCCCCAGCAACAATAAAATACGCGTCAGCCGCCTCACTTACAGCAGGCGTCACGATGCTCGCAGCAGCAGAACTCAAGACAGACAAGACAGGCCCTTTAAAGGCAGCAGTGGAATCTATAACCATCTTCAGCAACATAATGTCCTACTCAAGGCTCATGGCTGTAGGAATATCCTCAGTGCAACTAGCCCTCATAGTGAACGAGTTCGCAAAAGAAGCATTCCGCCAAGGCGGGCCATACATAGCTCTTGGAGTGATAATACTGGCAACAGGACACGCTGTAAACACGATGCTCGGCCTGCTCGGAGCGTTCCTGCACTCACTCAGGCTCGAGTATGTCGAGTTTTTCACAAAATTTTTTAAAGGAGGCGCAGAGCCCTACAAACCATTTGGAGAAAAAAGCTGAACGAGGTGAAAAAATGGCAGAAACAGGCCTTATAGCAATAGGCGCCGGGTTGGCAATAGGACTGAGCGCAATAGGAGCGGCAATAGCAGAAAAGGAGATAGGCGCTGCGGCAGTGGGGGCAATGGCTGAAAAGGAACAGCTCTTCGGAAAAGGGCTCCTGATGACAGTCATACCAGAAACCCTGGTCATATTCGGACTGGTAATAGCGATGATGATTCTGGGACTTGCAAAAGGCGGCTAGGATGGGCATAGAGGAGGTAAAGGAAGAAATCACAGCAGAAGCAAGACGGCAGGCCGCAGAAACCATAGCATCTGCAAGGAAAGAAGCTGAAAGAATAACAAAAGCAGCCAGCCAGCAGGAAGAAGAAAAAAAGAAAACGGCCATAAAGCAGCTGGAAGAGCAGCTCGCGATGAACAATCAGAAAGAACTCGCAGCCGCAGAGATAGATTCGTCAAAAAGCATTCTTGAGGCAAAGAAAAAGGCAGTAGAAGAAGCCTTCAACGAGGCAGCAAACAGGATAGCCAAATCAACACCTGCACAAAGAAAAGAACACATCAAAAGGCTACTTGAAAAAGCCAACGAGCAAATACAGATAAGCAAGGTCTGCTGCAGCGAAAAAGACCTCAAACACATAGACGGAGTCAGAGCAGAGCCAAGAAACCTCACAGGAGGCATAATAGCCGAAAACAAGGAAGGCACAATAAGAATCGACTACAGCTACGACGCAATACTCGAAAAGGTAAAGGAGGAAAAGCTCAAGGATGTTGCAAAAACACTATTCAGGCAGTGAGGAATACGGAAAAGCAGCCAAAGCGCTTTACCCATACGCATACGCAAGAGTCGCTGCAATGCGCTCAGCCCTGATAAAGAAAGGCGAATACCACAAACTTGCAAAAATGGGGCCTAACGAGATAGCCAGCTACCTCGAGTCAACACAATACAAGAAAGAGATAGACCTTCTCGCAGTAAGCCACAAAGGGCCTGAACTACTGGAAGTTGCAATAAACAAAAACGTATCAGAGACCTTCCGGAAACTCAGAAGAATAGCCGGGCCAAGGCTACAGGCACTCATAGACATATACCTGAAAAGAAAAGACATAGAGAACATAAAGACAATAATCAGGGCCAAATACACAGGAACAGAAGAAAAGCAGATAATAAACATGCTCCAGCCAGCACAACTAAGCATCGACCAGCTCAAGGCGCTGCTGAAAAAACAGACAATAGAGGAAGTCCTAAGGGAAGCCCGGATAACCCGGCCTGAAACGTGGAAACAGGCAAACGAACGATTCAAGGAGACAAACAACCTTGCCGAAATAGAAAACGCGCTTGACCAGTCATACTACACAGAGGTGCTTGAAGCGGCATCAAAGCTGCCCACAAGAGGCACTGAATTCAAGCAGTTCCTCCAGCACGAAATCGCCACAAAAAACATAATCAACATACTCAGATTCGTCAAGGAAGGCCTTGACAAGAAAGCAATACACAAGCTCCTCATAAAGATGAACGGAAAAACAGACAAGACAACAGCAAGAATGATGGAGACAGAGCCCATAACCGCATTTGAATCATCAAAATACGGCGCAACAGCAAAAAAAGGAATAGAGGCCTACAGGCAGAAAAACACAACCGCACAGATAGAAAGCGACCTTGAGAAATACCTGCTCGCCAAAGCACTCGCCATGGCCAAATACAAGCCGCTAATAGCAGACTCCATAATAGGATACATGTTCGCAAAGGAGATAGAGGCAAAAAACCTGAAGCTCATAGCAAAGGCAAAACAGCTCGGCATGAGCGAGGAATTCATACAGGAACACATAACCGCATAAAAAAAATGGAAATCATCGCGACAGGAAGCCCGGAATTCGTGCTCGGATTTGAACTCGCAGGGATAAAGACATATAACCACACCACACCGGAAGAAATAAAAGAACTGGCAAAACAACAAATAGGCATAATAGTGGTGGAAGAAAAAACAATGGCAAGCCTTGAACCAGACCAAAGAAAGGAGTTTGAAGACTCCATACAGCCACTCTTCGTCACGCTCTCAAAAGAGCACTCACAGGAAACAATAAACAAGATGATAAAAAAATCCATAGGCATAGAGCTCTGAAAATGGCAAAAGGAACACTCCACAGGATAACAGGACCGGTAGTCATAGCCAAAGGCCTGAACGCAAAGATGTACGAAGTAGTCAAGGTGGGAAACCAGACCCTCATGGGAGAGGTAATCCAGATAAACGGAGACAAGACAACCATACAGGTATATGAAGACACATCAGGACTCAAGCCCGGCGAACCAGTAGAGACAACAGGCCTGCCACTATCAGTAGAGCTCGGGCCAGGACTGCTTAACTCTGTCTACGACGGAATACAAAGGCCACTCGCAGAACTCAGAAAACAGGAAGGAGACTTCATATCCAGAGGGATGACAGCGCCCGCACTCGACAGAAAAAGGAAATGGGAATTCAAAACCACAGCGAAAAAAGGCGACGACGCAAAGCCCGGAACAATAATAGGCACTGTAAGGGAATACGACACAGAGCACGCAATAACCATCCCGCCAAACACAAAACCCGGAAAGATAACAGAACTCAAGGAAGGCACATACACAGTCACCGACACAGTATGCAAGCTTGACAACGGACATGAAATAAGCCTAATGCACAGGTGGCCCGTAAGAAAGGCGCGAGACACACAAAAGAAACTGCTCCCAAACATACCCCTCATAACAGGCCAAAGAGTGTTTGACGCACTATTCCCGATAGCAAAAGGAGGCGTTGCAGCAATACCAGGACCGTTCGGCAGCGGAAAAACTGTTTCGCAATCGCAGCTCGCAAAATGGGCAGACGCAAACGTCATAGTATACGTAGGCTGCGGCGAAAGGGGAAACGAGATGACAGAAGTCCTTGAGGAATTCCCAAAACTCGTAGACCCCCGAACAGAACAGCCACTCATGAACAGAACAGTACTCGTGGCAAACACCTCGAACATGCCAGTAGCTGCAAGGGAAGCATCGATATACACAGGCATCACAATATCAGAATACTACAGGGACATGGGCTACAGCGTTGCACTCATGGCAGACTCAACATCAAGATGGGCCGAGGCAATGAGAGAGATATCATCAAGGCTGCAGGAAATGCCGGGAGAGGAAGGATACCCCTCATACCTGTCAACAAGACTAGCGGACTTCTACGAAAGGGCAGGAAGAACGATAACGCTCAGCGGCAAGGAAGGCTCGATATCAGTCATAGGCGCAGTCTCGCCACCAGGAGGCGACTTCTCAGAGCCAGTAACCCAAAACACACTAAGGGTTGTGAAGAATTTCTGGGCACTCGACGCAAAACTCGCCCAGAGAAGGCATTTCCCATCAATAAACTGGCTCACATCATACTCGCTATACCTCGACACACTCGAGCCATGGTTCAAGGAAAACGTGGCTGAAGACTGGAGGGAAAGCGTCAACAGGATGATGAGCATACTGCAGGAGGAAGACAGGCTGCTTGAAATAGTGCAGCTAATCGGCTCTGACGCGCTGCCAGACAAGGAACGAATAACACTCAGGATAGCAAGAATGATAAGGGAATTCCTGCTCCAGCAGAACGCATTCCACCCCATCGACACATACTCAGAGCCGAAAAAAACACACATGACAATGAAAACCATACTAAAATACGCTGACCTCGCATACGCAAGCCTCGAAGCAGGCATGCGGGCGCAGAAGATACTTGAGATAAAGGCAAAAGACCGCATAGGCGAGGCAAAGTTCGAGAAGAACTATGAAGCACTGCTCAAGGCAATAGAAAAAGAGATGGAAAGAGAATTCAAGGCATAAAAAATGGAAAAGGAATACAAGACAATAACAAAAATCGCAGGCCCGCTGGTCTTCGTGAGCAAGACAGAGCCAATAGGATACGGAGACCTCGTCAAGATAATAATGCCAGAAGGGGAAACCAAGACAGGACAAGTCCTTGACACAAGCGAAGACATAGTAGTTGTACAGGTATTTGAAGGAACCTCCGGCCTTGACAGGGACGCAAGGGTAAAATTCCTCGGGGAAAACATAAAGCTGCCAGTATCAGAAGACATGCTCGGCAGGATACTTGACGGAGCAGGAAAGCCAATAGACAACGGCCCTGCCATCATACCAGAAGACAAGCTCGACATAACAGGAGCAGCCATAAACCCCACATCAAGGGCAAGCCCTGAAGACTTCATACAAACAGGAATATCAACAATAGACCTCATGAACACACTCGTAAGAGGGCAAAAACTGCCCATATTCTCAGGCTCAGGACTCCCGCACAACGAGATAGCGCTCCAGATAGCAAGGCAGGCAAAGGTAACAGGCAAGGAATCAAGCTTCGTAGTCATATTCGCGGCAATGGGAATAACAAACGAGGAAGCCCAGAGATTCGTGATGGACTTCGAACAGACAGGAGCGCTGAAAAGAAGCCTCGTATTCCTTAACCTTGCGGACGACCCCGCAGTCGAAAGGCTGATAACCCCCAGAATGGCGTTAACCGCAGCAGAATACTTCGCGTTCCAGAAGGACATGCACGTGCTCGTAATAATGACAGACATTACGAACTACTGCGAATCACTACGCGAGATAGGCTCGGCAAGAGAAGAGATACCAGGAAGACGAGGCTACCCCGGATACATGTACACAGACCTCGCCACCATATACGAAAGGGCAGGCATAGTAAAAGGCAAAAAAGGAAGCATAACGCAGCTCCCGATACTCACCATGATAGGAGACGACATAACACACCCCATACCAGACCTCACCGGATACATAACAGAAGGACAGATAGTGCTAAGCAGGGAGCTCCACAGAAAAAACACATACCCGCCAATAGACGTACTGCCATCACTGTCAAGGCTGATGAACCTCGGAATAGGAGCAGGCAAGACAAGGGAAGACCACAAGCAGGTATCAGACCAGCTCTACGCAAACTACGCAGAAGGCCGGGACTTAAGAGGACTAGCTGCAATAGTCGGCGAGGAATCCCTCTCGGAAAGGGACAAACGGCTCCTCAAATTCGCAGCAGAATTCGAACGCAGGTTCGTAAGGCAGGCAAGAAACGAAAACAGGACAATAGAAGGAACCCTGAAAACAGCATGGGAACTGCTCTCGGCAATTCCAGAAGCAGAACTCATAAGGATAAGCCCTGAAATCAAGAAGAAATACCGCCCCTGAACATGCCAGACGTAAAGCCAACAAGGAGCGAACTCCTCATACTGAAGAAAAAGATAAAGCTGGCAAAATCAGGCCACAGCATGCTCAAGAAGAAAAGAGACGGCCTGATAATGGAATTCTTCAAAGCCCTTGAAAAAGCAAGAAACGTAAGGGCAGAACTCGTAGAAGAATACAAAAGCGCACTCCACAAGATGAACACCGCAAGGGCAATAGAATCGGACCTAAAGCTAAAATCAATCGCTCTCGCAGTAAAGGACAAGCCCTCAATGGAGCTCGAAACAAAAAATGTAATGGGAGTAATGGTGCCCAAGATAAAGGCAGGCAGCGTGCAGAAAACACTAATGGAAAGAGGCTACGGATTCATAACATCCACAGCAAAAACAGACGAGGCAGCGCAGGCATACGAAAAGCTCGTTGAGAGGATACTCGCGGCAGCAGAGCACGAAACAGTGCTCAAAAGGCTGCTGGAAGAAATAGACAAGACCAAGAGAAAAGTCAATGCACTTGAAAAAATAACCATACCCGGACTCGAAACAGACGCCAACCACATAAGGTTCAGGCTTGAAGAGATGGAAAGGGACAACTTCGCAAGGCTGAAACACATAAAGCAGGCGCTGTCATAAATTTATCCAGAATGTTTTAATAAGCTGCCTAATTCACTAACTGAATGCAGAGAATAACAGGCAATGTCTACTTATCAAAAAGAACCGTAGCAATAGAGGGAGAAAACTCGCTCATAATAGTAGACCCTGGATACGATGCTGCCGTAAGCAAAACAAAAAAAGGTACCTCAGTAGAAGAGCTTACTGAGCTAAGCCGAATAAGAGGGAAACCAATAGAATACATAATACTAACACATTCCCACTCAGACCACACAGCAAACCTGCCATTCTATGTAATGCTCAGGCCTCGGGCAGTCATAGGCCACTACAGGAACAGATGCGGCCCAGGCTGGAAGATAAACAGGACAACAACACAGAAACTTGACGGAGTAGAGCTCGAACTTATCCCAACACCAGGACACAGCTCAGCAGGCGATGACATAAGCGTATATCTTCCACAAAAAAAAATCCTGCTGCCAGGAGACCTATGCCAGCCACAGGGAGAGGACTACCGAAATGCAGACAATGTGAGCCCAGTGCCTTTCTTCTCTGACGGCAACAGATACCTTCATTCACTTGAAGCCCTTCTTGCAAAAGACTTCCATCTCATGATAACTGCGCACGGAGACATATACGACGCACATAGGGGCAGAAAAGCCCTGGAAGTCACACGCCAAACAGTAACCAGAATACGAGACCTTGCGACAAAACTCAAGCGAGAGAACCCCGACGAAACGCTGGACAAGATAGCCTTATGGGTTTACGACACAATAGCCTATGAAAGGTCTTTCGACCCCGAAGCACTAGAAGCAAGAAAAAAAGGGAATAAGCACGGCAACGACTTCACAAGGTATGACAAGCCAGGCATTGACTCCTTCCTAAAGCAGCAATCTATTTCCAGACTTTAAGCTCCCCGTCACATAAGATTATCTCCCGCTGCGTGAGAGAGGTTGTAAACTTCCAAAGGGCGTCTACAGAAGCAATAAATTCATCTCTCAACCGCGCATTTAGCTCCTGAAAAAGCATCCTCGTATAACTCCCAGATGCATCTGCCTTCTGCCTTAAATGAGACAGCGCCCAAGTGAGATAAGCTATCTGCGAGTTAGAGCCTGTGAAGAAATTCATCCCTGTATGGTCGCCTCTCACGCGGCTGGCATTAGCCTCGAGCAGATAAAGCCTGTGCTCAGTTTCCTCAGAAAGCTTGCCTATAACCATGTCAAGCGCATGCGCGCCCAGAGGCGAAACAAGGTTCAGAAACTCACCCACAACTTCCAAATCGCTCTTCCAGCCCGAAAGGTCTGCCCTGCATGAGAAACACTCCTGAACAAGGCCTTCCCTTGTCCACTGCTTATCCGCCTTCACACCTATCTTCGCAGCCTTTGTCCCTTCCCACATCTCCCTCTGGGCCATATACACATATTTTATGCCGGTCTCCCAAACAGAGCCTCCAACAACGTTATGCTTATGGGCTGCAATCCTCACGCAATCATCAAACCCAGTATGAAACGGATGCACAGAATCCTCACTGCCCACCATGCACTGCATCATAACCACATTATTCCCGCCAAACTGGAGATAATTATGTACATGAATGAGCCAGTTATCAACAGCCTGAGGCTCATTAACATCGAGAATAACATAAGGATAACTACTGATTCCTGACGCGGCAGAGCAATCGCCCTTAACAATGACTTTCCTGCACCGGCCCTTGAAAAACTCGTAAAACACCCCCATCTTTTCCTTATCCACCTTTGTCTTTGAAGGGAACGAGATAAAAGGCGGAATCATAGAGGTAATCCTGCTGCCGTAATTAACGCCGAAACGGACAAGCTCATCATAATAAATCCCAGAAATCTTTGACCTGAAAAGACCGGCACCACCGGCACCCCTTACATTCTCAAGAATCACCTTGCTTGTAAGAATAAAAGGCAACACAGAAAAGTTAACCTTGTGCATCGGCTCATCATACCCAACAACGACCCTACTCCCAGCTATCAAGTTCCTAACAATCGCAGGGTCATACTTCCAAGAAGTCATACACAAAACATGGATATTGAAGTCTCTTAAGAACTCCCCATATCTATACTTATCCTTCTCCATTCTCTTCAAAGTATCTTCATCCACAGCAGTAGGAATAATGCCCAGATCAAAAGCGCCCTTCACCCACTCATAAAACTGATTTCCTGGGCCAAGGACACGCGCATAAAAATCATGCTTACCAATGCCGACAATGCCGATATTGCCTTTTGAATAGACATAATCCAAGACAGAAACGATTGACTTGCAGTATTCTGCCAAAAAGTAAGGCGAAACAATATTCCCTGGCCTTATCCTTGGACAGACCTCCTTCTTAAACTTATCAAACGTCTCTTTTACCTCACCCGAAAGACCTCCAACAGAGTCAACCTCAGACTGAATGTGGCCTATCTGCACAAGCGGAAGATTGCTCCTGTAAACTATAAGAACATGAGGACGATTATCCATCAGCCTTCACTTTTACTGTCCTCTTCCTCCGAACTACGGCCATAATCCCCTGACAAAACATCGCCATCATGGCGCCTATCCTTCCTAAAATTTCCAGAGGACTTAAGAGCCCCCCTTACATCAGAAGCTTGGAGAGGCCTGAATCCCTTAAGCTTAGCTTTACCGGACATTCAGCTACTTACAAGCAGGATATATTAAAACATTGCGAAAAACTGTCAAAAACCCAAAAGGCAAAATTTAAATACTAGCTTGATTTGGTCGGTATTAACTGTTCAGTGCACAATTTTTGGCGTCGTCTTTTTGGAGGCAGAACTAATGATAGTAAAGGAAGAGTTTTTGAGCAAGCTTAGGACCTATTTCTCGCTGAACCTTTACGAAGTCAAGATATGGACTGCGCTTCTGTCAAGAGGCGTATCCACAGCAGGGGAGCTCTCAGACATAGCAAACGTGCCCAGGTCAAGAAGCTACGATGTTCTCGAAAGCCTTGAAAAGAAAGGATTCATAGTGATGAAGTTCGGCAAGCCAATAAAATACCTGGCAATACCGCCCGCAGATGTTGTGGACAGGGTCAAGAAGCACATGAGAGTTGAGGCAGAAAGGAAGATAAAGCGCCTCGAAGAGATGAAGAACACAGAGCTGCTTGAAGAGCTCAAGGCACTCCACAAGCAGGGATTCGAGCTCATCGACCCAACAGACCTCTCAGGCTCACTAAAGGGAAGGCACAACATATACAACCACCTTGACCTCATGATAAAGAACGCGGAGAAATCAGTAACCATAATGACAACAGCACAGGGCCTACTGAGAAAGATTGAAGGCCTAAAGCCGGCCATGGAAAAGGCAAAGAAGCGCGGAGTAAAGATAAGGATAGCCGCACCCATAACAAAGGAAACCAAGGAATCAGTAAAAGACCTCACAGACGTAGCAGAAATCAGGCACACAGACAGCAAAGCAAGGTTCTGCGTTGTCGATGGCAAAGGCCTCATGTTCATGGTATTAGATGACAAGGACGTCCACCCCACATACGACGTCGGCATATGGGTGAACACGCCATTTTTCGCGTCAGCCCTTGAGGGCATGTTTGAGCAGCACTGGACAGAAAGCAAACCGGCAGCAGAAGTAGTTAAAAGACTAGGATGATGTAAATAGGGGGATAAGGCAAAAAAGAAATGAGCCTCAAGAGCTTTTCATCCTGTCCATCTCTGCATAGAACTCTGCGACTATTACCGGGCTTATCCTGAAGTTCTCCTTAAGTATTGCGTGCAGGATTGTCTTTGTTTCGTTCTCATTTATAATGCCCTTTGAAAATGCCTTAAGAAGCAGCCCCAACGAGCCAACGCATTTCACACCCTGCAGCTTTGCAGCCATCCTTGCAGGGTGCTCATCAATAAGCGCGGCTTTCTCGCTTCCTGCGGCAAGGGCTATCACATCAGCTTCAGCATCGCCAATGTTTGGATTTGCAACCAGAAGCTTTTCAGACAGCCTCTTGCAGTCTCTATCCATGTCGATTACCTTTATTCTCCCATCGCCAAATGCCTTTTTCAGGATTAGAACATCCCTGTGCCCTGACTTCTCACCTTCTTCAACTATTTCCTTGTATACTGAACGAGGCACCTGTATTGTTCCGTAAAGCCTGTTAAGGAGCCCTACCCTGTTTATTCTTGCGAACACTATAAGAATGCTGCTGTCTGCAATCATCCAAGCCCCTTCAAGTCCTCCCTGAAGTCCTCAACAGTGTAGTTAAACTCCATCTTCTTCTCAAAAAGCACGTCAAAGAACCTGCTTAAAGGAATGCCTGCTATCTTTGCAGCCTTCGCCGCAGTTGCCTCGCCATTCCTATACCTTTCCAGAGCAATTTCCAGCCTTTTCTGGCCAAGCCCTTTCTCAAGAACTTCCCTCAAGACTTCAGATTTTTTTCTTTTCTCCTCCCTTGAAAGCCAGCTTATCTCATTCAGCGAGTCCTTTCCCACCCTTACCGAAACAGTTCCGCTCATAAAGTTTACATATGTGGCTATTTGTATATAAATTTACCGGTCGATACT
>JACQST010000069.1 GCA_016211185.1 Candidatus Woesearchaeota archaeon | reverse complement strand
TATAAATGTTTCGTTACTAAGCAGTAGCAATAACGCTTTTTCTGAAATCTGCTTTGTCGCGCGCGAACAATGCCACGCATTTTAAGGCAATTTTTCTTTATCGCACAAACTTTTTAAACATCTGCCTTTCTGCTAAACCTCATGGCTGCCTACAATCCAAAAGAGATTGAGCCCGAGATACTTGAGTTCTGGAACAAGCACAGCATATATGAAAAAGCGACCAAAAAAAACAGAGGGAAAAAAAAGTTCTACTTCATAGACGGACCCCCTTACACGAGCGGCTCAATACACCTAGGGCATGCATGGAACAAGGCGCTAAAAGACTGCATTCTCAGATACAAAAGAATGGCCGGATTTGATGCGTGGGCACAGCCGGGCTTTGACATGCACGGCCTCCCAATAGAGGTGGCGGTTGAAAAAAAACTAGGCATAAAGGCCAAGCACGAGATAATAGAGAAGCTTGGGGTCAACAGATTCATACAGGAATGCGAATCATTCTCCCTTGAACAGATGCACCCCATGATAAAGGACTTCACGAGAATGGGAGTATGGATGGACTGGCAAAACCCGTACATGAGCATAAAAAATGAATACATAGAAGGGGCATGGTGGGCACTTGCGCAGGCAGACAGGAACGGCTACCTCTACCAGGGAAAGAAAAGCATGACATGGTGCCCGAGATGCGCAACAGCGCTCGCAAAGCACGAACTCACTTACAAGGACGTTGACGACCCCTCAGTATATGCAAAATTCCCTGTAACCGGAAAGGAAAAGACATATCTGCTCATATGGACGACAACGCCATGGACACTTCCCTTCAACCTTGCGCTCATGGCACATCCTGACTTTGACTACGTGACAGCAAAGGCAGGAGACGAGACATGGATACTGGCCAAGGCACTTTTAGGGCAGGTCAGCGAAGCCTGCAAAACCGAGCTGAAAGTGGAGCATGAGTATAAAGGCTCTGAACTGCTCGGCACAAAATACACAACTCCATTCCAAGAAATGCCGTTCCACGGCACAAACACAGCAGAAAAGGCATATACAGTCGTGATGAGCGACCAATACGTCGACCTAAGCGCAGGAACAGGGCTTGTCCACACAGCACCAGGATGCGGGCCAGAAGACTTTGAAGTTGGAAAAAAGAACAACCTCCCGGCATACAACACACTTGACGAGCAAGGAAAATTTACCGATGCAGGAGAACTCACAGGGCTGCAGGCAAAAAAAGACGACGACACCATAATCAAGTCACTCGAGCAGAAAGGACTGCTCGCAGCCTCACTTAAGTATAGGCACGAATACGCACACTGCTGGAGATGCGACACTGCCGTAGTGTTCAGGGCAACAGTCCAGTGGTTCCTCGCAGTTGAAAAGCTGAAGGGCCAGATGCTCAAGGAAAACGAAAAAGTCCTCTGGGTCCCTGACTGGGGAGGAGCAAGGTGGTTTGAGTCATGGCTGCAAAACATACAAGACTGGTGCATCTCAAGACAAAGATTCTGGGGAATACCTCTCCCTATATGGAAATGCGACAAGTGCGAAAAAACCAGAGTAATAGGAACAAGGGAGGAGCTGCCCAAAAAACTCGACAACCTCCACATACCATGGATAGACAGCGTAAAACTCCAGTGCAGCTGCGGCTCGGCCATGACCCGAGTTCCAGATGTCCTTGACGTATGGCTTGACTCAGGCGCAGCCTCATGGGCACCCCTACACTACCCATCAAGCGAGGAACTCTTCAGCAGGCTCTGGCCAGCAGACTTCATACTTGAAGGAAAAGACCAGATAAGAGGCTGGTTCAACAGCATGATATGCCTCTCAATGGTCTCCCACAGGAAAAGCGCATACAAAGCAGTCTACATGCACGGCTTCGTCAACGACGCAATGGGCAGGAAGATGTCAAAATCCCTGAAAAACACAATCTCACCATATGAAGTCATAGACAGCTACGGCGCAGACACTTTGAGGTATTATGCAATAGGAGGGGCAAAGCCCGGCTTTGACCTGAACTACAACTTCGAAGACATGAAGCTCAAGCACAAAAACCTCCTTGTTTTCTGGAACATACAGAACTTCCTGCTTGAGCTGGCAGACACAGCAAGCATGGAATCAGAAAGAGCAATGTCTGTAGAGGAAAGATTCATCCTGTCAAGGCTGAACACCGCAATAGAAAGGGCAACATACATGATGGACAACTACTACATTAACGAAGTGCCATGGGTGGCTGAAGAGCTGCTGCTTGAGCTGAGCAGGGGATACATACAGCTCGTGAGAGACAAGGCAACAGGCACAGAAGAGGAAAAAAACGCTGTGCTCTACACAGTCTTCAGGACCTTTACAGAAGGCCTCAAGCTCCTTGCGCCAATAGCGCCATTCATAACCGAAAAAATCTACCAGAACCTAAAGCAGAAATTCAGCCTGAAAGAGGAAAGCATACACTTATTCAGCTGGCCACAAACAGACAAGAAAAGCATAGACGAAGAGCTTGAGAAGGAGTTCGCCGCAGCAAAATCCGCAATACAGGCAATACTCTCCATACGCGAAAAGGAAAAAACCGGAATAAGATGGCCGCTACAGGAAGCAATAATCATCTCAGAAGCGCTAACCTCAGAGGAAGTCCTCGCGGCTGTGGAAAAACAGGCAAACATAAAGCAGGCACGAATAGCCAAGGGCATTGAAGGAGCAAGGACATCTGTAAAGGCAGATTATGAAAAGCTGCTCCCGCAATTCGGGAGAAACGCGACCAGAATAGTTGCAGCGCTAGCCATGACATCACCTGAAACCATTCTAAGGTACATCGAAAGGGACGGAGAGTTCGCATTGAACATAGACAATGAAAAGGCAATACTGACGCAAGACCACCTCATAATAACAAAGCAGCCACCACACGGCTACGAATACGCAGCCTTTGACAAGGGAGAGGTATACGTTAACATAATGAGCAGCCCAGAGCTGGAGGCAGAGGGCTACGCCCGCGAACTGATACGAAGAATCCAGAGCATGAGAAAACAGGCAGGCATGAGCAAGCCACAGCACATCACGCTTGAAGTAAATGTGCCCCGGGAACTTGCCGCAATGCTCCAGCCACACCTTCACCAGATAAAGGAAAAAGTGGGCGCAAGGACAATCCGCTTATCAGAAAAACTTAACGAAGCGATGCAGCACAAGGCAAAGGAACGAATAAAGGACAAGGAAATCGAGATAGGATTCAGCATAGTTTAACGAGGTGATTTTATGGCTAATAGAACGCTTGAAGTCGTGACAACTGAAAGCATGGGTGGCAAACCGATTCGTAATGTAATAATGCCTGACAATGAAACATATCGATTAAGGGAAGCGTGCAGCCTTGATGACGGTTATGGAAACAGGTTGTTCGTGCTTTCAGCACTCGGAAAGGACAGATACGGAGCAGGTTTTTCCGGGATTTACACAAAGCGAGGTGACGCATGGTCATCTGAGGATGCTCGCTGTCCAAAATTCACATCAGGAAAAGACCTTGAGGCAGAAGCATTAGACCTGCTGGCACAATACCAAGGATAACTGCTGCCAATGCCAAAGATGAACTACTGTCTCTTCCTGATTGCATACGTGTATGACTTGTAAACACTTGTGGGCTTGAACTTGAGCTTAAAGTAAAGAAGCGACTTAGGGCTGCCGCCAAAATCAACATACCTGTACCTAGCCCGCTTCAGCATCATCAAGTCCTCAATGTTGGCAACCTCACCCAGACCCTCCTGCCTATAACTGTAAATCCCAATTGCAGAGTAATACTCCTTAAAAGAGTTAGGAATCTCCCATCCTGCAGTGATGCTGCACGGCTCCCCATTCACCATGATGCATTTCGCATACTTCGCACCCTCAAAATCCCCATCAACAAAGTTCATATACCTCTCATAGTATTCCCTGTTGTTGCCAATCCGGTCTACACCGCTCTGCTTCCTTCTTTTCACCCACTCAGCAACAATCAACCTGAGCTTTTCCTTCCTGACATCTGAGGCATCAACTACCCTGACCCTGTTGTTCTTGTAGAAATGGTTCCTGATATTCCTGAGCTTCTTCCACTTGCCGCCCTGAAGCTTCTCCCCGTTCCAGCTCCTCAAATCAAACACAGGCCAGTGAAGCGTGAACCTTGGCGAGCTGAGATGATACCTGCTGCCAGGCTTAAGATATGAAGAAAGCCTCTTCCTGAAATCAGCCGAAGTCTCCACCACAAACTTCTCCCTGCCCTTCACACACCCATCCAGTGCCCTGGAAAGCAGCTCAATACGCTCATCATAAGGAGCAAGAACATCCCCAATCACCTGCCAGCTGCTGTTGAAGCGCTGAGCAAGGATGCCCCTGCCCCTCCCGAAATTAACAAACACGTTCCTAACGCCAGCCTCCTGGATGTTCATGTAGTAGTTGTAGTTGTGCTCAGGGGAAGAGCCAAACCTTGAAATACTCCTCTTAACGAGAGCGCTGGCAGAAGCAACGTCATCAATCAGCTCAATCACTTTCTCACCACGGAAAAGCTCTTCAGAAGCATAACAGGATGATAACTTTCCTTTGCAGCCCTAAGATAATCAACTCCCATGTCCTCCTGCGCATTAACATACCTGCAACCACTCCAGAAAGACCTGACAAACTCCCTGTATATGTATTCCGACAGCCCCTTGATGTTCAGGTTTGTCTTCTCAACAATTATGCTGCACATCTCCCTTGTGAGAGCATGGCCGAAAGTCATGCCCTGAATCTTACCTCCGATAATAACCACCATTCCTCTCAGCTTAAGCGCCCCTGCAAGGCGCACAGTGTCCTCAGCAATCCTGAACTCTGTGTCGAACTGGAACCGCACATCATCCCTATCACCAATCGCGTCTAGCTTCTGCCTCCTCCAGAGCTCAAGAATCTCCAAGCAGCCATCCAAATGCTTACTATCGGAGAATTCCTCAACCACTGGCCTGTTTTCAGAAAGAAACCTGTTTATCATATTGCGCTTCTTCCTGTAAGCACCGCCCTCAAGACCTGCAAGCTCACTTGACAAGTAAACATAGTCCTGATTCTGGTGGACTGTCCTATAACCCGAGAGCGAACTGTAAACAGGCTCAAGCTCAGCAGGCAGGTAGCAAAGCCTGCCCTTTCCAGCATCATTCCTGTTAAGCCTGTCCAAAATCAGGAAGGCCTCATCCATAGACTGCTGCAGGCTGCCTCCACCTATGACAGGCCCCCAAATCACGTATGAGCCCTCAAACCTTGCAAACACACAAATGTTCCCATTTATCTCAGCCCACCGCATACCAAGAGCACTGCTCCAGATATACATCATCTCAAAGCTCTGGTCAGCAAGAGGCATTGACAAGCCCCCGTAAGCCTTTGCAAAGACTTCCCTGTCAGACAGCTCTATTGGTTTCAGCTTTCGCTCTGCCAAAGAAAAGGGATTCATTCTGATGCTCAATCATCCATTGATACCCATGTTAATAAAATTTGCGGTGATTGCCAGCTACCGGCAGAAAAATCCTATGAGCTTGTAAACAAGCTTCGCAGCAGTAAAGTCAGGAGCCACATTCCCTGGCTGAGGTGCAAGCTCCACAACATCGAAGCCAACAACATTCTTCCTTTGGGAAAGCCGTTCCATCAGCCTGAGGAGCGTATACCACTGAAGGCCTCCTGGCTCAGGAGTTCCGACAGAAGGCATTATGCCTGTATCAAGGGCATCAAGGTCTATCGTGACGTAAACAGAGCCTGACAGCGCGCCAATGGCCTCCTCCATCCACTTCCCATCAGTATCCTGTGCAATGTCATAAGCATAGAAGACCCTGTGCCCGGACATGGAGATGAAGTCAGCCTCCTCACCAGACAAACTCCTTATGCCAACCTGAACAACAGGACAAATCTCGCTTATGCGCCTTGCAACACAACCATGGTCGAACCTGCTTCCACCATTCTCCTCTCTCATGTCGCCGTGCGCGTCAATATGAAGAACAGAAAGGTCAGGATAAGCCTCCTTCAAAGCCTTCGATGTCCCGAAGCTGAGTGAATGCTCACCCCCAAGCATAACAAGAAACTTGCCGTCAGACAAGACCTGCCTTGCTGCCTCGTAAACCCTGCCAACCATCCTCTCAGGGTCAGTCACTATATCAAGCTCGTCAAGGGTGCATATTCCCATTTCAGAGAAATTAGCTCGCGCCTTCTCATCATAAAGCTCCATGCTCCTTGAAGCCGCGATTATCGCGTGAGGCCCATCCCGTGTGCCCGGCCTGTAGGAAGTAGTGGAGTCGTAAGGCACAGGCAGTATGGCAACCCTTGATTTCCTGTAATCAGAAAACTCCCGAGGGATAGCGCCGAAATTAAAGGGCGATGAGAAGTGCGGGTTCATTCCAAAAGAGAAAAGAGGGCATTTTATAAATCTTTGGCACTAAGCAGCCTTCCTGTCATGGTCAATGATTCCCTCAACAGATTCCATGTCCTTCGGAAACTCACGGCCCCTTTTGGTGACCTTCTTGTCGTAATTACCGATTCCAAATGCCTTAGAAACATATTCCGCAGTCTTTTCTATGTCGAAGATCTTGCAGGAATAGATGTCAAATGTAAGGAACCTTTTTTCGGGATATGTGTGTATGCTGATATGAGACTCAGCTATAATAACAACTCCGCTAAATCCTCTGTCCTCAGGCTTGTCCTTCCCATCATAGTAAAGGATGTAAGGGGGCATAAGCTTGGTCATCCCGATTCTCTCAGGCATCGTATCGAGAAAACCGTAGAGAAAATTCATGTCATCCAGCTTGTTGGAATCACACTCATAACCATCGAGGGTTAGGTGCGGTCCAAATCCATACTTAACGCCCTTTGGCCGTTTTTGAATTTGTTTGTTAGAAGAAACGTCTCCAGTTTCTGGCATCTGCTTATAATCACCAATGCAGAAATATGCTGCCCCACCTATTTAAACTTTTCTATTTTAAGCGCCGGAAAAATGATTCTCCGACGAGATTTTTTTTGAAAACCGTTTCGCAAATGGGAAAAAATTTTGTGAATGAAATTTTTGTCGACGAGAAAAATACGCCCGAATTTCCGCAAGCCGGCCAAAAAACAACCACTGCCAGCTGATTTTTGCATATCAAAAAAAAAATTCCGGCAAGGAAAACTATTTATAGTGAACAATTACTAAAACTTGTGCCCATGAAAGTATCAAGGGACACACCAATAGCCGAACTAACCTTCAGGAAATACGAAAAACCGCAGGCACTGGCTGAACGGGAACTCGTCAAGAAGGTCTGCCTCACGCTAGGACTTCTCCAGCCAGGCGATTCAAGAGACATAATAGTGGATGTGCTGCACACCCTGCTAAGGGCCAAAAAGACAAGAAAAGCCCTCACATGCACAGAAATCGAACAAAAAGTCATTGCAGGCAGGAAAAAGCACAAGCTACCACTAACAGGAATCGCCTCATCAAACATAAGGAGGCAGGTAAAGCGGCTCAAGGACATCTTTCTCGTAGAGAAAATCAACAGCGCATACAGGATAACCGAATTCCTGACGCTAACAGAGATTTACGAGAGCAAGATAGAGAGATTCCTCCTGCAAAGCATCCTGCAGAGAGCCCGCGAATATTTCTCCAAGGCAGATGAAGCATTCTAAAAAGGTTCTCGTCGGGGAAAGCATAAAGTTTATATATAAGCTTCCCGAAAGATGAGTCGGAAAAACGCAAGTTTTCCCACGAGAAAACATGGAAAGGAGGAATGCTAAATGGCTGAAAAGGTAGCAAAAGTAGGTGTGAAAAAGGTGCCCGGATACCTTTACTTCGTCGACAGAAGAGGCGACGTGTCCAGGGCCAAGATGGCCCGCGGAGGTGGCAAGAAGGGAAGACAGAAGCAGGAAACCGTTGCAAAGGCAGGCGTGAAAAAACAGTCAGGTTACCTGTACTTCATCGACTCCAAGGGAGACATCTCACGAGCAAAGATGGTAAGGGGAGGCAAGAAAAAGAGGAGGTAAACCTCCTTCTTTCTTTTTCCTAATCTCTTTTCCTGACTCACAGCTTCTTAAGCGCCCTTATGGCAGAAACAGGGCTTCTGCTGCCGTATATGAAAGAGCCTGCAACCAAGACATCAGCACCCGCAGCAACACACTTCTTCCCCGTATCGAGATTAATGCCTCCGTCAACCACAATCTCAACAGGAAGCCTGCTCTCACTTATTGCCTTCTTCAGCTCCCTGATTTTTGGAATCATGGACTCGATGAACCGCTGCCCGCCAAAACCAGGATTAACAGTCATCACAAGAACCTCATCAACATCATGCAGGATATAACCGATGCTTGAAACAGGAGTAGCCGGGTTAAGAGAAACACCTGCCTTCTTCCCCAAGTCTCTTATCCTGCCCAGAGTCCTGTGAATGTGCCTGTCAGCCTCAACATGCACAACGATTATGTCTGCCCCGGAGCCTGCAAAGTCATCAACAAACCTGCCCGGATGCTCAATCATGAGGTCTGCCTCAATGGGGAGACTAGTGCATTTCCGAAGCCCGGCAAGCACAACAGGCCCGAAGGTAATGTTAGGGACAAAATGGCCATCCATGGCATCGAAATGAAACCTTGAGGCATATCTCTCAACCATCCTTACCTGGCTCTTAAGATCAGAAAAATCAGCTGAAAGGACAGACGGTGAAACCATTGCCATGCCCTTAATGCACAGCAACTTATTTATATAATTGTTGCCGACCTCACAGCATGCCCAGCCACATAGCGATAATACTGGACGGAAACAGGAGATATGCCAAAAAGGCAGGCATAAACCCGCTTGAAGGGCACACCCACGGCGCAAAAAAAGCCGGAGAACTCCTCGGATGGATGAGAGAGCTCGGGATAAAACAGGCAACCCTATACGTACTATCGACAGAAAACCTCAAGCGAACCCCTATTGAAGTAAAAACACTCATGGACATATTCAGGCACTACCTAAGCGATGCACTCAAGGACGAAAGGATAACAGAGAACAAGGCCAGGATAAGGTTCGTAGGGCAGCTTGAGCTGCTACCGCCTGACATACTGCAGGGCATGGCAGAACTAATGGACAAGACAAAGCGCTTCTCAGACTTCAAGATAAACTTCGCTATAGCATACGGAGGCAAGGCAGAAATAGCCAATGCCGCAAGAATCTTGGCCGAAAAGGCAAAAGCAGGCACAATAAGCCCAGCAGACATCGATGAATCCCTGTTCTCATCACACCTCTACATCCAAGACGAGCCTGACCTGATGATAAGGCCAGGAGGAGAAAAAAGGCTCAGCAACTTCCTGCTGTGGCAGCTTGCATACTCTGAGCTGATATTCCTGGACAAGCTCTGGCCAGAGATAACAAAGCAGGACATAATTGACTGCATAGCAGAGTTTGACAGAAGAGAGAGAAGGATAGGCAAATAATTCTTTTTGACGCAACACCACTTGTTGAAACTCATAAGTGACAAAAAACAAAAGATTTATATATGGAGGCTATTTGCCAAAAAGGATGAATCTGAGAAACGTGGCAATCGGTGTAGGCTTGTATGCCGCAGGTGTAATGACTGTGGTCGGAGGCCGTGCCATTGGCAACTTGAATATACAGGGAAATCCTGCAATAACAGCAACTCCTGATTACTCTACCGCAGAAGAATACTGTGACCTTAAAGGAAATTCTCAGACATACAAAGATACAGACAACGCATATACTGGAAGTATCACAGGAGAAATGCTATGCGAGCGTGGGCTTCAAATAAAGATTCAGGTGGCAGTCCAAGGACTGGAAGAAAGACTTCTACCAGCCGAATCAAGACATGAGCTTAATACAAAGCTTTTAAATGCCCCCGATGGCGTTCTCACCTGTCAATTAACAGGATTCATCTATTCAGATACCGACTTGAACAGAACAAGCTACGCTGAAATGAAGTGCAATGATGGCACAGTTGAAAAGTTCGGCACAGGCACGCTAAAGAGAGAAAGGCCAACGCCAGGACTCTAAATCATACATTCTGATATCTACAGCCGTTTAATAAGCCAAAAAAAATTGAAAAAGAAAACTGATGGCTAAACAACCTTCTTCAGGTTCTTGAAGATGCTCTTAGCCTCATCCTTGAGGGCAACGCCAAACCCGATGCCCAAAGCAACAGCAGTGCCAAGGGCAATGCCTGCAACCAGGATAAGGGTTGTCCCCTCAGCAAGAGAAACATCTACGCCAACCTGCTTCAGTACAGTGATTCCCACAAAAAGAAGCAGTAACCACCTGACAGCAGTGCTAATCAACCTAACACCCTTCCTCTTTGCATGAAGCATCCTGTCAGCAATGTAATCAACAATGACCAAGCCCACAAGCAGGATAATTATTGCCACAATCATGTCAGGCACCCACCTTGCCAGTCTGAAAAGAAGCTCTGATATTATACCCAAGTCCATCAGCGAAGACGCATGGGCAAGGAACAATGCAAACACATACCACTTCATCAGGCCGCCAGCAAGATGAGACACGTTAAGGAACCCTATGGAATGCGCAACACCCGCTTTCCTCATATACTCGTCTACTCCGCCGTGCTCGAACAGCTTCTGGACCAAAAAGCCAAAAGCCATCCCGACTATGTAACCAATAAGGATAACAAGCAGCCCAGAAACCATGTTTGGAAGGGAAAGAACAAAATTATTAAACAGAAGCTGCAAGGAACCGAGTATGGCATTACCCGTATCCAATATCAAAGTCATCAGACCACCTCTTTGTTTTTTCAATAGACTTGTTAATAGCCTTTCTTTAAGGCCAGATTATAAATAGTTTTCTTACTATCCAAAAGTCGTTACTTGCATGTTTATATTTTATAATCAATATATTTAACTAAATCGCCGATATATTAGACAAGATATACAAAAAAGGTGTTCTATCTTTTAATTTACTAAGTGGAGAGGTGGGCCGTGTCCATTGAGACTGAATACATGCGATACTTCGCAGAGAAGCATCGCGACGAGAACGAAGGGGCGGAAGGAAGAAAGGCCTTCCTTGGAGCCATAATGGTGGCGGTGTCTGCGGCAACATACATAATTTTCGGCTACACAGTTCTATCAATAAGTTTAGCTGCGCTCGGGGTTTACCTTTTGTCCGGGTTCAGAAAGATGAGGGAATACGCAAAAAGGCACACAGCGCCGAAACACGCCTGAGCTACCCTGAAGAAATCACCTTGAGAACATCCCTGTGGCCCTTCCAGCTAAGCGCCTCCCTGAACACATCGCTAATGGTATCCACAGGGATAATGTTTATCTTCGAAGCGCTCGAAGGGTCAAGAATAATGTCCTTCAAGTTGGTTCTCGGCACGATTATGTTCCTGATGCCTGCCTCAACAGCAGCCTCCACCTTGGAGGAAACACCACCAACAGGAAGCACCTCACCCCTCACCGAAAGGCTTCCGGTCATGGCATAGTCCTGCTTCACAGGAATGTTCTTCAAAGCAGACATTATTGCAGTAGCAACAGCAATGCTGGCAGAATCGCCCTCAACCCCCTCATACGACTGGAGGAACTGGACATAAATGTCACGGGTCTTCCTTATGTCCTCGCCAAAATACTTCTTGATTATGGCAGAAACATTAAGCACAGCCTCCTTTGCAATCTCGCCCAGCTTGCCAGTGGCTATGATTTCCTTAGCCCTGCCGCCAGGCGTAACCTCTGCCTCGATAGGCATAATCAGGCCTGAATACGAAGCCCCGCCGCCAAGAACAGCCAGCCCATTAACCCTCCCAATCCTGTCCCCGCTTGTGATAATGACCTCATACTCCTTCCTGTGCTCAATAATCTTGTCAGCTATCTGCTGCTCAAGAGTGCGGGAGAACTTTTTGGCCCGGACAACATGACTCTTCTCAACAAGCTTAGAGCCCTCCTCCACGGCAAGGTCACCAGCAGCCCTAACCAGCCCACCAAGGTCCCTAAGACGCAAGGTAAGATGACCCTTCCTGTTGGCAGCCTTCTTTGCAACAGTAATGATTTCCACAACAGCCTCCCTTGAAAACGCAGGAATCTTCTTGTCCTTTGAAATCTCCTGCGCAACGAAGTAAGCAATCTTGGCCCTGTTCTCATCCGTATCGAGCATTGTCTCCTTCATAAATACTTCATACCCATAACCCCTAACCCTTGACCTCAGCGCAGGATGCATGTGCCTCAAGGTCTCAGGGTTACCAGCTGCAACAAGGATGAAATTGCACGGAACAGACTCCGTCCTTACCATGGCACCCGCAGACCTCTCGCTCTGCCCTGTAATGGCATACTTGCCCTCCTGCAGCGCAGTAAGAAGCTCCTGCTGAGTCGATGGCTGAAGAGTGGCAATCTCATCAACAAAAAGAACCCCCATATGGGCCTTGTGAATCATGCCGGCAATAACCCTCTCATGGGCAGGAGTCCCAAGCCCCCCTGTGTTGTGGGTCAAAACACCTGACACAAGATATGTTCCAGCCTCGGTTGTAAGGTTATAGACAGGGCCTACAAAAGGTTCCATTGTCACTGCCACAACAGGGTCATATGCAAAAGTCCCTTCAGCAATGTCTCTCAACCTGAACAGGTCAGGACAGTTTGTCAGTGCAAGAAACCTTGAAACGACCAGCTTAAGCATCTTTCTTGTACCAGACTTTGAAGAATTAAGCCCGGGCCTCAAAGCATAATACTCCTTATGAACACGGGACTTGCTTATGCCTGCAGCCTGCCTTACAGCTTCGAGCACACCAAAATCCACTGGAATAATGTCATCACTGCTAACATGGCTCTGGGACGCGCAAGAAAGATATTTCTCGAGATTAGCCTTGTGGATAGGGTTGATTGTGAGCGCATAATATTTTTTTGCGAATCCGTAATCAGCGAATATCAGCCTGTTCTGAATCAAACCCTTTGCCAACCCAAAACCGCGATCAGGCCTGTTGCGGATTTTAGCTCTTATCCCTGCCTTAAGAAGCAGTGATGTGAGGTCAGGTATAAGCTCCTTTGAAACAATCTCAAACTGACCCTGTTTCCCGACATAACCATCTATAGATATATACCTGGCCAAAAACTCGATTATGTCTTCCATGTTCTGCGCAAAGACTGCTTCAGGAATGCTTTTCCTTCCATTTTTTTTAATTCCCATATCGACCAAATTCCTCACCAATGCAGCAGAATGCGCATAAACCTCTATATCTTTCCCTCTCCTTAAGACTCTGGGTGCAATCCCTATTTTAGAAATTGTACTTACGTACTGTGAAGCCTTCCATTCAGTCCTCACTTTAAATGCGACAGACCTCTGCCTTATGCTGGCATCTGAAAGAGCTTCAGCCAGAAAGTGCAGCATTGAAAGAGGCATTCTCTTACCTGCGGTTATTGGCAGCCTGTCAGGGACTATGCTCATCATCCCAGGCTCTATCTGAGCAGCTTCCACGAAATCGATATCTCCGTTTTCCCTGTATACAGCTATTGGATGATTAGGAGTTACCTTGATTGTATAACCTCTCCTTGTCCTTATTGACACCAAGTTTCCGGAAAACACCCTACGGTAAACCTTAGTGACAGCTGTTGCCATGTAACCGTACTTATCCTGAATGTGTGCCAATACCTTAAACTGCTGCCCTGAACTAAGCTCCTTTTCCCCATCCACATTAAGATAAGGCTCAACCAGCTCCCTAATAGGAACATACTTTCCGTTAGGCAGAACCACCAATTCATTACCGGGAATACACTGGAACGGGTCGTGAAGCACGTCACCAAGCAGAGCACCCGCATGCGCACCAGTAGCGTCAAAAAAAGGAACCTGCTTCTTGTTATAGTTATCCACAATAATCTTGGGAACCCTCGCCCTCGTGTCAGCCTTCCTGCCGAAATTCATGAAAAGCATGAAGCTCGCAAAAAACACCATCCCGCCAAGGAAAAAAGCTATGAACATAAGCCCACCAAGAAGAGGGCCTCCAATCTTCGAATAATGGTCGAAAGCCCACCAAGGCGAAACAAGCGTCAGAATCAGCAGAATAAACATTATTATGTTCTGATGCTTGAACATGTTCTGGCTCTCAACCCTTGAGCGGGCAACAAGCTCCCTGCCCTGGCCCGCAGGAATAACCCTAATCAAAGGCTGATTCTCATCATGAGGATTAGGAAACGCAATGACATCAACAAGCTTCTCCTTAGGCAAAAGCTCTGCAAGAGCCATGCCGAGCATTGATTTTCCAGTCCCAGGTTCACCAATAAGAAGAACGTGCCTTCTCTGGCTAGCGGCCTTCTTCACAATCTGGACAGCATCCTCCTGGCCAATCACCTGGTCTATCATGGTTGAGGGAACCTTAATCTCAGTAGTCGTCCTGAACTTCAGCTTGTCCATCAATGCACGAGATTTCAAGCACCTATTTAAAAGTAGCGGTGAACGGCGTTGTTATTGACTACTCGCCTTCTGCCCAAAATAGAAGTGTGCATTACCTTTCTGTGTTCGCCCCATTCCAATCACCTTATTAACATTTTTTCCATTTTTTTACCAGAGTCTATTAATAAAAAAGAATTATCCTTTGATTAAGAGG
>JACQST010000067.1 GCA_016211185.1 Candidatus Woesearchaeota archaeon | reverse complement strand
TTCAAATTAAAATCCAAGGGTATTTTCACGAGAATGAAGCAGTTGGAGGCTAACCCGAATCAGGGCAAGATTATTGGAAGTGTCGGTGGCGTTGCCATAAAGGAACAAAAATATGAAAAGTTCAGGTTTTATTGCATAACGGATGGCCACATCCTCAAGTTTGGCTCCGATGACGAGCTTGCAGGCCTTCTCATCAAATTTGTAAGGATGTCGGAAAAGAAAGACCAAAAGGTCACGATAAACAAAATAAAAAACATCCTAAAATCTTTCGGATTTGATGGATTATAGTTCAGCCAGTAAACGAAAAAGGCAAATGGGCTTCAATGTCAGCATTCCACAGGTCTATGACACGTGGTTTTTGACTGTTCTGGAATCGCTTGGGTTCGAAGGATTCTGATTTTTAGCAGAATACTTTCCGGAAAATCCGAACACAAATTTATAAGCCAGTGGAAAAAGCAGCGGTTATGATATACGCAGACATACACGAGCCCCCTGCCCTTATTGATATCCTAAAGAAAAACATAACTGTGAAAGTAATCAAAAATGACGCAGGGGACTACATCTTTGATGACACAGCCATTGAAAGAAAGACACTTTCAGACTTCTTCTCATCAGTTGTCTCAGGAAGGCTGTACACACAGCTTGAAAGGATGATGAACTTCAGGTCGTATCTATTTGTTGAAGGATTTTTTGACTTTTCATACGTCAATAACCCGGGCTGCCTATATAGCTCACTGCGCTCAATCACCATAGACATGGATGTAAGAGTCATCTTTACAAAGGACATTGTGGACACAGCCTCCACAATAAAAAGAATCTATTACAGCAGATTTCACCAACCCCGATGCAAAGTTCCTGATAGAGGGAACCCGCAGTTTTCACACCTCAAGGCATTCTTCGGAACAAGCCCAGGCAAGCTCACCAAACTGCTGGCCGAATTCAAAAGCCTAAGGCAGCTTGCAAATGCCGACAGGAGAACCATAACTGCAATAAGAGGAATAGGTGGAAAAACGGCATCAGTTGTTGAAAAAGCACTTGACCAAGAGATATTAAACAACAATTTAAAAAGCCACAAGCACCAATAGGCACAGATGAAGCTCACAGCTGCAATACTATTCCTGATTCTGGCTTCGGTTCAGACCAGCGCACAGGAGCTATACGCAGACATAACCTTTGATGTGAGCGAAACAGGCGCAGTGCACATAAAAGGCACAACAAACTCCAGATTCATGGCTGAGAGAACCACGCAGGAATTCACCTCAAAGAAAGGCCAGCACTGGCTCCTCAACATAACAGCTAATGAAACCTTCTCAGACATTGTGTATGCAGTATACCTTCCGGAGAACTCAGAGATAAATTACGCCAAGACATCAGGTCAGTTCAGGATAGGTGCTGAAGGAAAAAGGCCCTTTGTCAAGGGAACAGGAAAAAACCATGGAATAAAAATAGTGGTGCAATACACAATACCTGACAGCCATGGCATCCCTGCATGGGCAACAATAGCAGCCGCAGCAGGCGGACTCGCCATACTTGCGGCTATTATAAAGCTCCGCAAAGTTCGTGCAAAAACCACAACCACTCATAGCATACAGTCTCATGGTATACTGGAGGCATGGTATGACAAAAGCACCCTGACCGAAAGGCAAAGACTGATAATCGATGCAATTGAAAAAAGCCCAAGGCCTCTGACGCAGAAGGAGCTTGAGCAGCAGCTTCACCTGCCAAAATCCTCGCTCTCCAGAAACGTAGAATCACTTGCAAGGGCAGGGCTTATTCAGAAGGAAGCGAGGGGGATGTCCAACTTTATTTCAATCAGCCCAAAAAAGCCCGAACCATAGCCCGGTTCCGGCAAGTTCCGCTTTGTTCCGGGAAAGATTAAAATCCTGTTCCGGCTACACAAAAAGGCAACGGTTCAGGAGGTGAGCCATATGAAGACAAAACATGCAATGATTGTTCTGGGCGCACTCCTACTGGCAATCTTGCCTGTGGCCCTAGCCCAGGAAGAAGGCACAGGAAGTGCAGCAGCAGAAATAGATGAAGACACACAGAAAGAGATTGAGGCAGCGTCATCAATACATGGCGCGAAAGTGAGGCTGCTCCAATTGCAGAAGGCAATAGACAAAAACCTTGCTGAAGGAAACAAGGCTGTAGCCGAAATAAAACAACTGAATACAACCGCAAACACAACAACGCTTGAGCAGATACTTGAGGAGATGACCGCGCTCAAAGCCCAAGTCACAGCCGCTCCATTGCCGGAGCCAAGAACTGCAGCGCAAAAGTTCGCTGACTACAAGCACGACGCAACAGAGCTGTCAAAGGAGTTCAGGGCAGAAGTGAAAGCACAACTGAACCCTGAGCAGGTCAATAAGATAAAGGCTGCCGCAAAGAAAGAAAGGAACACAACAAAAGCAGAGCTTGAGCAGAGAATAAGGGCAGAGATAAACGAGCACAACGCAGAGAGAATTAAGACAATGCTCAATGCACTCGGAACAGAAAACGAGAGCCTTGTCGCCAAGGTCAGGGCAGGCGAGATAGCCCCGGGCCAAGCCATTGCTGCAATAACCACAACATTCAACAGCCTTACAGCCCAGGAAAAAAAAGAAGCGCTCGCCAGGATAAAGGAAGACCTGCTCAAGCGCTCAGTTCTCAAGAAAGCAGTTATCGATGACCTGAAGCAAAACTACAGCGAACGGAAAAGAGAACGCGCACTTGAAAGGGCACAGTCCATAAAAAACCCTGAGGCAAGGGAAAAAGCCAAGCTCAGGATACAAAACACCCCGGCAAAAACAAAGCCAAGCCCGGGCAGGGAGGTGGAAGAATGAAACCGCTCCTAACTGCACTGGCAATAATGGCAATAGTAGCGATTGCCGCACTTGGCGGATGCAGCCCGGAAACACAGCAGGAAACTGCCCAGAAGGAACAAGCATACGGGCAGGAAGACGGGCAGACACTGGAGCAGGCAGACCAGACATTCCTAAACCCAGAGGAAATCGAGATAGGGGAAATGATATAAGCCCGCAGCCATAAACCTCTTTTTCTATTTTTATTTTATACGCACAACAAAATTTATAAACCGCCCCAAAAACCTTTCCCTCAAGAAATGGCACGAATGCATTCAAGGAAGAAAGGCGTGGCAGGCTCAAAAAAGCCACTCACAAAGAAAAAAAATCCGTGGATAAGGTACAGTGACAAGGAGATAGAGCTGCTAATAGTCAAGCTCTCAAAGGAAGGCAAAACGCCAAGCCACATAGGAACGCTCCTAAGGGACACATACGGCATACCCAGCGTCAAGGCAGCGTCTGACAAAAAAATCGGCAGAATACTCAAGGAAAGGAAGATACAGCCAACACTTCCAGAAGACCTCATTTCACTGATAAAGAAAAACATATCTGCCAACAAGCACATGGAAGCAAACCACAAGGACATGACTGCAAAGAGAGGGCGTCAACTCACAGAATCCAAGATAAGACGACTCGTCAAGTACTACAAGAGAACAGGCAAGATGGAAAAAACATGGGAATACGACCCTGAAAAAGTCCGGCTCATGATAGAGTAGGTTAAATTCTTATGTCGGGCATGCTTATACTTGAAGACAAACTCTATACGCCAATAATAACTTACTCTGGCAGAAATACTGTGTCTGGCGGAAAATATACGGGCTGCACAACGGTCAAAGTCATAAGCACAATCCACATAGGAACACCGCAATACTATGAGCGCCTGTCAGCAGAAATAGACCGTCTTCCCATGGGGCTATACGAAGGAATAAAAGTAAGTCCAGAAGAATCTGTGGGAACTTCTGACTGGGCAAAGACCTTCAATTACACGAATAATACTGTCGCCATAATTGCGGACGTATTAGGATTAGTTGTGCAAAGCCTAGAATACCCTTCTGGATGGAGAAATCCTGATTATTCTCTGGATGAAGTCATCCAAAAAGCAGGCGCAGTGCCGAGAGCTTACTCAGGCCTTGCAAACCCCAAAAGGCACATCGAAGTCATAAGAAATAATCCGGAAGAGATAAAGGCGATATTTGCGTATAGCTTCCGAATTGTTGGGTCGCCTGTTGTTTTAGCAATAAAAAAAGCGTTTCCGGGCATTACAAAATCAAACATTCTTGTAGATGAAAGAGACAAGGCATTGTTACAATCACTTGAGCAATACGCAGAGCAAGCTGAAATAGGCATAGTGTATGGAGTAATCCACCTTCCAGCAATACAGAGTTTCCTTTCCTGCCGTGGCTTTAAAAAAACAAATGTCGAGTGGGTTGAGGCCATGAATCTGCAACATAGAACCTCCTTATTGAAGACAATCGCCGTTCTCATGCAACTTGCCAAAGCATAGTTCGAGTTCAAAAATCTTAAATATAACATAAAGAATTACAGCCTGACAGCAAATTGGACAAATACGATGAGTTCTACAGCTACATACAGCAAAAAGCTGATGATTTCAAGAGAATAAGCTGCAACGAGACAATAAGGCTCATATCACACCTTGACGCAGACGGGCTCAGCTCAGGCTCAATAATGATAAAAGCGATGCTGCGGGAAAACAGGCAGCATGTTGTTTCCATAGTCCAGAAGCTCGATGCAGAGCTCGCAGAAAGCCTCGCCAAGGAACCTTACAAATACATAGCGTTCACAGACCTCGGCTCAGGACAGTTCTCAGTGCTCAAGGAAAAGCTTGCAGACAAGACAGTCTACATATTCGACCACCACAAGCCCGAAACAATCGAGGAAATGCCGAACATCATTCACATAAACCCCCACTTCTTCGGCATAGACGGCTCAAAAGAAGTGTCAGGAGCAGGGGTTGCATACCTCTTCGCAAGAGCGCTGGACGAAGCAAACAAGGACATGGCAGGCATCGCCATAGTCGGGGCCATAGGAGACGTTCAGGAAAACAACGGATTCGAAAGAGTCAACTCAGACATACTAAAGGATGCAGTGCATTCAGGCAAAATGAAGGTAGTCCCGGGGCTGAAGATTTTCGGGGCGCAGACAAAGCCCCTCCATAGATTACTGGCATACAGCTCAGAACACCCAATACCCGGCATAACCGGGAGCGAGAGCGCGGCCATACAATTCCTAAACCAGCTCGGCATACGCCCCAAGAACGGAGAAAGATGGAGAAAGCTCATAGACCTTGATGATGACGAACTGAGAAAACTCACCACAGGCATAATCCTGAAGAGGATAGATGAGAAACACCCAGAAGCAATAATCGGGCCAGTATACATACTGCGGGAGGAACAGAAAGAATCACCCCTCCGCGACGCAAAGGAGTTCTCCACACTCCTCAATGCCTGCGGAAGGATGGACAAGGCATCATTAGGAATAGGAGCGTGCCTCGGCCAAAAGCAGCTCAAATCAAAAGCCATAGCGCACCTTGCAGACTACAAGAAGGAAATAACAAAGGCACTGAAGTGGTTTGAAAAATGCCAAACCGAGAATAAGTTTGCAAAAGGCAGCAACTACATAATCATAAACGCAGGCACAGAAGTAATGCATACCATGATAGGCACAATAGCCTCAATCGTGTCCAAGTCAAGCTACTTCGAAAATGAGACATACGTGCTCTCAATGGCCCGCATAGGCGATGGAAACACCAAGGTCAGCATAAGGTGCACAGCAGAAGGAAAAGACCTTCGCTCAGTCATCTCAGGCATAACCGAGCAGGTCAACGGCACATTCGGAGGGCACACAGGCGCAGCAGGCGCCATAATAAGCACGCACCGCGAGGAAGAATTCATGAACGCAGCAAAAGGCACATTTGAAAAACTGATTCCTGAACGGCTCCAGCATAACTTCACTCCCTGAACTCCACGTCATCAATTATTCCATCAGAATCCAGGTCAACCCCTTCAACTACCTTTGCATTGACAGCTCTGTTGAACACGTTTCCAGATGAAACCTCTGTGAAGTTCTTCAGGAAAGCGATTATTGCCGCCCTTGTGCCCATGTGCCTCTTTCCAGCAACAAGCAACACAAACCGCTCAGACTCAAAAGGGTTGCGAGCCTTAACTATAAGCCCGGACTCGTCATTCGGGTAAAGGTTGCCTGAAACAGAGGAGTTAATCCCCCAATGTGACTCCTTGTCGAACCGGACAGGAAGCTTCTGGTTAATCATGGAAGTGACCCTGTTCACAACAGGCCCACCTATGACGATAAGGTTGTTCCTGAGGTCAGACTCTCTCACCTCTGTGTCGAGCTTAACATAAAAATTAGGCACATAATTAAGGAACGTGCCGAGAAACAAAGCCAAATCCATGCCATAATACCCATCCCTTGACCTTGCTTTCTCAGGGCCGTGTGGGTCAGGGCTTCCAACAACAATAAGGGCATTAAGCTTACCGTCAACGATGAACGGCTTCAGGAAATCATTGTCCTGGCTGCCGAAAAGCTTGTTGGTCGAGTCCAGCTCCTTCAGCCTTATAACCAAAGCAGGCTTGTCAACACCATAAAACTTGGCCACAGCGCCCTGCCTCTCCTCCTCCCTAACAACCTTTACCGCGCCACAGGACTCCAAGTTCCTGATGTGATAGTAAACCTTCTGCTCATGAACCTTTAGCTCCTTCGCAACCTCAACAGGATACATAGGCTTCACCACAAGAAGCTTCAGGATTTTCATCGCAAGCTCAGAGCCCAGACTCTTAGCATCCCTTGCAGAGATTTCCTTCGCAGGCAAAGACCTGATACCATTAGCAGTGTCCACTACAAACATTCTAATAAACCCCCTAAAAC
>JACQST010000080.1 GCA_016211185.1 Candidatus Woesearchaeota archaeon | reverse complement strand
TATTTAAATATTTTACTGTTTTTTAGTATTTACTGATACGGGCTTTCTGCTTCCAGCTCGGGTATCTTTTTGTAGTCGCTGAGATTCCTTGTCGCGAGCCTTGCCTTTCGGGTTATTGCAGTGGCTGCTATTAGTGAGTCGTCAAGGGCAGCGCCGTATTCCCTTCGAAGTGCGCCCCCGAGTTTTGCTATGTCGTTATCCACGCTTATTTTTGTGAATGCCGAGAGGAAAGCTGTTATCGCGTCTGCCTTTTCCTTTTCCATGCATTCTTTTGCGGATAGCAGTTCTGCTTCTGTTATTGCGGAGAATATGACATGTTCTTTTTCTTGCATCAGCCGCTTGAAGAACGAATTTGCTTTCTCTGTTCCCCTGAGATAATCTATGAATATGTCTGTGTCTATTGCTGTTGTCATATCCTGAGCCTTTTGCGCCTGTTTTCAGATTCATCCCTTATTTTTCTTACGTAGTCAGGGGAGTCTTCCTTTATCTCAGTCAGTATCCCGAATGCGTTTTCAAGTGCATTCCCGAGCTTCTTCAGCCTGATTTCATTATTGCTTGTCTCCAGTACTATTTCGTCTCCGATCCTTATTCCGGCGCTTTTCCGTGTTTCCTTTGGTAGAGTTATCTGGTAATTCCTCGTTACTTTTGTTATTGCCATAGTTGATTAGTATAGTTTGATTTACTAAATAGTTAGGGTAATATTTAAGCATTTCTGATGTTATATCCCATTTTCCTATACTGATATACTAAATAGAAAACTTTATAAATGCCGTTAGCCATTATCCATGTATGGCTACTGCTGAGTCTTTCTTTGGTAAGCTGCTTGAGAAGCCTTCGCGGCCTGAGGGGATTCATGAGTTTGAGGATTACTCTGGTGTGCCTACTAATTACCAGGAGCACTCTGTTGGTGACTTCCACCCGTTTGCGATTATAAAGTTCAAGGGCATTTTTGATTTCCAGAGGCTTTACAAAGTCATGGTCCGCTGGCTGAAGAAGAGGAACTTCGAGTTCCACGAGCCTCTTTACAGGTTCAAGCCTCCTGAGCTTATCCTGAGGTGGCGGGCTGAGCGCAAGAAGACGGCCTTTGTAAAGGATATTATCGTCATGGATTTGGACATAAGGGGCTTTGAGGATGTTGAGACTATTGTTGGCGGTGTGAGGAAGAAGCTTAACAAGGGCAGATTAAGTATACGGCTGAATTTCGGCCTCGAGACTGGTTATGAGGACATTACAGGGACTAAGAAGTGGAACGGCTCGTTTGAGCGGATGCTCAAGAAGTTCCTTCACCGCTTCGTTATTAAGAGGGACTTTGAGCTGTTGCACCTTGATGCCCTTATGTATGAGACGTGGAAGTTTCAGAGGATAATTAAGGATTACTTGAACATGGAGTGCCACGGCAACCTGTATTGAGGTTTTTTTATGGCTGAGCAGAGGATTGTTGTTGACCATCTGACTGTGCATTACATTGGAATGTTCAATGTTACTGAGCTTTACCAGCTTATTGACAACTGGATAAGGGAGAAGGGCTTTGACAGGCGTGAGCTCAGGAATCAGGAGCATGTCAAGCCAGAGGGCAAGTATATTGAGCTTGAGCTTCAGCCGTGGAAGAAGGTTTCTGATTATGTGAGGCACCAGATACGGGTGCTTATCAGGATGATTAATCTCAAGGAGGTTACTGTTGAGATCGACGGGAAAAAGAAGAGGATGCACAAAGGCAAGGTTTACATAATAATCGACGGTATAATGTATACGGATTTTGAGGGCAGGTGGGAGCAGAGGCCTTTCTATTTCTTCCTGAGGACTGTTTTTGACAAGTTCATTTACAGGACTTATACTGGCCAGTTTGAGGACCTTCTTGTTGAGACTTGCAGCCAGCTCTACCTTAACATTAAGGCTTACCTTAACATGCACAGGCACCTCACCCCGATGACACGGACTGCGAGGATGGAGCCTGGGGCTATATGAGACCTATGCTCAGCAGGTTCTTTTGCCTACTTCGTAGTCAACCGCTCCTTTCATCAGGAGTTCGCCAAGCTTTGTGAGCCTTATCTTATGGCTTCTGCCCTTTTTTTCTGTCTGGACAAGCCCCTTTTGATCGAGTCCTGGTTTTCCCGGCGCGCCGTTTATGTGGTATGCGGTCAGGGGCAGGTTCATGTTGAGGTCTTTTCCGAGCTTCTGGATTGATTCGTACTGTTCGTTGTCGTGTATCTTCTTCATTATCCGGAGCTTTTTTTCTGATAGTGCAGTGTAGTAGCTGAATTTCATTATTGGGTATGCTATGAGCTTTTCCTCCATTAGGCCTATTGCCTGTATCCCGTTCACGAATGCTGAGCTCAGCGCGAGGCAGGACGACATGTAGTCTGTGTCTATGTTTATGACTATGTTCCTGTTTTCTTCCATTTGCTTGATGGATTTTATCTTCAGGAAAAGTTCGTCCATTGATTTTGTGTTTTGCACTTTTTCGTGTTCGACTGCTATTCCGAACTTGGCAAGGCTGTCCCTTATCCTTTGCGCAGCTTGTATCGATTCTTTGTCTACTATGAGTATTATTTTGTCTGATGGGAAGTCCTTCAGGCTTCTGTATAGTATGTCTTCTGCGTCAGGGTCTGCTCCCATTACCGCGACAAGTGTGTTTTTCATCTGCGTGAGCTGATAGCGCGCAATTATTAAACTTTTGGTTTAACTGTTCTACGGAAGTTTATTTAAGCTGCTTGCTTCTGTTTCAGGTTATGCTCAGGGTGTTTGCAGTTTTCCTTTTGCTGGTTGCTGCTGGCTGCAGCTCTTCAGAAAAATTAAGTTCAGGGCAGCCGTTGCAGCCATTGGACAGTGTCCAGGGTTCTGGGCATGGCAGCATGGCTTCTGTTTCCAAAGGTGCTTTGCTTGCTGGCTCTGTGAACGGCTCAGGGTATTATGATTATGATGAGGCTGGTTTCAGGGCCGCGTTGGAGTCTGGGAAGACTGTTTATCTGGAGTTTCACGCTCCTTGGTGCAGCATCTGCAGGCAGCAGGAGCCTGAAATATTCGCTGCGTTTAACTCGCTCCAGAATCCTGATGTGGTTGGCTTCAGGGTTGATTTCGATAGGGAGGACTCCCTTAAGAGGCAGTATCAGATTCCTTACCAGCATACTCGCATAATCCTGAAGGAGGGCATAGTGGTTTTAAGGGCGTCTGATTTCTGGGATAGGGGCAGGCTTTTGGAGGCCTTGGGCTCTTAGGTGCTTGGTATGGCTGAGCTGGGCATAGTGGTAGCGTTTGTTGCAGGGCTTCTTTCATTTCTGTCTCCTTGTGTGCTTCCGCTTATACCTGCTTTTTTCTCTTACATGTCTGGGGTTAGTTCGAACAGTTCGAAGGGCCTTGACAGGAACGAGCAGCTTTCGGTTTTTGTGAGCACTGCTTTTTTCGTTTTGGGCTTCAGCATGGTGTTTTCTGTTTTGGGTGTGCTGATAAACAGCGTGTTTTCCTTTGTCGCGTATGACATTAAGGTCTGGGTTGGCAGGCTTGGTGGCGTTGTTATCATTGTTTTTGCGCTTTACCTGCTTAAGGTTGTTCGGCTGCCGTTTCTTGATGCTGAGAGGAGGTTGTTCAGGCCTAAGGCGTTTAGGTCGCATTACCTCACCAGTTTCATTTTTGGCGCCACTTTTGCAGCAGGGTGGACTCCATGTGTGGGTGCAATACTTGGAAGCATATTCACGTTCGCAGTTACCTCTCCCGGCAGCGCTTTTTATCTTCTCTTGGCATATTCAGTTGGGCTAGGTGCCCCATTCCTTCTTGTTGGCCTGTTCACTTCCCGTTTTTATGCCCTGTTGGCAAGGTATCAGTGGCTGCTGGCTTATTTTAACGTGTTTGCCGGCTTGCTTCTGCTTGTTGTTGGCGTGCTGGTGTTCACTGGCAGGCTCGGTGTGCTTGCAGGTCTTTCGCCATTGTCAGATTTCCTGATTGGGTGGGGTGCGTGAATGGCTGCGGCCGCATGGGTTTTGGCAGGTGTAATTGTTTTTGCTGTTCTTTTTTGGGTGGTTGTTATGAATTCGGGGAAGGATGCGGGGCTTTTGAAGGCTCCTGAGCTGAGGGGAATCTCAGGCTTCATTAACGGAAATGTTTCCGTTGGGGGGAGCAGGGGGAAGGTTGTGCTTGTGGATTTCTGGACTTACTCATGCGTTAACTGCATAAGGACATTGCCTTACCTTAATGAGTGGGACCGCAAGTATAGGGACAGCGGGCTTGTCATCATTGGTGTTCACACCCCGGAGTTTGAGTTCGAAAAGGACATTCGAAATGTTCAGTCTGCTGTTGATAAGTATGGCATAAGGTATCCTGTTGCTTTGGATAACGGTTATGAGTCGTGGCGTGCATACAGGAATGCTTATTGGCCAAGGAAGTATCTTGTTGATGTTGATGGCTACATCAGGTATGACCACATAGGGGAAGGGGGGTATGAGGAGACTGAGAGGGTTATTCAGGAGCTGCTGGGGGAGAGGTCTGGGCGTCTTGCTGGCGTGAGGATTGATGAGTCAGTCTCCTCTCCTGAGTCTGCTGTTGCTGTTGACTTTTCAAGGATAAGGACTCCTGAGCTTTATTTTGGTTACAGGTTCATGAGGAAGCCGTTGGGGAACCGTGAAGGGCATACCCCTGAGGTTTCGATGAGTTATTCTGTGCCTTCTGCCATCCAGCCGGACACGATTTACCTTTCAGGTGAGTGGAGGAGCCGGCCTGACTTCATGGAGCTTGTATCTGTGGAGGGCGAGGTCTTGCTTAGCTATGACGCAGGGGCTGTGAACTTCGTTGCTGGCTCTGACAGAGGCTCTTCTGTTGGTGTTTCCTTGGATGGAGGGGGGCTGGACAGCTCCAACTCTGGTGAGGATGTGAATGGTTCGGTTGTTTCTGTGAAGGAGTTCAGGATGTATAACTCGGTTCGGGGGGATTATGGCCGCCATAAGCTCTCCCTTAAGGTTAAGGGCAGTGGCTTCAGGGTTTATGCCTTTACCTTTGGCTGATAGAAAAGCAAAGCATTAATATATGTCGCATTCACACAGGTTTTTCATGGCCTATAAGAAGTATAACACCAAGTGCAGGCTTTGCAAGAAGTACAGCATGATACGGGCTGGTTTTGTGTATTGTTTTGATTGCTGGCAGAGGAGCAGCAAGAAGGACTGATTTCTCGGTTTTTGGTTGGCAAAATTTATAAATTGCCTGCTTATTTCATGGGCATGGATTCTGTGGGCGAAAGCGTGTTGGCTCGGAAGCTTGGTTTTGCTTTCGGGTATTTTGTTTTTACGACTGTTATGTTTTTTGCGTTGTCGTTTGCTCATAAGATTCCGGCTTCGTGGACTTATACCCACTTGATGATTGTCACGGGGTTGGTTACTCTGTCGGGTTATCTGCTCAAGGTGTTTCTGAAATGAGCTTTAATGTTTTTTTCAGGGGCTTCAGGGCCGGGCTGCATGACTTCGGTTCCTGCATCAGCACTATTGTGAATTCTGTCCTGCTTGCTGTTGCATATGTTGCAGGGGTGGGGGTTACGTCTATTGTTGCGAAGGTTGTAGGTAAGCGTTTCCTCGACAGCGGTTTTTCGGATGCTCCTTCGTATTGGGTTGACTTGAGGATTGATGAGCGCCCTGATGAGGATTTTTACAGGCAGTTTTGAGGCGTTTTTATGTACATACTGGGGATTAGCTGCTATTACCATGATGCCTCTGCGGCGTTGCTGAAGGATGGTGTTGTCGTGGCTGCTGCTGAGGAGGAGCGTTTCAGCAGGAAGAAGCACGACTCATCGTTTCCGATAAACGCGGTTAATTTCTGCCTTAGGGATGCAGGAATAACCATTGATGAAGTCAGCCACATAGGCTTTTACGAGAAGCCCTTCCTGAAGATGGAGAGGGTTCTTTCGCAGCACCTTGAGTGCTTTCCTTTCAGCTTCAAGACGTTCCTTAGCTCTATCCCGTCTTGGATTAACGAAAAGCTGAGGGTTCCGGGGACTATCAGGAAGAGGCTCAAGTATAGGGGTGATATCTTCTTTGTTGAGCATCACCTGGCTCATGCTGCGGCTTCTTTTTTGGTGTCTCCTTTCCGGAAGGCGGCTGTGGTTACGACTGATGGCGTTGGTGAGTGGACAACGACTTCTTTCGGTGTTGCGGAGAACAGCAGCATCAGGTTGATGAAGGAAATCAGGTTTCCAAGCTCTCTTGGCCTGCTTTACTCCACAGTTACTGCTTATCTTGGCTTCAGCGTCAACAATTCAGAGTACAAGGTGATGGGGCTTGCCCCTTACGGCGACATGAATCCTGAGACAAATCCTTATTACCGGAAGCTCAGGCGCGTCATTGATGTGAAGGGTGACGGGAGCTACAGGCTGGACATGGGCTATTTCAAGTATCATTATGCAGACAGGATGCCTTCTGACAAGTTCTGCGGGCTTCTTGGCGCTCCTGTTACTGGGCGGGGTGCTGAGATGAGCAAGAGGCATAAGGATATTGCGGCTGCTGTGCAGCTTGTGCTTGAGGAGGTTCTTACAAAAATCCTTATGCATGTCCATAAGGTTACTAAGTGTGATAACCTTGTTCTTGGCGGCGGCGTTGCGCTTAACAGCGTTTATAACGGAAAGATTCTGCGTCGGACTCCTTTCAAGAGGGTGTGGATTCAGCCTAATGCGTCTGACGGCGGGACAAGCATAGGCGCTGCCTCTTTTGTTTACCATTGTATCCTTAAGAACAGGAGGGGTTTTGTGCAGGAGCACGCTTACCTGGGCCCGTCTTTTTCTGATGAGGAAATCAGGTCTTATCTCGATAAGGGGGGTGTTAAGTATTCTGAGTTAGGCTCAGATGATGAGCTTGTGAGGAAGACTGCTGCGCTTATCCATGCAGAGAAGGTTGTGGGTTGGTTCCAGGGCAGGATGGAGTGGGGTCCGCGTGCCCTTGGCGCCAGGAGCATACTGGCCAGCCCTTTGAGGCCTGAGATGAAGGAAATCCTGAACCTTAAGGTGAAGCACAGGGAGAAGTTCAGGCCTTTTGCGCCTGCTGTTTGTGAGGATGACGCGCTGAAGTATTTTGAGTGCGATACACCTGTGCCTGAGCCTGCTGACTTCATGCTGATGGTTTATCCTATTAGGAAGAGGTGGCGCTCAAGGATTCCTGCTGTTACTCACGTTGATGGCAGCGGCAGGCTTCAGACTGTGAGGAGGCATCAGAACCCTCTTTATTATGGCGTGATTAAGGAGTTCGGCAGGCTTTCAAGCATCCCTATTATCGTCAATACGTCCTTTAATATCCGGGGTGAGCCTATTGTGTGCACTCCTCATGACGCATACAGGTGCATGATGGGGACCGGGATTGACTGCCTTGTTATGGGCAGGTTTATTGTTTTCCGGGAGGATAATGGCAAGGACATGTGGGACAGCGAGAAGCTTGCAGAGGACTAGGCTATGAAGTTTGTTGAAATCGTTCTTGAGTATCCGCTTAGGTTTCCGCTTACCTTCAAGGAGGACTACTTTAACTGGCCAGCGAGGCTTATGCTTGAGAAGGGGTTTGGGGTTGAGATGCTTACCCTGCAGGCTGGGGGAAGCGACAGTGTTAGTGGAATAAAAGTGAGGCGTTTTGGCAGCACGCTTGCCTTGCTGAGGCATGTTTCGCGTGACAGGGATGTCAGGTTAATCCATTCTCATTTGAGGCCTTATCCTCCAAGCTTTTTCTCGGCTTTTGTGGGCAAGCCCAAAGTTCTCACGCCTCACACATACATCCTTGGCTCAAACCCTTTTGTAGCGTGGCTTTCTGTGAGGGTTATGAGGAGGTTTGACAGGGTTATCGCATTGACGCCTTATGAGGAGAAGGTTTACCTTGATGCAGGATTAGGTCGCGACAGGGTTGTGCTGCTTCCACATCCTGTTGACCACGAGTTCTTTTCTGGAAGGGTTGATGTCAGGAAGGTCAGGGAGAAATACGATGTTGGTGAGCACGAGTTTGTGGTCACGACTGTTTCGAACATAAGGAAGTGCAAGCGCGTTGACACAATCCTCAGGGCTTTCAGGGCTTTCTCTCGCAGGGTTCCCTCGCGGCTTTTTGTTGTTGGAGAGGATCTCCTCTGGACCGAGCGCGAAAAGTCCGTTAAGTCAATGGTGGCTGGGCTTGGCTTGGATAATGTTGTCCAGACTGGGTTCCTTGAGCCTGGCCTTTTGAGGGAGGTGCTTGCAATTTCTGACGTGTTTGTTAACTCCTCTGAGGTTGAGGCGCAGGGCCTTTCTGTTTACGAGGCTGCTGCTGCAGGGGTTCCTTTGTGCCTGTCCTCTATTGGCAGCCTCCGGAGCGTTTTCCGCGGGCTTGCGCTTTACCACATGCCTTCTGACTGGCAGGGGCTTGAGCATAACCTTTTATCTTTGTGGCGTGATAGCTCGGGCAGAAAGCTTATGGGCAGGAAGCTGAAAGAGTTTGTGAAGGCTTGGGATTACGCAGGCATAAGAAAGAGAATGGAGTCTCTTTATTCCGGTGTCATGGGCGTGTGAGTTTTTTCCAGCAGTTGGATGTACAGCTTGATGTGGCGCTTTGCAACAGCATCCCAGTTTGCTTCTTTCCTGTATCTCATTACGCCTTGCTGATATGTCTGGTAGTTTTTCTCTACTTTTCTGACTGCTTCTGCTATTGCGGTGCTGTTTGCCATCTCAACAGTTTCGCCGCACTTGAATTCTTCGATGATTTCCCAAAGCGCGCCAACCCTTGTCGCAACGACTGGTATTCCGTATGACATTGCGTTGTGCAGCACTCCTGACTGGTATGGGGCTTCAAGGTATGGCAGCACAGCTATGTCTGCGTTGCTGAAGTATTCTCTCTTTTTTTCCTCTGTTGCCCATCCAAAGTCTGCTTTTATATTCGGGCTCATTACTGATGCCTGTAGCTTTTTAAGATGCTGCCCGGAGACTGGCCTGCCAGCTATGGTGAGCTTGTAATCCCTGAGTTGTTTCATCGCCGCTATGAGGTATTCGAGGCCTTTGGCTTCTGATATGAGGCCGAAGAACAAAAGGTTTTTTCCACGCGAGTTTCCTTTTTTTTTGTGCGTAGGGTTAAGGACCAGCCCGTGGTGTATACTGTCGGCATTAATTCCGTATGCCTTTCGTATGTATTCTGCCTGGCCTTTTGTGTGCACTATCGCTGCGGATGCCCTTCTTATTATGGTTTCCTCGAGCTTCTTTACGATGAGCTGTCTTATTCCGCTGGCAGAGTAATGTATCTCATGCATTGTTACCGCAACAGGAACAGGCTGTTTCAGCGCCCTGATGAAGTTTAGGTTCAGGCTCCGCATTCCGTAATAGCTGCGCTCAGATATGTATTGCATGTGGATGATGTCAAGGCTTTCCTTTTGTGCAATGCCACGCAAGCTCTCCCTGAGTTTCCATGCCTTGAGCTCTGTCCTGTAGTCCGCCTTTGACTTAATGCCCCCTATCCTGACTACCTGAATTTTGTTCTGCTCAAGCCCCTCTGCAAGGCTGTCAGAGTATATCGATATGCCTTCCTGCTCCCCAAACCTTCCGACCATGCCTATTTTCATCTTGCTTTGAGTTTTGTTATCAGAACAATGCTCTCATTCACTGTTCTTATCTTACTGAGAATATCATCCGGAACGTATTTTTCTATCTTTTCTTTGGGATATGTTACCCGCTCTGCCTTTTTGCAGTATAGCTCCATGAATTCCGAGTGCAGCTCGCTGATGCTGTTTTTAACCATTGCGCTTTTTATGGTTTCTTTCAGTTCCTCCTCTCTTTTCTGCAATTTCACAAGCTGCCCTTTGATGATATAGTACTCTTCTAAAGTATCCTTATCCACCACGCCTATGTCTGTGGCTGGCTTGAAGGGCTCATTGTAAAACCCTTTGAAATCAAGAGTTACCTCCTCGTGATTATTTAGGGCAATCTTTCCTTTTTCAGTCAGGGTGATTACGAAAATAGGGAAGCTTACTCCTACATTTGCCTCTTTTAGGTATCCTTTCTCCATAAGCTGCGACAGGAGGTCTTTTGCCTGCTGTATTGTGAATCCTC